>DASUJK010000278.1:0-58800 GCA_036279295.1 Pseudonocardiaceae bacterium | reverse complement strand
CATTGCCCAACCAGCACTGGGACGATCTCGGCCTGAAAACACTCAGCTACACCTGGCATAGGCTCAGACCCACGGCCTGACGAACCGCCGGATGCGGGCCCGCATGTCCGGTGGTGTGGGAGGAGGACCGGGCGACCCGGTCCTCCTACCCGATTCGCTCCCTAGTGCGGCGGGTGGCTGCCCAGCGCGGCGCGGCAGGCAAGCAGGCTCCTGCGCAGTTCGACGGACTGCCGGTTGGTCAGGCCGGCACACATGTCCGCTTCCAGCGCGGCGACCTTGCCGCGGTAACGGCCGAGCAGGCGCCTGCCCGCCGACGTGAGAGCGAGTACCAGCCTGCGCCGGTCATCCGGATCCCGGCGCCGTTCGATCAGGCCGCGATCGCGCAGTGTCGTCACCATGTCGGCCATGGTCTGGGCGGTGACGAACGAGTTGCGCGCCAATTGGGCCGACGTCAGGTCGGGGCGTCGTTCCAGCACGGTCAGCGCGGTGTACTGCAACGCGGTGAGTCCGGCTGGCCGGAGCAGGTCGTCCAGATGCGACCGGACCGCCAACTCCACCTGCTTGAGCAGATACAGCAGCGTCGGTTCCGCGGCCTGCCGGCCCGTGGCCGCGCGGTTCTGCGCGGCGCGGGTCTGGGTGGCTTCGGGCACAGGCGATTCCTTACAGGCGAACGGGTGTCAGTGCGTTGTCGTGCATGTGGTCCCACCCTACGGGTGGGGACGGTCAGTCCAGGTGGAAGACCTCGGTCAACGGCGCCCACCATTGCCCGGGCTCGGCGCTGTCCACGGGCTCCTGACCGGGATCGGTGAGCTGCCACCACCGCTGGGTGTCCGGGTCCTCGGCGATGGTCGCCATGTCCGCCGGGTAGTCCGTACCGGTGTACTCCAGGTAGGAGAACAGCAGGCCGTCACGCAGAAAGATGGAGTAGCTGCCGATGTTGGCGCGGCGCAGCGCGGCCAGTACCCCGGGCCACACATCGGCATGCAACCGACGGTATTCCGCCTCGTGTTCCGGGCGCAGTCGGACGACTGATGCGTAACGCTTCGGGTTGGTGTTCACCACAGACCGGTCTGCCACCGCCGCAGTGTAGGGGTGATCGACTCCTCTTCGAAGTCCAGATGTGCCAGCAGATGGGTGGACAGTTCGGCCAGCGCCGTGACCAGTTCCGGTCGGTGCTCGTCGGTGCCGGTTTCGAGCCCGTTGGCCAGTTCCTCGACGCGGTCCAGCAGATCGGAAACTTTCCGGTGATCGGCTTCCAACCGATCCACCGTCGGGCCGAGCGCCGGATTCGTCGCGCGCAGCCGGGGGAACAGCATCGCGTCCTCGGCGCCGTGGTGGGCGTGCACGAAGCGGCAGTACCGGAGACAGTTGATCCGCAGCCCCCAGAGCGGGCTCCTGGCACGCAGTTCGCCCAGTGCGGTGGTCACGTCGGTGCCGGACGCGCCCGTGGTGATGTCGGCGGCGATGCCGTGCAGGGTGGCGATGTCGGCGCGGAGCAGTTTGTGCACCCACAGCAGTTCCGCGACCAGGTGCTCGCCCGCGGGGTGGGTCTCAGTGGTCTCGCCAGCCATGTCTCCGACAGTATCAGATAGTTTGCGGGCATCAATGGTTGATGGAGTGCAGCTATCGTTCCGGTGATAGGGTAATCCGATGGCTGAGCAGGACGGCGCCGACCGGGTCAGCTTTCTGCTCGCCAGGCACGGTGGCATCACGAACGCCCGGATTCGGGACGCACTCGCCGCGATCGGCTACTCGCCCAGGCAGGGCAGCACGCTGCTGAGCCTGGCCGACGCCGGCCGGATGAGCCAGCAGGCGCTTGGTGAGACGATGGGCGTCGACCCCAGCGTGCTGGTCGGCATCCTCAACGATCTTGAGGACGGCGAGCTGGTCGAACGCCGTCGTGATCCGGCCGACCGGCGCCGGCACATCGTGGCGATCACCGCGAAGGGTGAACGGGCGGTGGCCGACGTGCGGAGTGTGCTGGCCGGCGTGGATCGGGAGTTGTTCGCCGATCTCGACGCGAGCGAGCTGGCGATGCTGCGTGGACTGCTGGCCAAGGTCCGCACCAAGCCGGGCGATCCGGCCTGCACGGAGTAAGCCGGGCAGTGGTGCTGGGCCAAGTGGGTGATGACCCAGCGTAACGGTAACTGTGTGCAATATCAACGCGAAGGCAACTCAGGAAGCAGGACCTGACCTGAGGAGCGGCGATGATCGAAGTCGGTGACGTGCTGGTGGTGCGTGGTACGGACTGGGCCGCGCGACTTATCCGGCTGGGGGCCGCGCTGCTGGACGAACCCAACCTGGACAACCACGTGGCGGTCGTGCACCACAAGGACGCCAACGGGGTGTGGTGGGTGGTGGAGGGCAGGCCAGGGGGTGTGGGCTGGGCGGATGCGCACAACTATCTGGCGAGCCCGTACACGACGAACAACATCGGGCAGCCCAAGACGGCTGCGCAGCGTGACCAGATTGCGACGGTGGCTCGGGGCATGCTCGGCACGCCGTACGACTGGACCGGCATCGTCGCGGACGCGATGAGTGCCGTCGGCGTGCAGGACGCGTGGGCGCAGAACTGGAAGGGCCAGGGCCCGCCCGGGCACGTCGTGTGCAGCTCACTCGCCGCATGGATCTACCTGAAGGCCGGGCTGGACGTGCCGATGGCGCACGAGCCGCGGCTGACCACACCCGCCGACTGGGAGCAGTTCATCATCGCGCACGGCTACGCGGGTGCCGAGTAGCCGCTGTTGTCCGCATGGCGGTGCCGGCTGGTGGACGGCCGTGGCCGGCACTGCCGCCCACGGCCGGATCAGCTGATGACCGTGATCGTGAGCGGGATGCTTTCGCTCGGGCCGAAGGTGTTGTTGCCGAAGAACTTCAGGTTGAACGTCACGGAGGTCCCCACGTTGACTGTCACGGGGATGACGACGTTGCCGCTGTTGTTCGTGGTGGCGGACTTGGTGACAGCACCGTTGCGCAGGACGTCGACGACGGCGTTCCGGACGACCGCACCGTGGCTGGGCCGCTGGTGGCCCGTCGGGGTATCCGCCGCTTTGCCCACGGCATTACCGAAAACCTTGTCACGCTTGGGAAATCACCAACTGGCGGTCAACTGAGCTTGACGTCCCCGACGACATCCGCCAGCCGGTCCAACGTGGGCAGCAGTCGCTCCCGGTCCTGCTCGGCGAGCACGAACAAACACCTCGTCACGCCGACCGCCTCGTACGCCTCGATCGACACCGGGTCCGGCTGTGCGCCGAACAGCGTGATCGGCACCGGACCTCGACCCAGCGAGCCGGCCCGCCGTTGCAGTGCCGCGGCGCGTTTCGCGAACGGGCCGACGTTGTCCCGCGTGACGCCCTGCGGGAACCACTCGTCGCCGAAGTCGAGCACCCGGTCCTCCACGGCAGGCCCGTTGCCGCCGACCAGGATCGGCGGGTACGGCTTCGTCACCGGCTTGGGCCACGACCAGATCGCGTCGAAGTTGACGTACCGGCCGTGGTAGGCGGCCCGGTCGTTGGTCCAGATCTCCCGCATGGCGTGCATCCGCTCGGCCAGTACGGCCATCCGGTCGGCCGGGTGGGTGCCGTGGTTGGCCATCTCCTCCCGGTTCCAGCCCGCGCCGACGCCGAACAGCACCCGGCCGCCGGACAGGTGGTCCAGGCTGGCCACCTCCTTGGCCGTGATGATGGGATCACGCTGAGCCACCAGACAGACCCCGGTGCCCAGCTTGATGCTGCTCGTGGTGGCGGCGACCATGCTCAGCGCCACGAACGGGTCGTAGGAGTGCGCGTAGCCGTCCAGGGGCTGGTTTCCGTCGGTGCCTGGCCGGCGGCTGTTGGTGGGGATGTGCGTGTGCTCGGCGAAGAACAGGGATTCGAAGGCGCGTTCCTCGGCCGCGCGTCCCAGGCCGGCCGGATCCATCGCGCGGTGGGTCGGGTACATGATCAGACCGAACCGCATGTCGGCCAAGTTACGCCTGTTTCGACCACCCGTGCCCTGAGCTGGGCAAACGTGACTCAGCGCACGCGGTGCGCGAACAGCCTCGTCGCCCAGATGACGGCCAGCGTGGCCAGCACGGCCATGATGACCGCGCCCTCCCACACCGAGTTGTCACCGACGTTCCCGGTGAACAGCGCCCGCGTGCCGTTCGTGGCCCAGTAGAACGGGTTCCACCTGGCGATGGACAGCAGCCAGTGCGGTGCCAACGCCAGCGGCAGCAGCACACCGGACAGCAGCGCGAGTGGTTGCGAAACCACGTTGATGATCGGGCCGAGCGCCGCCGGGCTGCGGATCAGCAGTGCGGCCGCATAGGACACCGACGCCGCCATGATGCCCATCAGGATCAGCAGCGCGTACGCCAGCAGCAGCGGGCCGATGGACACCGTCAGTCCGAAGGGGATCGCGATCAGCGTGATGATCACGGCCTGCGCCATCAGTGTGGCGACTTCGCTCAGCGCCCTGCCCAACAACAGTGCGATCCGGCTGATCGGGGTGACCCTGGAGCGTTCGATGACACCCGTCTGCAACTCGTACAACAGCCCGAAGCCGGTGAAGAAACCGCCGAGCAGCACCAGGATCACCAACAGCCCCGGCACATAGACGCGGTAGGCCTCGGCATAGGTGCTCGCACCCAGCGCCGACTTCAGCAGCGGTGCGAACAGCAGGAGGTACGAGATCGGCTGGGCGAACCCGATCACCAGGCGGATCGGGGTCCGGACCACCAGCAGGTTCTGCCGCTGGAACACCAGCCAGGTGTCCCGCAGGAACTTCAGCGGTCCCTGCTGCGGCACGGCGGACGAGCGCCCGACCGGAGCGATGTCGGCCAGTTCGGCGGTAGCAGTCAACGTGATCGGCCTTCCTGGCGGTTGATGTTGATCGAACGTCGCTTCGCGCCGGGCGCTCCCTCGTCGCTGGCGCGACAGGGCCCCTCTAGTCCCGAAGGGAACGGCCGGTTTTGGTCAGGAAGACGTCGTCCAGGCTGGGCCGGTTCAGGCCGATGCCGCCGAACTGGACGTCCGAGCCGTCCAGCGCGCGCATGATCTGCGGGATCGCCAGGGCGCCGTCGTCCACAAAGAGCCGCAGGCCCTTGTCCTGCTCGATCTCCAGCTTGCGGATGTACGCACTGCCGTCGAGCAGTTCGGCCGCCTGCGGTGCCGAGCCGTTCACGTCGACCGTGACGACATCGCCCGCGATCTCGCGCTTCAGGTCGTCCGGGGTGCCTTCGGCGACGATCTCACCGTTGTCGATGATGGCCAGCCGGTCACACAGCGCGTCGGCCTCGTCCAGGTAGTGCGTGGTGATGAAGACCGTCATCCCGTCGGCACGCAGCCTGCGCACCTCGTCCCACATCCGGGCGCGGCTCTGCGGGTCAAGACCGACCGTCGGTTCGTCCAGGAACAGCACCTTGGGCTGGTGGATCACACCCAGTGCGATGTCCACCCGCCGCCGCTGCCCGCCCGAGTACGTACGGCACTTGCGGTCAGCGAAGTCGGTGAGCTGGAAGGCGTCCAGCGCCTGCTTGGCCCGCCGTTCCGCCTCGTCCTTGCCGATGCCGTACATCCTCGCCTGCAACACCAGTTCCTCGCGGGCGGTCGCGTCGTCCACGGTGCCGCCACCCTGGGCGACATACCCGGACAGCCGCCGCACACCTGCCGGGTTGGTGCGCAGATCGGCACCCGCCACGACGGCTTCACCGTCGTCCGGTTCGAGCAGCGTGGTCAACATCCGCAGTGTGGTGGTCTTGCCGGCGCCGTTCGGGCCGAGGAAGCCGAAGATCTCGGCGTCACCGACCTTCAGGTCGACACCGCGCACCGCGTCCACCGTGGCTGCCTTGCGGCCTTTGCCGATGTGGAAGGATTTGCGCAGTCCCTTGGTTTCGATCATGACGATGTGCTCCGGATGCCGCTAGGGCCGGCGTGCGCCAGCAACGGACTGCCGCGCGCCAGGCTATGGCTTTCATCCGGCGCCGGACAACGATCGGCGCCGGTCGGACATGGTTTGCTGCAATCCGGCCAGGCACAGCGCGGCCTCCGCCGTGCCACCCGCGGCACGGAACGACTCGCCGATCCGCACGGCGTTGGCCCGGTAGGACGGATCGCCGAGCACGGTGGTCACCGCGGTGGCCAGTTCGGCAGGCCGGACCCTGCGGAACCGCACCCGGACCCCGGCCCCGGCGGCAACCACCTGCCTGGCCATCTCGGGCTGGTCGTGTCGGATCGGTGCCAGCACAAGGGGAACACCTGCCGCCAGCGTCTCCGACGTCGTGTTCACGCCCGCGTGGCCGACGACGGTGTCGATGTGCGGCAGCAGCGGCAGCAGCGGCACCCTGGGCACCACGATGGTGTTGTCCGGTGGCGACGGCAGCCCGCTCGGCGGCGCGACGACGATCACCTGCATGGTGTCGCCGAACGGACCGAGTGCGGCCAGCGCCCGATGGTAGAAGTCGGCCGACAGGTCGTCGGCGAGGGTGCCCATGGTGACCAGGACGTGCTTGCGGTCCGGATCGAGCCACTGGTAGGGGAACGACGGTGCCGGACGCTCCGCCGTCAGCGGCCCGACCAGTCGCACGTGTGGTCCGGTGTCCAGCGGACCGGTCAACGCCGAAGTGGTCTGGGCCAATACCAGGTGCGGTGAGTACAGCAGGTCGCAGTAGTCCTCGACGGGCAGGCCGGCTCCCGTCCACAGTGCGACGAGCTGGTCCTGTTGCCACTGGACCAGTTTCGGCAGGTCCCGGTACGGCTGCGTCAGCTCCATCGCCGAGACGGCCAGCGTGGCCCACGGCAGGCCGTGCCGCTCCGCGACGAGTGCGCCGCCGATCGCGTGCTGGTCCACCACGAGCACGTCGGGCTGGAACTCCCGCACCGCCCTGTCCACACCGGGCAGGATGAACTTGGCGTAGGGCACGATGAACCGCGCCCACAGCGACCGGATCGACGCGATCCCCGCGCCACCCTGTTCCCGGAACAACCGCGAACCGGTCCGCAGGATCACAGCGTCCTGGCCGAGCATCGGCCGCAGCATCAGCTCCGACCCGGCCCACGCCACCTCGTGGCCATCGGTGACCAACTGGTTGGCCAGCGCCGCTGCCGGATTCACGTGCCCGGCAAGGGGAAGCGACACGAACAGGTACCGGCTCACGCTGCCGCCGCCGCGACATGCTCGGTCAGCTCACCCGCGGTCAGCCCGACCAGTCCGTCCACGTCCAGCGTGGCCAGAAACGCCAGCAGGTCGACGCCGTAGCGCTCGTGCAGCCGCACCGCCAGGTCGACCACGTCGAGACTGTCCAGCCCGAGATCGCCCTCCAACGTCACGTCCGGTGCGGCCGGGGGATCGACACCCGTCACCTCGGCCAGTATCCCGGCGATCTCCGCGAACAATTCTCCAGCGGTGTCCGATGATTCCGACGCCGTCATAGCCGAACCGTACCGTGCGAGGCGTCATCGGAGATTGCACATTTCTTTGCAATGGTCGCCGAGTCAACCGGACATCGCAATCGTTGAGGCATTCGATGTCTTGTGTCCGTGCCGGAGTGACGGCATATTTGCGCTGCGCTGCTTGACCGAGTCAGGAGACGACCATGGTGTACCGGATCATCGTCGGATTCGCGACGGACGACGGCGGGATCGACGAGGAGCTGTCCTGGGGCCAGCACTCGATCTGGCAGTCGATGACGAACGCCGGCAGTTCGCTGCCGGTCGGCGACTACGTCGCCGTGCCGCCGGGCACCACGCTGGAGACCTCGGTCAACATCCTGCGCTACGTGATGAACCGCCACCAGACGCTGCGCACCCACATCGTGCTCGGCGACGACGGCGTGCTCCGCCAGCACATCGCGACGTCCGGCGAGGTGCCGCTGGAGGTCATCGAGGTCGGCGCGGACGACCCGGCCGACGTGGCGAAACAGACCATGAACCGGTACTACGCCGAACCGTTCGACTACGTGGCCGAGTGGCCGATCCGGATGGCGGCGATCTGCCGTGGCGACTCGGTGACCCACATCGTCGCCGTGTACTGCCACATCGCCGCTGACGTGCACGGCGTTGACGCGCTGGTCACCGACCTGGCCTCGATGAACCCGGCGACCGGCGAGCCGACCGGGCCGGTGCTCGGCCTGACCCCGATCGCGCAGGTCGCACAGCAGCGCAGGCCGGGCACGATCCGGCACAGCGAGGCCGCGATCCGGTACGCGGAGCGGCTGGTCCGGGTGATCCCGGCGCGGCGCTACAACGTCTCACCCGACCCGAGGACACCGCGCTGGTGGCAGGTCAACCTGGACTCGCGGGCCTCCTACCTGGCCGGTCGGGCCATCGCGGCGCGCAACCGGGTGCACACCAATCCGGTGCTGCTGGCCGCGTTCGCGGTCGCGTTCAGCGAGGTCACCGGCGTCAACCCGGCGGTGGCGCAGCTGGTGGTGAACAACCGGTTCCGGCCCGGTCTCGCGCTCGCGGTGGCACCGATCTCGGAGGCCTGTCTCGGTGTCGTCGACGTCGCCGACAGCACGTTCGACGAGGTCGTGAGCAGGGCGTGGCAGGCGTCAACGCGAGCCGGCAAGCACTCCTACTACGACCCGTTCCGGATGGAGGAGATGCTGGCCTCGGTCGCCGCCGAGCGCGGCGAGGAGATCGACATCGACTGCTACTTCAACGACCGGCGCCGGAAGTTCCTCAACCCGCCGCCGCTGGAGCGGGAACCGACCAGAGCCGAGATCGAGGCCGCCCGCGCGGCGACCGTGCTGCGCTGGGACGAGCCGATGGAGCTCTACGACCACACGGTGTTCTTCCACGTGAACGACATACCGGACACGTTCGACTACCTGATGTGTGCCGACACCCACCGGATGCCGCCTGCCGAGATGGAATCGATGATGCTGCGCATCGAGGACGTACTTGTGGCCGCGGTACTCGACCCGGATGCGCAGGTAGGGACCCGTTCGTTGTCACGAAAGGCGGCATCCGTCGAGTATTGACAGATTTCGGCGCACTAATAAGAATGCGTCCGGGCACTAATTGACGATCTGATGAACAACGCGGGGAGAACGACATGGCTCATCAGATCCTTGTCTCATTCCGCGGAGAGGGTGCCGGTCGGGGTGAGCTCACCTGGGCGCAGCGCGGAATCTGGCGCTCCATCGTGTACCAGGGTGCCTCGGATTTCCTCGGCGGTGTGGTCCCGCTGCCCGACGGGCTGAACGTGTCCCAGTTGGTCGACTCGCTCAGCTTCGTGATGAGCCGGCACCAGTCGCTGCGCACCCGGCTGGCGTTCGACGCCGACGGCGACCCGCAGCACGTGTACCAGGTGGTGTCCGAGTCCGGCGAGGTACCGCTGGAAGTCTTCGAGGCAGGCGATCAGGACCCGGCCGAACTGGCCGAGGAGATCCGGATTCGCTACGAGAGCACCGATTTCGACTACGCGAACGAATGGCCGCTGCGGATGGCGGCGGTGTGCCGCGATGGCGTGCCCACGTTCTCCGTCGCGGTGTACAGCCACCTCGCCATCGACGCCCACGGGCTGGCCGTGCTGATCACCGACGTCTCCACAATGGACCCGGCGAAGCCGGTCACCGCGACGCAGCCGCTGGCGCTGGCGGCGCAGCAGGCCAGGCCGCCGGCCCAGCGGATGACCGACAGCGCGCTACGGCACTGGGAGCGGGCGCTGCGGACCGCGTCACCGCGGCGGTTCGCGGGCTCCACCGATCACCGGGAGCCGCGCTACTGGTCGATCCGGTACCACTCGCCGGCAGCCGACCGGGCGATGCGGCTGATCGCGGCCCGCAACGGCACCGACACGTCACCAGTGCTGCTGGCCGCGTACGCGGTGGCACTGGCGCGAACCGCCGGCAACAACCCCGTGGTGCTCCAGCTCGCGGTCAGCAACCGGTTCCGGCCCGGGTTCGCCGAGTCCGTCAGCCCGCTCGCCCAGGCCAGCCCGTGCCTGCTGGACGTCGCCGACGTGACGTTCGACGAGGCGGTCGGCCGGGCGGTGCAGGCCGCCATGTCGACCTACCTGAACGCGTACTACGACCCGGTGCAGCGGGCGGCGCTCGTGGCCAGGGTGAACGAGGAACGCGGCGCCGAGATCGACCTCGGCTGCTACTTCAACGACCGCAGGGACGCCGAGCGCGGCCGGGACGGCGAGCCGGTGCCGACGATGGCCGAGATCCTGGCCGCGGTGGCCGACAGCGAGGTGTCCTGGGGTCCGCACACGACGGTGCGGCAGCCACCGCTGTACCTGGACGTGGACGACGCGCCGGACGGCGTCGAGTTCAGCATGAGGGCCGACACGCACGAACTGTCGCCCGCCGACATGGAAGCCGTACTGCGCACGTTGGAGGCCGTCGTCGTCGACGCGGCCGGGGACGCCACCGTGGCCACGGGTGTACACGGCGAACGGGCGTCGGTGTGACGGCCCTGGACGCGGTGGCCGCGTACCTGCCGAGCGCGCGGGTGCCGATCGAGGATCTGGCCGATCGGCTCGACCTCAGCGAGCGCCAGGTCAAGGTGTTCCGTCGGTTCCACGGCCTGGCCGAGGTGTGCCGGGCGGACGGCACCCTGCTCGACCTGCTGCACGGCGCCGTCGCCGGGCTGACCGAGCTGCGCGGCCAGGAACACCGGGTGCGCTACGTGCTGTACGCGCGCGGCATGCCGGTCGCCGTGCCCTACCCCCTCAACCCGCTGCACGACCTGTGCCGCACGCTCGGCCTCGGCCACGCCATCGCCTTCACGGTGACCCACCACGCGTGCGCCACCGGGCTGCTCGCCGTGGACATCGCGGGTCGGCTGCTCACCACCGACGGCGAACCGGGCGCGCTGGCGCTGGTACTGGCCGGTGAGAAGACCTTCACCAGGGACGCCGAACTCGTGCCCGAGACGTCGGTGTTCGGCGAGGGCGCCTCGGCGTGCCTGGTGTCCGCGGACGGCAGGCGGGACCGGCTGCTGTCCTACGTGAGCCGGATCCGGGGTGACTTCGACGGCAGGCTGGTCGAGGACGCCGACCTGCTGGCCAGGTTCCAGAAGGAGTACCCGGAGGCACTGGCCGAGGTGATCCTGGGCGCCGTGGAGCGGGCCGGGCTGCGGCTGGACGAGCTGAGCCTCATCCTGCCGCACAACGTGAACGTGGTGTCGTGGCGCCGGATGTGCAAGCGGATCGGCTTCCCGATCGACCGGGTGGTGCTGGACAACGTGCCGCTCACCGGCCACAACTTCGCCGCGGACCCGTTCATCAACTACCAGACTGCGGTCGAGCGCGACCTGCTGCGAGAGGGCGACACGTACCTGGTCGCCGCGGCGGGGCTTGGCGCGATCTTCTCGGCCATGGTTTTCCAGCACTAGACAGCAGATGGGACCAGTGTGATGGAGCAGACCACCGTAGAGCCGGACACCGAACTCCGGCAGCGGGTCGTGGACAGCATCGGCACGCTGCTGCCGAAGGTGCTCAAGCGTGACGTGCCGGCCATGCCGGAGGCGACGCGGCTGTTCGACGAGCTCGGCCTCAGCTCGGCCAGCACCCTGGAGTTGCTGCTGGAGCTGGAGGAGGACCTGGAGATCCAGATCGACGTCGAGGAGATCGACCAGAACGACCTGACGTCCATCGGCACCCTCGCCGACTTCGTCTCCGCCCACGCGATCACGGACGAGTGAGCAGGATGTACACCGGGGGACCGCCGGTGGACACGGGCGACGACCCGCCGTTCGGTTCGCTGCGCGTCACCAGGGCGCGGCGCCGGACGTTCGACGGCATGTCACCGGCCGCGTTCGACCCCGAGCTGCGGCTGTTCCTGGCCGACATGGTCCGCCCGTACGGCCTGCCGCTGCGCGACGACCTGCTGGACGCAGGCGCGGGCCAATCCTACGGCGAGATGGCCGAGGCGCTGATCCAGGACACGGTGACCGCCGACGAGCCGGTGGACCTGCTGGTGCTGGCGTTCGGCATCCACGACATCCGGCTCGGCCGCGCCACCGCCGCGTATCTCAGTGACGTGTGTCCCGGTGACCCGATGGCGTTCGCGGTGTGCGACCAGGGTGCGGCCGCAGCGTTCACCGCGCTGCGGTTGATCGGCGAGTACGCCAGGTCCGGCATGTGCCGGCGGGCGCTGCTGCTGGTGGCCGAGCAGTCCGCGCTGCACTACGAGCCTGCCGAGCCCGCCGTCATCCCTGACCGGCACTCGGCCGTCGCCCTGCTGTGCGAGCGGTCGCCCGTCGGCGGGTCGCTCGTGGTCCGGCAGCACGCCGACGTGTCCCCGGCGCTGGCCGGCGCGTTGCTGGCCGACAACGTCGCCGCGCTGTCCTCGGGCCGGTCCGACGTGACGCTGGTGCTCGGTGGCGGCCTGGCCCACTTCGTGGACGGGACGCTGGCCGACCGCGTCGTGCTGGCGTCGCCCGGCCAGCCGTTCACCGGACCGTGGTGGACGCTCGCCGGTGGCCTTGCCGACTGGCGGGCCGACGGCAGACTGGTGCTGCTGGCCGAGTACGACGCCGCGCTGCGCTACCTTTCGCTGTCCACAGTGGATGTCACCGCGCGGGTGCCGGCATGACGGTGCACGTGTGGCTGATGCGAGTGGACCTGCCGGCGGCCGACCTGACCGGTCTGGCCAGGGTGCTGGACACCGACGAGCAGCGCAGGGCGGCCGGCCTGGCCATGGACGACCATCGCCGCAGGTTCATCGCGGCGCACGGCATCGCGCGGGTGGTCATCGGGCACTGGCTGTCCGTGCCGGCCGAGCGGATCGGCTGGCGGCGCGGTCCGCACGGCAAACCCGAACTCACCGGCACCCCAGGTGACACCCAGGTCAGCATGTCGCACTCCGGTGAGCTGGCGGTGCTGGCCATCACCGAGGGCAGGCGCTGCGGTGTGGACCTCCAGCAGCTGCCCGACGCGACCCAGGCGGTCCGGCTGGCGCGGCGGTTCTTCACCGCGGAGGAGACCCGGCTGGTGGTGACGGGGGAGACCCCGGCCGAGCGGGTGCGGCGGTTCGGTCTGCTGTGGACCCGCAAGGAAGCCTGCCTGAAGGTGACCGGCGGGCGGCTGATGCCCGGCCTGCGGCTGCCCGTGCTGGGCACGCGCGCCGATTCCGGCGGCGTGCTGGTGCGGGACGACGGCGGTTCGCTGCCCGGCCCGTACCTGGTGTGCGACCTGCCGGCGCCGACCGGGTTCCGGATCTCCGTCGCGCTGGACGGGGCACACCACTGCGACGTGGTCCGGCACTGGTGGCCCGCCGAACTGGACTACGAACTTGACCAGGAAGTTTTCCTCGAACCCGAGATGATGGCGGTGGAGCAATGTTCGACATCCAGGCCGGCGGTCACGTCGGTGTAGCCGATCACGTCAACGGTGACATCGGTGCCGGCCGCCCGCTGGCCACCGACGCGCCCGGCGTCTACCTGTTCCCCGCCTCGTTCGAGACGATCATCGCGCTGCTGCGCCAGGGCATCGCCGCGATGGCGGCCGACGAGCCGTTCCGGCGGCTGACCATTCCGCCGGTGATCTCCCGGCGCACCATCGAACACGCCGGCTACGTGAAGACGTTCCCGCACCTGCTGGGCACCGTGCACAGCTACACCGGCGACGGCCGGACGTGGGGTCAGTTGGCGCCACTGGTCGACGAGGGCGGCCCATGGCACGCACGGCAGGAGATCAGCGACCTCGTGCTGCTGCCGGCCGCGTGCTACCCGGTCTACGACACGCTCACCGACCAGGCGCTGGACGGGCCGAGGAAGTTCGCCGTCGAGGCCAACTGTTTCCGGCAGGAGGCGACCAGCGAGATCGGTCGGTTCCGGTCGTTCCGGATGGTCGAGCTGGTCACCGCGGCCACCGAGGAGTACTGCGTCGCCTGGCGTGGGCACTGGCTGGACCGGGTGGCAGGCTGGTTCGGCTCGCTCGGGTTACATGTCGAGATCGAGGTGGCCGACGACCCGTTCTTCGGGCCGGGCAAGAAGCTCTACCAAGCGGCACAACGACTTCAGGAGCTGAAGTACGAGCTGAAGGTGCCGGTCGATGGCGGTGTCGTGCAGGCGATCGCGTCGGCGAACTTCCACAAGGACCACTTCGGCGAGGCGTTCCGGTTCACCAGCGACGGCGAGGTCGGCAACACGTCGTGCATGGCGTTCGGGATGGAGCGGATCGCGTTGGCGCTGATCCACGCCCACGGCCCCGACTCGCGGACCTGGCCGGAGGGTGTGCTGGCCGCGTTGGGCGGCGGCAATGACTGACGCCGCTTCCCTGTACCGGACGATCCGGTTCATCCGGCGGTTCGAGGAACGGTCCGTCGACCTGGTCACGGCCGGTGAGATCGCCAGCGGCGTGCATCCGTGTGTCGGGCAGGAGGCCATCGCCACCGGCGTGTGCGCCACGCTGACTCCAGACGACGTGGTGCTGAGCAGCCACCGTGGCCACGGCCACCTGCTGGCCAAGGGCTGCGACCCGCGCCGGGTGATGGCCGAGATGGCCGGTCGGGTGACCGGCATCGACAAGGGGCGGGGCGGCTCGTTCCACCCGTCCGACCTGGGTGCCAACGTGTACAACGCAACCGGCACGGTCGGCCACGGCTCCGGTATCGCGGCCGGGATCGCGTGGGCGCGTGGGAGTCGGGACGTGGTGGTCAGCTTCTTCGGTGACGGTGCCGTCACGCAGGGCGCACTACTGGAGGGGTTCAACCTGGCGGCGCTGCTGAAACTGCCGGTGGTCTACGTGTGCGAGAACAACGGTTACGCCACGACGCTGCCGGTGGACACGGCGGTGGCCGGCTCGATCACCGGTCGGGGCGAGGCATTCGGCATCCCGTCCTCCACAGTGGACGGCCAGGACGTCGAGGTGGTACTGGCCGCCGCGACCGAGGCGATCGACCGGGCACGGTCCGGCGGCGGCCCGACCCTGCTGGAGTTCTCGACCTACCGGTACTACGGGCACCACACGTTCGAGCTGAAAGCCAGGATGAAGTACCGCACGGAGGAGGAGATCGCGCTGTGGCGGCAGCGCGATCCGCTGGACATCCAGGCCGCCAGGGTGCCCGAGGACGTGCGGGCGCGGATCGACGCCGAGGTAGAGGCGGAGATCGAGGAAGTGGTGGCGTTCGCGGTGGCCAGCGCGCGGCCCGACCCGGCGGATGCCTTGGAGTACATGTACACGGACGGTCTTCGGGCCAGGGCTGGAGTGGCCGGCGATGCCTAAACTGTCGTATCTCAAGGCGCTGAACCGGGCACTCGGTGACGAGATGGACCGGGACCCGTCGGTGTTCGTGCTCGGCGAGGACATGAAGTTCGCGTTGACCAACGTCACCGCGGGTTTCCTGGAGCGGTTCGGGCCGGAGCGGGTGCTGGAGATGCCGCTCACCGAGCAGGGCTTCACCAACTTCGCCACCGGCGCCGCGATGGCCGGTCGGCGGCCGGTGGTCGAGTTCCAGATTCCGTTCCTGCTGCTGCTGGTGTTCGAGCAGATCACCAACCAGGCCAACAAGTTCCGGCTGATGAGCGGTGGTCAGCTGAGCGTGCCGGTGACGTACCTGTGCCCGGCGGCCGGCTGGCGTCCGGCGTGGGGCGCGCAGCACTCCGACCAGCCCTACAGCATGTTCGCGCACATGGGTGTGAAGACGGTGCTGCCGGCCACGCCCACCGACGCCTACGGCCTGCTCGCCACGGCCATCCAGGACGACGACCCGGTGGTGTTCTTCGGGCCGCTGGCCGTGCTCGGCGTCCGGGAGGACGTGGACTACGCCGAACTGGCACCGATCCCGCTCGGTGTCGGCAGGGTGCACCGCTTCGGCGACGACGTGACAGTGGTCGCGATGGGCCACCTGGTGCACGACGCGCTGGCGGTGGCCGAGGAACTGGCGGGGGAGGCGTCGGTCGAGGTGTTCGACCCGAGGTCGGTGTACCCGTTCGACTGGGCCGGGCTGGCCGCGTCACTGGAGAAGACCGGACGGCTCGTCGTGTTCGACGACTCGAACCGGTCGTGTGGCCTCGGCGGCGAGATCGTGGCCACGGCGGCCGAGGAGATGCGCCTGGTCGCGCCGCCGAAGCGGATCACCCGCCCGGACGGCGCGATGGTCGGCGCCTCCCCCGAGTTGGACGTGGCACTGCAACCCACCAGGGCGCAGTTGGTGGACGCGATCCGAAAGGTGATGAAGGGCTGAGAGCCGTGCTCACGTGATGTGGCCGCGCCAGTTCCGGAGTAGCGCGCGGTCGTCCTCGCTCATGCCGGCCAGTACCCGGTCCAGGTCCAGGCCGTCGACGGCGGCCCGGAACGCGCCCTCGGTGGTGGTGCCGCGGCGGGCGCAGATCGCGTTGAGTTCCGGTTCGTCGTTGTTGCGGTGCGCGCTGGCGGCACGGGTGTCACCCAGTCGCACGGTGACGAGGTAGTCGTCGACGATCGCGTCCGGTTCGGTACCGGCGGCGGCGAGCAGCAACAGTGCGATCAGGCCGGTGCGGTCGCGGCCACCCATGCAGTGGAACAGCACACCGCCCTCTGGTGCGTTGACGATCGCCGACAGCGCGGCGACCGACCGTCCCGGCAGCGCGGCCAGGTGCGGCAGGTAGTAGAGCGCGGTCGCGACGAGGCCGTTGTCCCAGTAGTCGGCCCAGAAATCTGGATGTTCGGCCAGCCCGTCCAGGTCGGTGTGCACGGTGGTCAGCCACGGTGGCCGTGGCGAGGTGTCCTTGTCCCGTTCCCACGACTGCCGCAGGTCGACGACGGTCCGGATACCGGCGTCGAACACGGCCTGCCAACCGGTCGGCGTGATCTGGTCGACGTTCTCCGACCTGTAGAACACGCCCGTCGGGGTGGTGCCGGTCGCTGTCGGCAGACCACCGAGATCCCGGGCGTTGACCAGCCCGGCCACCCGCAACCCCCGCCTCACAGCGTGTCCGGCAGGCCGAACGCGGGGACCAGGTGTGCCGCTTCGAAGGCGGTCATACCGACGATTCGGTCACCGTCCAGGTCGAACACGCCGATCACGAACGGCCGGAACGCGGTGTCGTCCGGCCTGCGGACGTAGCCGACGACGGCTGGCTGTCCGTTGGCCCTGGTCGGCAGTACGCGCCAGGCGCCCAGGGAGGTCATGCCCGACCGGAGCGCGGCGGCCACGTCCGGCTTGCCGCGCCATTCGCCGACGTCCGGCAGGATCGTCAGGCGGACATCCTCGCGGAGCAGCGCGATCAACGCTTCCGGATCGGCCTGCTCGTGCGCGGCGACGTAGCGCCGCACCAGCTCACGCTCGGTGTCGTCCGACGGCGCCGTGGTGGCTCCGGCGCGGTGGTCGGCCATGGTGGCACGGGCCCGTTGCAGTGCGCTCTTGACCGCCGGCACGCTGCTGTCCAACTGTTCGGCCACCTCGTCGGCCGGTTCGCCGAGCACGTCTCGCAGGATCAGCACCGCCCGCTGCCTGGCCGGCAGCAGCTGGATCGCGGCCAGGTAGGCCAGTGAGATCGACTCGCGCGTGACGGCCTGTGACTCCGGGCCGGGCTGATCACTGACCAACTCGTCGAGCAGCACGTCCGGGTAGGGCTGCAACGGCCGGCGTTGGTGGCTGCGCAACGTGTCCAGGCAGACGTTGGTGGCGATCCGGTACAGCCAGGCGCGGACGCTGGCCAGCCCACGCCAGCTGTCCCTGGCCCGCCAGGCGCGGAGCAGTACTTCCTGGACGTGATCCTCGGCGTCGTCGAACGAGCCGAGCATCCGGTAGCAGTAGACGTGCAGCTCGCGGTGGTACCGGCGGGCGGCGTCGTCGAAGTCCGGTCTGGTCGGCTCAGCTGTGCTCACCCGACCGACGGTAGTGTGCCCGTCCATGGCGGGTATGGGTTTCTCGTTGCGCGGTATCGACGGCAGTGTCGCCATCACCTACGGAGTCAACGACGATCCGGAGCGCTGGGGATTCCAGTACTTCGGCTGGGACTGGGACATCGAGGTGGCCCGTGGTTTCCCGGTGATCGAGGCACGGGTGCGGTACCCGGCCGAGGGCTATGCGGCCATCCTGGGCTGGATCCAGGTGGTCGCCATGGTCGACAGGGACGATCCGGCCGCGGAGACCACCTGGATCGTGCCGGACGTGGCGCCGCAGTACCGCGAGGCGAACACGCCGTATCTGGCATTCGGCATCGAACCCGTCATGTTCGACACGCCGGCGACCGACGCGCCCAACGTGGAGTTCCGGGCCAGCACGTTCCTCACCTACACACCCGACTGCCTGCTCACCCCCGTGGTCGAGCCGCTGTGCGGGTTCACCTGGGGATACGACATCGAGCAGGGCGTCGTGCGACCCAAACAACTGCGAGGGAGCACGGTCGAGGACTGGTTGGAGGCCAGGAAGCTGCTTCGCATCCGCCTGCCGACGTGGACGTTCGGCGGCGACGACTGGCAGCCGCCTGCTCTGGCCGACTGACCGGACGGCCAACAGGAAGTCTCAGGCCGGGTCGGTGGCCAGCGCCGCATCGCACCGGCGGATGCCCTCCCGCGCCCGGTCGGTTTCGGCCCGGATGCCGGAGGATTCGCTGATGGCCAGCGCATTCACATGGTGCAGCCGCGCTGATCCCGGCTGGCCGCCTGCCAGTCGTAGCGTCCCGATCTGGTTGAGTGTCTGGGCCTCACCAAGAGCGTCACAGACGTCGTGGTAGATGTCGCGCGCCTGGATCAGCAGGTCCTCGGCGGCCGGGAGGTCGCCGAGGTCGTGGTGCAACTGGCCGAGACTCTGCAGTGTGCTGGCCGCGCCATGACGGTGGCCGATCTTGTCGAATGCCGTCAGCGCTTCCTGGAGCACAGTGGTGGCCCTGGGCAGATCGCCCGTTGCCCGGACCGCGTCGCCGAGCCAGCCCAGTGCCCTCGCGGCTCCCAACCCGCTGCCGAGGTCCTGGAACATGACGAGGGCTCGCTCCAACAGGGTGACCGCGTCGGTCGGGTCGCCTGCGTCCTGCCGCACCCTGCCCAGCGCTGACATCGCGTTGGCCGCACCCAGCCGGTCATCGAGCTCGGTGGAGATGCTCAGAGCCTGTTCAAGCGTGTGGGTCGCCGCTGCGAGATCGCCGGTCAGGTTGTGCAGGGCACCGAGATTTCGGAGCGCCTCGGCCTCAACCAGCCTGCTGCCGGCGCGGCGGGCGGCCATCATCGAACTGGTCAGCGCGTCGACCGCGGCCGGATAGGCACTCGTCAGCTGCCGCAGGGTGCCCAGTACCAGCAGCACGTTCACCTCGCCGGGCAGGTCTCCCGCAACGGCGTAGCCGGATTGCGCCTGCTCCAGCACTACCGTCGCATCCGCCAGGTCGCCGGTCGCCCGCAGCGCCTCGCCGAGGCACAGCAGCGCGTTCGACTCACCGATCCGGTTGCCCACGCCTGCGTAGATCGCTCGCGCCTGTTCCAGATCGTCGGTCGCGCCGGGATAGTCACCGGTGAGCCGACGCAGGTCGCCCAACTGGACCAGCGCATCGGCCCGACCGAGCTGGTCGTCGGACCGCTGTGCCGCGGCAGCCGCTGCGGCGTGCAGCTGGATACCCAACGACCACGGGCCGTCGATGCGCAGGTGGGCGGCGATGGCCGCGGTGAGCGCCACCTGCCGGTCCAGATCGCCGCGAGTGGCGGCGTCTTCGATGCAGGCCACCAGATTCGGTCGTTCGGCGGTCATCCAGGCTCGGGCGGGTTTCCAGCCGGAGAGATCCGGCATGCTCGTTGGCGACCCTGTCGGCGGACCCGTCGGGATGGAGCGACGGGCCACGTGGCTGCCGGCGGCCAGCGCGGCGAACCGGTAGTAGTCGAGCAATCGGCCGACGGCTCGGTCCCGTAGGTCAGGGTCGTCCGCCTCGGTCAGGGTGCGGGCGTAGCGGCGGATCAGGT
Organism: Pseudonocardiaceae bacterium; assembly: GCA_036279295.1. Taxonomy (GTDB): domain Bacteria; phylum Actinomycetota; class Actinomycetes; order Mycobacteriales; family Pseudonocardiaceae; genus DATEPR01. Next base: position 38,991 of record DASUJK010000278.1, on the reverse strand, counting down.
CGTGCATGCGGAACCGTTCGGGCGACATCTCCTCCAACAGTCGGTGGGCGTGGAGAGTGTCCAGGTGGCCGGCGGCCACATCGAGCGGCACATCGGCGAGTGCTGCTGCCGCATACGGGTCGATGTCGATGCCGGGGTGCAGTCCGAGGTGGCGGAAGAATCGCTGCTGGTCGGGATCGAGTGCCCGGTAGGAGAGCTCGAACGCGGCGGCGACCGTGTGGTTCTCCGCTCGAACGGTGAGCAGTTGTGCCCGCGTACGGCTGATCAGGTCACCCATCGACCAGGCCGGGTGCCGGGTGAGCAGGCGCGCGAGCAGCGTGATCGCCAGCGGCAGGTACTCGCACAGCGTGACCAGTTCGGCCACCTCGACCATCGCGTCGGCCGCGCGCGGTGCCAGGCCGAGGAACATCTCGATCGCGTCCGCGGCCGGCAGCACGTTCAACTGGAGCTCGGCCGTGCCGGAGGGCAGATCCCCCAGGAACTGGCGGCTGGTGATCAGTACCAGACACATCGCCGTGCCCGGCAGCAGGAGCTTGATCTGGCCGCTGCTGGCCGCGTTGTCCAGGACCAGCAGCACTCGCCGACCCGCCATCCGGTCCCGCCACAGCGCCGCCCTGCCCTCGGGACTGCCCGGCAGGTAGCGTGCGTCGACACCGTCCGCGGTGAGCAGCGCCGCCAGTGCGTCGGCGGGATCGGTTGGCGGCTGGCCGGGCGTGTGGCCGTGCAGGTCCACGTACATCTGCCGGTCCGGATACCGGTCCGCGACCAGATGGGCGAAGCGCAATGCCAGGGCGGTCTTGCCGACGCCGGGCATGCCGTCGATCGCCGAGATCACCACCGTCCCCGGTGGTTCCGTACCCGGCTCGCTGACCAAGCCGCCGAGCATGTCGAGTTCGGTCGCGCGACCGATGAACTGGGCCGGTGGCGCGGGCAACTGTCGCCGCGCGTCCGGCAGGGCGGAATCCCCGGGACCCGGCGTGTCCGCTGCGGTGGTGCCGGCGAGGATACGTTCGTGCAGCCGGCGAAGTTCGGCGCCGGGTTCCAGACCGAGTTGGTCGAGCAGCGCTCGCCTGGTGTGCTGGTAGGCGGTCAGGGCTTCGGCCTGGCGACCGGCACCGGCGAGAGCGAGCATCAGTTGACCGGCGATGCGTTCGTCGAATGGCTGTTGTGTCGCCCTGGTATTCAGGTCGGCCAGAAGTTGAGCGTGCTGGCCGCATCTGAGGGCGGCATCGGTGCGGTCGAGTTCGGCGGCGCTTCGCTGCATCTCCAGTGCCGCGCGCACCGAGGCCAGCCATGGCGTGTCCAGATCGGCGAACGGGCTTCCGCGCCACAGTCCCAGTGCCTTGTCGAACAGAGCCAGCGCGTGTCCGTCGTCGGTCGCCAGGCGCGCTTCGTCGACCAGACCTCGGAATTGGTGCAGGTCCACGGACGCTTCGTCGACGGCGAACAGGTAGCCGCCGGAGCGCCGTTCGATCGTCACGTCCGGTTCGTCCGCGAATGCGCTTCTGAGGCGCGACAGATAGCTGTAGAGGACTCCTCGGCCGCGTTGCGGCGGAGCGTCGCCCCACACCCGCTCCATGAGTTGGTCGACGGACACGAACCGATTGGCTTCGACCAACAAGACCGCCAGCACACAACGCTGGCGGCCATGGCCGAGATCGACCGGTCGATCGCCACTTACCGCGTGGACCACACCCAGCAGACGAAACCGCACCGCCGCTGACCCCCTCAGTTCGAACCGGGGTTTCGGTTTAGCAGGCGTGGTCAGCTGATTCAAGGTGCGCGATGGGTTTTGGGATGGCGATACGGCCAGCGTTGCCTCGTCCACCGAAGAATCTCGAAGGAGAAGTCAATGATCGGATTCGCGCGTTTCGGCCGCACGGGCCGCTACCTGCTGACCGGTGCCGCTGTCGCGGCCGCCGTCATGGGCGGCACGTTGCCGGCCGCCGCGGCCACGACCGCCGGCCCGACGGTCCAGCCCGCCGGCACGGTGGCGACGGGCCGCAGCGCCGGCGGCATCACCTTTGAGGTGATCCATAATGGCCTGTTCGTCGTGTCGGCGACCGTGATCAACAACTCGGCGCCTACCGCCTTCGGGAGGATCATCAACACTGGGAACGGCGCGGTGCACACCTCATCGGCCAAACTGGGGCACGGGGGACATTTCACCGTCGGATTCGAACGGTCCGTCCTGACAGGGGACGAAATCTGTGGCGAGGTCGGCGCATCCACCCGAATTTGTGTCGACTTCTGAGCCATGCGACGCGGGCCATTGGCTTACGGAAGGAAACGGAAATGGTCCATCCGCGATGGAATGTGCGGGGAGCGTTGGTGACCGCCGTCGCGGCCGCACTGATGCTGATGTCGTCGGCGATGGCAACGGCGAGTACCTCGAATGTCGCTCCCGAGGTCACGCCGGTCGGCACCACCCCCGTGTGTGACAACAACGGCCAGGGGACATGCCTGACGGGAGAGGGGCTCGGCCAGCAGATCGTCAACGAAGTTCCGCAGTTCGGCGCTGACCAGATCTGGCATTTCAAGAAACTGGGCAGCACGACCAAGAAGGCACCCTTTACCGACCTGGCCCTCGACGACAAGGTTGCCGTTGGCCGTGCCTATGGCCAGTGGCTGGATCAATCCAACGAATGCCTCGCCTATCAAGGTGGTCATGTCATCCTCAACAACTGCACGGCTTCCGGCACGGAATGGGTGCTGTCCGGGTCCGGGAGGCTGATCACCGTGTTGCATTCCGATCAGGCGAAGACGCTGGTGTTCCTGAATTCGAACGGGGTGAGCGGCGGTCACCCGACCCTGCCGATACCCGGCAACAACACCTGTCCGTTGTCCTGCTGGGGACCGATGGCGGGCTAGGCACCATCAGATCGGCCAGTCGCCGTGTCGGCCCGCGGGGTGCCGACACGGCGACTGGCCGTGACACTTCCTGCGTTACGAGTGGGGGCCGACGATCAGCGCTGGCTCCTTGACCCGGCCGTCGCCCTCCGCGATGACAGGCATGGACTGCCAGGCCACGGTGTCCGTGACGTCGTCGGGGGTGTCGGCACACAGGACGTAGTGGCCCGGTGCCATCGCCGTGTGCCGGCCCGGCTCGGCCAGCAGCGCCATGCACGCCGCGTGCGCCTTCGTCGGTGTGTCGACCGCCCCGCCCACGTAGGCCACCAGGCCGGCCGCCCCCAGCACCACACACGCCGGGCCGCCCACCGCGTCCACCACCAGCTGCCGGACAGCGGACAGCCGCACCCAACACGAGTCGACACACACCCAGTCGGCGTCCCGGACGACCGGCACCACCCCGGTCAGCTCACCCAGCGACGCCAGCGGGACATCACCGGCAGCCGCCGCGACCAGCAGCCCCTCGACGCCACGCAGCAGCGACTCGATTTCCGCCTCCGTGACGTACCGCAGGTCCGCGGTGAGACCCAGCATCAGGTCCGGCGCCAACTGCGCCGGGTTGCAGATCAGGATCACCGGGAACGGCGAGGACTCCATCCACAGCACCTCGGTCCTGGGCAGCGCCCCCGCCACGTCGGCGATGTCGGTGGACATCTCGGCCGACTCGTCGGTCAGGCCGAAATGGGTACTCAGGTCGTTGACCGAGAAGTCCCTGGTGAACGCCGTGCCACGCTCGTGCCCGATCTGGTCGATGAGCCGCCACAGCTTCGTCGCGTCGAACATGCTGGTCGTGTTCGCCTTCAGCGCCGCCTTGGCCGCCTTCGTCACCAACTCGTCGAACGACGCGGCAGCACAGTCCAGCCCCAGCAGACCGTCCTGCGCCAGCGACCCGACGTACTCCCGCAGCCGCAGCCGGAACCTGTTGCCGGACACCGAAGCGAACACGGACTGGCGGATCCCGGTACGCCACGACAGCACAGCGCACATGGCCGCGCCACGATGACCTGCCGGCTGGCCTTGGTCCGCATGGAGACGTGGCTGAGCGCAAGCCCGGCCGCCGGGGACGACAGAATCCCGGTACGCAGGCCCTCACCGGGCGTGTCCGGCAGCGGCATCGGGTACAGGCTCTGCGGCGCCGTCCGCAGGTGCGACTCCCAGTGCCGCAGCGCGGCTTCGGCCGCCTTCATGCCACGCGGCGACTGCTCGATCGCGGCCTGGTCCAACGGCTGGTGACCGGGCTCCGCCTCGACCACCCGGGACGCCGGATCAGCGGCCAACGTGGTGAACTGGCCACCGATCAGCACCATGCTGCCGAAGTCGACCGCAAGGTGCGAGTACACGACGACACCGACCCGCGGGACCCCGTCGCGCACACCGATGGCGACCCGCAGCGGCAGCTCCGACCGGAAGTCGATGCCACCGGCCCGCAGCCGGCCCACCAGCAGGTCGACGGCTTCGGTATCGGCCAGCGAGTCGTCCAGCGGATGCACCTGGATGGCCAGCTCACCGCTGGCCCGCACCCGCTGCTCGCCGTCCACGAAGTTCGTCCGCAACGCCTCGTGCCTGGCCATCAGCACCGCGAAGGCCGCCGCGATGTCGGCGAGCGTGACCCCGTCGGGCAGCGCGAGCACCCAGTGGATCACCGCCGAGAACTCGTTGGCCTCCTGGCCGACCCAGTTCAGGGTGTTGCGCTGCCCGAAGGTCAGCGGCCCGGTGGCTGCCCGTGCGCCGGTGAAGCGCACGGGCAGCGTGGTGACATCCATGCCGACCCTCCAGGGGAACGGCTACGCCCGCCAGAGCACCGGGCAGTAGGTGGGATCCGCGTAGTCCGGACGGCCGTCGGAGGTGCGACGAACCAGTACGTCGTGGTTGTAGACCACGGGGTCGCCCGCCGGCTTCTGGTAGGGCCGGTAGGTGTTGGCGCCGTCCTGCATGTGCATGGAAATCGCCCTGCGCGGTCGCGCGGACAGGTTCGGGCCGCTGCCGTGGTAGGTCCGGCAGTGGTGGAAACTCATGTGGCCCTTGGGAATGATCATCGGGATGCGGCGCACGGTCTCACCGTTGTGCTCCGCGTTGCGCTGTAGCAGTTCCTCCAGCTCCGAGCGGTCCCGCTGGGCGAAGTGCCGCGTCGAGTCGTCACCGGGCACCTCGGTCCACCGGTGGCTGCCGTCCACCATCGTGATGGTGCCCATTTCCTCGTCGCAGTCGTGGAACGGGATGAACGCCGTCAGCATCCGCTCGGACGTGCACGTCTGCCAGTAGTGCTTGTCCATGTGCCACGGCACCCGGTTGGTCGGCTCGTCCGGGCGCGGTGGCTTGTAGATCAGGGTCGTCTGGAAGATCCGGATCTCCTCGGCCTGCGCCAACCGGGCCGCGACCGCGCCGATCAGCGGCTTGCGCAGGATGGCCGCGATGGCGTCGTCCTCGTAGTGCATGTAGTCGTTGTGCCGCTGGATCGGGCCGTCGGCCGGGGTCCAGTAGGCCAGGTTCGGCGGCCGCAGCGGCAGTTCCCGGTCCCGGTGCCCGGCGTAGAACCGCTCACTCTCGACGACGAGCGTGTCCACCTCGTCGTCGGTGAACAGCTTCTTCGTCAGGAACCAGCCGTGCGCCGCGTAGTGCAGGACGTCGTCGTCGGACGGGAGCAGAGCGCGCTCCTCGTCGGACAGCGCGAACCCCGTCGCTGTGGTCATAGCTGTGTCGCTGGTCACGGGTTTCCTTCCAGATCAACGGGAGACGGTCAACGAGACATGCCGGCGCCGTGACTGGCCCGTTCGCGTTCCACTGCCTCGTACAGGGCCTTGATGTTCGCGCTGCCGAAGGTCAGCGCGTCCCGCCGCTCGATGATCTCGAAGAAGAACGTGTGGCGGGGATGCGTGGACTGGGCGAAGATCTGGAACAGCTCACCTTCGTTGTCCTGGTCCACCAGGATGTTCAGCTCGCGCAGCGTGTCCACCGGCAGGCCGACGTGGCCCAGCCGCCGTTCCAGCTCGTCGAAGTAGCTGCCCGGGGTGCTCAGGAAGCCGACACCGCGTGCGCCGAGGGTGCGCAGGGTGCCCGCGATGTCGTCGGTGCGCAGCGCGAGGTGCTGCACGCCGGCACCGTCGTGGGCACGCAGGAACTCGTCGATCTGGCCGGGCATCCGCGTGGTGTCCGGTTCCAGCAGCGTCAGCGTGACGCCACCGGACGGGCTCTGCACGACCTGCGAGTTCATCGCCTGCGCGCCGACCTCGATGTACTCCTCGAAGATCTTGCCGAATCCGAGCACACCTTCGTAGAACTTCACCGTCGGTTCCAGTTCGCCGGCCGGCACGCACACGGCGACGTGGTCGAGCAGGTCGAGCATGTCCAACGGTTCGGCCGGGGTCCGTGTGCCGCCGACGAACCTGCTCACCAGGTCACCCGGTGCCACGAACGTGTGGGCCACGTCGCCGAACGCGGCGAGCCGCACCTGGCCCGGCGGAGCCGGCTCGGCCAGCGGCTTCGCCGACAGCAGTGGCACGGCGCCGCCCGCGACGGCCTCGGTGAGCGCGCCCTCCGGGTCGTCGGTGCGCAGCGCGATGGTCGCCGGACCGTCACCGTGGGCCGCGACGAACGCGGTGGCGGGATGTTCGTCGGTGAGGCCCGCCGTGGTCACCAACTGGATGTCACCCTGCTGGAGCAGGACGGACCGGTGGTCGGCCGCGTCAGCCTGCCCCCGGATGCGGAAGCCGTAGCTCGCGCACAGTTCCGCGGCCACCTGGTGGGCGTCCGCCACGTAGAACTCGACGTGATCGATCCCGTGTACGTGCATGTCGTTCATCCTCTTGAGATGCTGGAGGGTCCGAACAGGAGCGTGATGTTGTGGCCGCCGAAGGCGAATGTGTTGGACAGCGCCACCCGCACGTCGCCGGTTCTCGGTGTGCCCCGCACGTGGTCCAGTGCGCAGGCCGGATCGGGGTCGTCCAGGTTGTGCGTCGGCGGCAGGATTCCCCGGTGCACCGACAGCGCCGTCGCCGCCGCCTCGACGACACCGGACGCGCCGAGCAGGTGACCGGTCAGTGCCTTGATCGAGCTGACCGCCGGTCCGTGCTCGCCGAACACCGCGTGGATCGCCGCGGTTTCGGCGATGTCGCCGAGCGGAGTACTGGTGCCGTGCGCGTTCACGTAGTCCACATCGGACGGTTTGCGGTCCGCGTCGGCGATGGCCATCCGCATGGACGCGATGGCGCCCTCACCGTCCGGCCGGGGCTTGGTCGGGTGGAACGCGTCGGTGCTGGCCCCCCAGCCGATCACGTCCGCGTACCCGGTGACACCGCGGGCCTGAGCGAAGTCGGCCCGCTCCAGCACGACGACGCCACCGCCCTCGCCGAGCACAAAACCGTTGCGGCCCTTGTCGAAGGGCCGGCTGGCCGTCGTCGGATCGGTCCAGCCGCGCGCCAGCGCCCTGGCGTTGGTGAACGCGGCGGCGATGGTCGGGTGCAGTGGTGCCTCACCTGCCCCGCACACCACGACATCGGCCAGCCCGTCCCGGATCAGCCGGACGCCCTCGGCGATCGACTGCGCCCCGGCGGCGCACGCCGTGACCAGCGTGGCGCTGTAGCCGCGGATGCCGTACTTGATGGCGATCCGCGCGGTCGCCATGTTCGACAGCATGCCGGGCAGCAGGTACGGGCTGATCGCCGGTCTGCCCCGGTCCCATCTGGCCCGCGCGTAGTCCTCGTAGGTGCCGAGGCCGCCGCCACCGGTGGACACCACGCACGCGATCCGGCTCGGGTCGACGTCCCGGCCGACCTCAAGGTGCGCGTCGCTGATCGCGTCGTCGGCCGCTGCCATGGCGAGCAGTACGAACCGGTCCGCACAGCGCGCCTCGGTGGCCGGCAGCACCTCGATCGGGTCGATGTCCGGCGCGATGCCTGCCGTGTCCAGCCAGCCGGCGGCCGGGTGGCCCTCGGTCGGCATGCGCAGCCCGGACCGGCCGGTGCACAGCGCGTCGAAGACGTCGTCCACCTTCCGGCCAACCGGGGTGACCAGCCCGATGCCGGTGATGGCGACCGCGGGTCTCACCGGACGCCCTGGGTCTGGAGTTCCCGCAGCGCGACCTTCCGCACCTTGCCGGTGGGACCGAGCGGGAGCGAGTCGTCGACGGCCACCTGCCGCACGGTGTCGGCCACGTCCGGGTCCAGCTGGGCCAGCACCTGCTGCGTGCGGTCGGTTGCCGCGTCGGCTCCGGCCACGAGCTGGAGCATGATGTCGGTGACGACCTTGCCGTTCTCCCGGACCGCGCTGACCGTGCAGTCCACGACATCCGGGCAGCCGGCCAGGATGCGTTCCTCGGACATCGCGGTGTAGAGCCGCTTGCCGTCGCCGAGGTCGACGGAGTCCACCAGGCGGTCCAGGTGGTAGAAGTAGCCCTCCGAGTCCCGGTAGACCGCGTCGCCGGTGAGGAAGTAGCCGCGCGTCCTGGTGCGGTACGTGGTCACCGAGTCGTTCCAGTAGCCGAGCGACAGCGTGTCGGACCTGGTGCCCAGCTCGCCGATCTCGTTGTCGCCCAACTCGTTGCCGTTCGGGTCGAACACCTTCAGGTCGGCGAACACGTGCGCCCTGCCGATGCACCGGCCGTACCGGTTGGTGTCCTTGGTGTGCGTGATGAAGAAGTGCGAGTGGCCCATCTCGCTGGACCCGAGCCCGTCGATGAACATCGAGCCGGACTGGACGACGCGTCCCTTCGACGTGGCGACGATCCGGTTACCCTTGGCCACCAGACGCCGGATGTGGGTCTCATGCGCGCAGTCGCCGGTGTTCCACCACAGCGCCACCGAGTCGAACGGGTGCTCGGACAGGTCCTGGCGGGCCAGGTCGGCCCACGTGGCAGCGAAACCGAGCACACCGGTCGGCCGCCACTGCTCGATCATGTCCACCACGGTCGGCCCGGTCTGGTTGGACAGCACCAGCAGCTCGGCCTGGTTGGCCAACGCCTGGTTCATCGCGATCAGCGTCGCCACGTGCGGCACGGGCAGCGCGGACAGCATCCGGTCGGCGCCCTGCGCCCTGGGCATCCGCATGCGGTGCCGGATCGCGGCGAACATGCTGTCGTGCGAGTGCACAACGGCCTTGGGTACGCCCGTCGTGCCCGACGAGTGAGTGATCGCCACCGGGTCGGTGCCGTAGTGCCGGTAGACGGGGGGAGCGGCGGCCGGGTCACCGGCACCGAGGCTCGCGACGTCGATCACCCGAGGGATGCCGATGTCGTACCCGGCCAGGGACGCGCGGCGGCTGTCGTCGGTGAGCAGCGCGACGGCCCGCAGCCGGGTCAGGAACAGCGCCGCCGGCTCGGCCGGCACCTTCGCGTTCAGCAGCGCCGGTATCGCGCCGAGCCGGACCAGCGCGAGGAACGACAGGACGACATCGGCACCCCCGGTCGCGCTCACCGCGACCGGGTCGCGCCAGCCGATGCCAAGGCCGTGCAGCGCGGCGGCCCTGGCCCGGACCCGCTCGTCCAGCTCGCACAGGGTGAGTGCGCGCAGTGCCGGGATGACACCGTCGATCTCGGTGTCGAACGTCAGCGTCGGGCTGTCCAGTCCGATGCCCCGCGCGACCAGCGTGGTCAGCACGTTGCCCGCGCCCAGCTCCTGGTCGGCGGCCAGCTGCGCCCGGACACTCTTCGCGGTCATCGCCTTCTCCTTAAGGTTTGTCACGGTCCGACCAGTGCCGCCACTGCCCGGTCGGTCTCGTCGTCACTGGTGGCCAGCTCGGCTGCGATGACCAGCACCTGGTCGGCGGCGCCGTCGGCGATCAACAGCTCGGCCACGGCCATCCCGTCGGCCAACGGGTCGCCCGCCGGGCTCGTGCACGCCACCGGCCCGGCCAGGCCCCAGCGCGCTGTCACGTACCCGACAACGGCGTTCGGATTGGACTGGAAGAACAGCAGCGGCGGCACCCGACGGCCGGCGAGCAGCGCCGCCCGGACGGCGTCGGCGGTCGCGGTGTCCCCACGCACACTGGCCAACACCACACCGGTCCGCGCGCCGATCTCGGCGTCGGCGGGCGCGGCGCCGTAGCGCGCCACCAGGCAGCGCTCGGCGGCCTGCGCCACCAACGGGTTGAACGCGGACACCACGAACCCGGCGATCTGGGGCAGCGTGCCCGGCTGGTCATCGGGCCCGGCGGGCCACTCACCCCTGGCCAACACGGCAGGCCCGGGCGCCCTGGTCAGTACCTCACTCATGGCGCACCCACCAGCAGGGCTGTGTTGGCGCCGCCGAACGCAGCGTTGACGCTGAGCGCGTACCGCGTGTCGGTCTCCCTCGGCCGGTCCACCACCAGGTCCAGCCGGCAGTCGTCGTCGGCACCGAGGTAGCCGGCATTCACCGGCAGCCGACCGGCACGCAGCGCCAGCACGGTGCACACCAGCTCCAGCAGTCCGGACGCCTCCAGGGCGTGCCCGTGCACGGATTTGGTGGAGCTGACCGGAATCCGGTCCACGGCCTCGCCAAGCGCGATGTGCAGCGCGGCGGCCTCCGCGCTGTCGTTGAACACCGTGCCGGTGCCGTTGGCGTTCACGTAGCCGACGTCGTCGGCGGCGACACCCGCTCTGGTCAGCGCGGCCGCGATCGCCCTGGCCAGACCGGTGCCGTCCGGTCGGGGCTGGCACACGTGATAGGCGTCGCCGCTGCGGCCCCAGCCGGCCAGCGTGGCCAGCACCTGCGCATCACGCAGCGCGGCCGACGTGGCCGATTCCAGTACGACTGCGGCGATCGCGTCACCGAGCACCATGCCCTGGCGGCCTGCGCTGAACGGCCGCACCCGGCCGTCGCGGGCCAGCGCCCGGCCTGCGTCGAACAGGGCGAAGATGTCCTCGTCCACCAGGAAGCCCGCCGCGACGATCACTCGGTCGGCCCGACCGGCGGCGATCATGGCCGCGGCGTCGGCGACCGCGGTGGTCGCGGCGACACAGGCCGCGGTGTAGGTCCGGGCCGGCACGGCCAGCCCGAGCCCGCGCGCGACCTCGGCCGCCGTCGCCGCGTTGGTGCGGTCGGCGTGCCCCGCCAGCAGCAGCGGACAGTCGTACCGGCCGCCGCGGGCCTCCTCGATCACCGACACCAGTTCGTCGGCGAGCACGGGAGTACCGGGCATGGTGGCGGCCACCGTGGTCCTGCGCCCGGTGGCGTCGAACCTGGTGACGTCGCCGAACGCGGGCTCACCGATGCAGGCCCTGGCCAGCAACGCCGACGTGCCCCGCCCGAGGGCGGAGCGCGCTGCCAGGCCCGTGACCACCACCGATTCAGCCATGGCTCTGCTCCGCGACCGGTAACACCGCACCCCGCTGCTGCGCGATGGCGGAACGCAGCACATCGACAGCACCGGTGACGGTCGCCATCTCGGCGAACACCTCGTCGGACAGGTCCAGCAGCACGGAGTACCGCTGTTCGGCAGCGGCGACCAGCCAGGTCAGCTCCAGCGAACCCAGCTCCTCGCCGACATCGCTCGGCCTGCGTTCGCCGTAGCCGGCGAGCATCACCAGCACGGCGTCGCGGTCGGGCAGCGCGAGATCGGTCATGCCACGCTGGCGGCGCCGTCGGCCGCGATCCGGTCGTTCATCGCCGACGTGAACTCGGCGAGCGTCATCAGCGCGAGGCTCTCCATGTCGTCGTCGTTGAACTTCACGTGGAAGTGGTCTTCCAGTTGGACCGCGAGGTCGGCCAGTGCCAGCGACTCCAGGTCAAGGCCGGCCGGGCCCAGCTCCGTGTCATCGTGCACGTCGGAGACGTCGTAGTTCATCTGGCGCAGGGCTTCGATCGTGAAGGCACGCACGTCGTCAGTCATCTGGGTGTTCGGCGTCGTCCCGAGCGGGTGTCGGCCGAGCCCTCCTTCCGGTAATCGTGTTGCTGCTGGTCGTGTCACGGCGTCGGAGCGGATCTGCCGTCGGCCGCCTCGCGCAGGGCGGCCGGGTTGCGGACGAGCTTGCCGGTGGCGGTGCGGGGCAGCCGGTCCAGCACGTGCAGCCGACGCGGCCGCTTGAAAGCCGCCAGTTCACTGGTGATCACGGGCTGGATATCGTCCACTGCGGAGTCATCGGAGAACGCGAGGTACGCCTCGATGTCGCCGTCGTACACGACGACCACCTCGGTCACGGCGGGCAGCGCGGCCAGTGTCTGCTCGACCTCGGTCAGGTCGACCTTGAGGCCGCCGACGGAGATCTGCGAGTCCAGCCTGCCCAGGATGGTGACCAGGCCGGTCGTCGGGTCGATGCTGGCCGCGTCCCTGGTGCGCAGCCAGCCGTCGGCGAACCGGGTCGGATCGGACAGCCCGAGATACGGCGACGCCGCCATGCCCAGCCGCAGTTCGCCACCTTCGACGGCGACCTGGATGCCCGGTGCCGGTTGGACCGACGGCCACAGCACACCGGACAGATCGGTGGCGATGACACCGATCTCGGTCATCCCGTACATGGTGCCCAGCGGCACACCGAACCGGGACGTGAACCGGCCGGGCACCCCGGGCCGCACCAGCTCGCCGGCCACGATCATCCGAACCAGTTGCGGCACATCGGGTTTGTCGACCACCGACGTGAGCAGTTCGGCGTGGAAGGGGACACCGAGCACCGTGGTCGGCTCCGGGCCCGCGGCCACGGCGGCCAGGATGCCGTCGGCGGTGAGCCGTTCACAGAAGACGAGTTGGACACCGGCGTGCAGCCCGTGCAGCAGGCCGCCGACCAGACCGAGCACGTGCACCATGGACGCCAGCACCACGATCCGCTGGCCACGACGGGGAAACTCGGGCAGCTGGGCGTAGCGGTCCAGTTCGGAGATCAGGTCGGCCGCCGTCCGGCCGATCACCTTCGACGCGCCTGTCGAGCCCGAGCTGAACTGGATCAGTGCGTGGTCCGAGCGCGCTGGCCGTCCGTCCCGGGGAGTGAGCGCGGTGGCGAGGACATCGGCGTAGCCGCGCAGCCGGTTGCTGTGCACCTCGGTGGCCGTCACGACGTACTGCGCCGCGATGCGGTCCAGCGCTCGGTCCACCTCGTGCTGGGTGAGCCGGTGGTCGAGCAGGCTGACCTGGGCGCCGAGCCGCCACGCGGCCAGCAGCATCGCGACATAGGTCAGCGACGGCGGCAGGCGCAGCGCGATCGTGCCACCGGGCAACAGGCCCGCGGCCGTGAAGTCGCGCTCGTGGTCGGCCACCATGGCGCGCAGGGCGGCTCTGCTGACCGGGCGGTCGAACCAGAGACAGATCTCGTCGTCGTCCCCGCGCAGCAGGACTTCGCCGACCCAGTCGTGCGACGGCCCAGACTCGGTGGCACCAGAAACAACAGAGCCCTTCATGAGCCCCCCGGCATTTGGCGAGATTGAATCGACGGATTGTCGTTTCGCTTGGGTCAAGCGGGCAACGGGAGAATTTCACACGGAGCTGTCTCGGTCAAGCCTGGCACTGCCAGGTTCTATGCCTTTTAGGGGCCTTTGATAATACTGGTCTAGACCTGTTAACGTGCACAGTTTCGTGTCATCATGCCGGCTGTGGTGACGAGGGGTTGAGCAGCGGTGTAGTAAGATCACGGGCAGCGGCCGTGTGCGGTCGTCCTGCCTGCCGAAAGGTGTCACGGCGTGGAACCATTGCGGGTCGACGACTACGCGCAGTTGGCTGAATCAGTACTCCCCGCAGATGTCTGGGGATATGTACAGGGCGGCGGCGGAGTCGAATGGACGGTTGCAGAAAATCGTGCCGCATTCGATCGCGTTGTTGTTCGGCCGCGTGTTCTTGTCAACGTCGAACAGTGCGATACCACGACCACCCTGTTGGGTTCCACGATCGCTGCACCGATCGGTGTCGCGCCGATGGCATATCACCGGCTGGCCCACCCCGACGGTGAAGTCGCCACCGCGGCCGCGATGGCAGCGGTCGGCGGCCCGTTCGTGGTGAGCATCTTCGCCACCACGCCGCTGGCGGACATCGCGAAGCACACCACGGGTCCGTTGTGGCTCCAGCTGTACTGGCTGCGGCGGCAGGACGCACTGGTAGATCTCGTGCGGCGGGCGGAAGAGGCCGGATTCAGTGCCATCATGCTGACCGTGGACACGCCGAAGGTGGCGCGCAGGCTGCGTGACATCCGCAACGGCTTCGCCCTGCCTGACGGCGTGCGCGCGGTGAACCTGGACCCGTCCGTCATGGTCGGCGCGCACGACGCCGACGAGGGCACCTCCGCGATCGAGCGGCACTCACGCGAGCAGTTCGACCAGACGATCACCTGGGCGAACCTGTCCTGGTTGCGGGAGCTCACCACGCTTCCGTTGCTCATCAAGGGAATTCTCACCGCCGAAGACGCGCGACTGGCCGTCGAGCACGGTGTGGACGGGATCGTCGTGTCCAATCACGGCGGTCGGCAGCTCGACGGTGTAAGTTCCGCGATCGCCGCGCTGCCCGAGGTCGTCCAGGCCGTCGATGGACGGTTGCCGGTGTTGGTGGACGGCGGTGTCCGCTCCGGCACCGACATCTTCCGCGCGCTGGCGCTGGGCGCGAGCACGGTGTTGATCGGCAGGCCGGTGCTGTGGGGACTGGCCGCCGGGGGAGCTGCGGGCGCGACCGCCGTACTGCGGATGCTGCGCGACGAGCTGGTCGAGTGCATGACGCTGGCCGGCCGCCCGACGGTGGCCGACATCGACGCGAGTGCCGTCACCCGGCCTGGGCGTTGATGAACGCGGCCAGCCGTGTGATGCCGTCGACCAGCACTTCCGGCGTGACATAGCTGCACGACAGGCGGAGCTGGTGCCGGCCGCCACCGTCCAGATAGAACGGTGCCATCGGCGTCCACAGCACACCGAACTCGCGGGCCGAGCGGTCCAGCGCGGCCTCGTCGGCCGTGAACGGCACGGTGACGACAACGAAGAACCCGCCGCCGGGCGAGTTCCACCGGACGCCGTGCATGGTCTGCCGGTCGGTGGGAAAGTGCCGTTCCAACTCGGCCAGCATGAGGTCCATGTTGGCGCGGTAGAAGCCGATCGTGTCCTGGTTGGCCGCCCGCAGCCGGCAGTTGTTGACCACCATCATGCCGCCGATCACGGCCTGGCTCAGCGACGGTGTGTTCACGGTGGTCATGCTCTTGATCTTGGCGAGCTGGTCGGCCAGGAGGGTGGACTCACCGCCAGGACAGGTCACCTCCTGGTCGGCCAGCACGTAGCCGAGGCGGGCACCGGGGAAGCACGTCTTGGCGAACGAGCCGAGATAGATCACCGTGCGGTCGGCGTCCAGTGACTTCAGCGTCGGCCGACGCACGTCGTCGCGGGTGAAGAAGCCGTACGGGTTGTCCTCGATGACCAACAGGTCCTGCTCCGCCGCGATGTCGAGCAGCCTGCGCCGGTTGCACACGGCCATGCTGACGCCGGACGGATTGGCGAAGTCGGGCACCACGTACAGCGCCCTGGGCCGTCGACCGCCGGCCCGCACCGAGGCCGCGACCCTGGCGACGGTCTCCGGGTCCAGCCCGTCATCACCCTCGGGCACCGGCACGATGTCGATGTCCAGCAGCCGGGCGGCGCCGGTGATACCCACGTAGCAGGGTGAGCTGACCAGCAGCACGTCGGTGGACCGGGCGAACAGCGCACGCAGCGCCAGCAGCATGCCCTCCTGCGCGCCGACCGTGACCACGACCGACTCCGGCGGTACGTGCAGGTCCTCGTCGTTGGCCAGTGTCCGCGCGATCAGGTCGTGGATCTGGCCGTTGGTCCTGCCGTACTGGAACAGCGCCATCCGCACCTGGTCCGGCGCGAAATCCTTGTCCCGCACCAGATAATCCGTGTATGCGGTGAGGTAGTCGTGAATGCGCCCGGGTTCGAACAGGCCCTCGTAGGGGCGACCCGGCGCGAACGAGATCGCGTCCGGGAACCGGGAGGTCACCTCGTTGAGGAAGGTCATGGCGTCCAGCAGCGGGTCGGACAGGCTGCCGTGCAGGTCGTCGAGGGCGAGATCGCCGGACAGGACCATTCCGGTCATGATACGGGCGCCCTCGCGAACGCGGCCCGCAAGCTCGCAGCGGCCTGCGCGACGGCGGTGCCTGCCGCGTCCAGCACGCCGGACATCGTGAAGAAGCCGTGCACCATGCCGGGATAGCGGGTCAGCTCGACCGGCACGCCCTCGTCCCGCAGTCGGTGCGCGTACTGCTCGGCCTGATCGCGCAGCGGGTCGTACTCGGCGGTGATCACGGTGGCCGATGGCAGGCCGGACAGCTCCGGCGCGCGCAGCGGGGAGACGAGCGGATGCCGGCCGTCCTCGGGGGAGTTGAGGTACTGGCGCCAGTACCAGTCCACCGACGTCGTGTTGAACAGCAGTTCGTCGGTGTTGTCCCGCAGCGACTGCGTGTCGGACAGGTAGTCGGTGTTGGGGTAGACGAGCAGTTGGTGGGCCAGCGTGGGGCCGCCCGAGTCGCGGGCCAACAGCGTGACCCCGGCGGCGAGGTTGCCGCCCGCGCTGTCACCGCCGACCGCGATCCGGGTCGGGTCGATGCCGAGATCGTCGGCGTGCTCGGCGACCCAGGCGGTGCCGGCGTAGCAGTCGTCGATCGCGGCGGGGAACCTGTGCTCGGGTGCCAGCCGGTAGCCGACGGACACGGTGACGCAGCCGGCCGCGTTGGTCAGCGCCCGGCACACACCGTCGGAGGTGTCGATCGTGCCGAGTGTCCAGCCGCCGCCGAAGAAGTAGACGAGGACGGGCAGTGGCCGGTCGTCGCCCGGCCGGTAGATCCGGATCGGCATGTCGCCGCCCGGGCCGGGGATGCGGCCGTCCACGACGGACGCCACGGGTTCCGGTGTCCCGCCACCTTCCTGGATGGAGCGCAGGTCCTCAGCGCGTGCCTCGTCGACGGTCATCGCGTAGAGCGGCCTGCCGCCGGCAGCGGCTCGTCGTTCGCGCATCGCCAACACCTGGGGATCGAGTGGCATCGTCACATTCTGCGGCAGCCGACCGGCCGTGGCCCGGTACTCCGTTGCCGGGTCTCATGTCGTTGTTCTCTGGCACTATTACTTCAGTTACGACTGAAATCAATCTTCTGCGGCACAATCCGTGGATGAGTTACGGCTGTCTGGGCACTCTCACCGCCCGCTGGGGACAGCCGGCTGCGAGCTGTACGTCGTCGGAGTGTGTCGGACGTCGACCGGAACGTCATCTGGGTGACCGAGGTGTGGCAGAGCAAGGAGCACCACGAGGCGTCGCTGCGACTGCCCGAGACGCAGGCGGCGATAGCGGCGGCGATGCCGCTCCTGACGGGCGAGTTCACCCGCCAGGAGCTGATGATCGTGGGTGGGTCCTGGCGCGCCGGCGGCGCGGGAGGACCGGGAGCGGAGCGACCGCCGCACACTTCTGCGTCCGGTTAGCCGAACGCCGGGTAGCGCGGCAGCGGGTCGACCGGCCAGACCTCGGTGGCCAGCAGCAGTCGCCGCGTCGTCTCGGCGAGCGCGGGCAGTGCGCCGGTCCGGTCGAGTACGGCCAGGAGGTGGCTCCAGCGGTGGCGGAGCAGTTGCCGCACGGTCGGTACCGGTGTTCTGGCGGGGTGCATCGCGAGATCCCTGGTGGCCGCCCTACCGCCGAGCGCGGCCGTGATGTCGACGGTCCACCATGCCGTGGCCAGCCGCATGCCGCTGCGCCACGCGGTGTCGTCGGCGAGTTCGGGGCACACGGCGGCGACTTCGGCGCGGTAGGCGGTCTCGATGCGGGCGGCCAGACCGTCGGGCAGCGCGAACACGCACCAGCAGGTGGCGAACGGCATGGTGGTGTAGGCGGCGTCGAGGTACACGGAATGGTAGCCGGCGCCTTCGAAGTCCAGGACGCGCAGACCGTCGGCGGTGAGCAGGTTGTTGTCCGGGCAGATGTCGCCGGGGGAGAAGACGGCGACGGTGTTGTCATTGAGCGCGGTGACGGTGGCCAGGTCGGTGGCCAGACCGTCCGGTGGTGTGATGCCGAGTTCGGTCAGTACGCTGCTGAACGCCGTGGTGTCGAGGGTGGTCGGCGTGCCGTTGTCGCCGTAGCCGGCGCGCAGGGCGTCGAATTCGGCGGCGCGGCCGAACGTCTCGGCTGCGATCCGGCCGTAGCCTGTCGCCCAGTCCAGCAGTGCGGTGGTGGCGATGTCGGCTGAGGTGTCGAGCAGGCGGTCGGCGAGGCTGGGCGCGGTGCCCAGGTCGGTCATCACGAGCAGTGGCAGGTCGGTGTTGACGGCGAGCAGTCGTGGGCCGTGTGTCGTGAACTCCAGTCCGGCGGCCTCGGCGGCGAAGAACTGCCGGTTGTGGTGGGCTTTTACCACGACCGTCGTGCCATCGGTGGTGCGGCAGCGCAGCACGGTGGTGCGTTCGTTGCCGCCGAGGTCGACCGGGTCGGACAGTTCGATGGGCGCCGCGGCCAGGATGTCGGGTACGGAATGTTCGGGCACGCGGTGTTTGTACCGGATCAGCGGGCGGCCGGGACCGGGTTTTCGTCGGTGCGCTCCGGGACTGCGTGGACGGCGGGTTCCTTGTTCACCACGGTGAGCACGAGCAGGCCGCCGAGTACGCCGATGATGCCGGAGATGAGCTGGATGTAGTCCAGGCCGTTGGCGAAGGCCGCGTGCAGGAGGTGGTCGAGGTCGCCTCGGAGGCCGGCCTGGGCGGTGCCGACCAGTTGCGGTGTCTTGCCCTCGCTGACCGCGGTCGCCGTGGCCACCGGATTCGGGGTCAGCGGGTTGCCGGTGAGTACACCGGTGATCCGGCCGGTCAGGACGCTGCCGAGGACGGCGATGCCGAGGGCGTAGCCGAGTTGGCGGAACGTGTTGACGGCGCCGGCCGCCATGCCGGCCTTGGCTGCCGGTACCGAGCCGAGTGCGGCGGACACCAGCACGGGCGACGCGAGTCCGACGCCGATGCCCGTGACGATGAGGCCTGCGAACAGGGCGCTGGCGCCGGAGTCGGCGGTGATGAACATGCGCAGGACGCTGCCGATGCCGATGAGGACCAGCCCGATGCCCAGTGGCCAGCGGTAGCCGCCTCGGTGCATGAACCGGCCGACGGTGATGGACACGACGAACGACACGATGGCCAGTGGCGCGAGTACGAGCCCGGCGAGCATGGCGTCCTCGCCGAGTACGGACTGGAGCCACAGCGAGAGGTAGACGGCAGAGCTGAACGCGGATCCGGTGAGCACCATCGCGGCCAGCATGAGGGTGGCGAAGGACCGGCGGCGCAACAGGGCGAGGTCCAGCAGTGGTGTGGCGGAGTTGCGTTCGACCAGGACGAACGCGATCAGGGACAGGATGGACGCCGCCAGTACCGCGAGGGTGGACATGCTGGTCCAGCCGGTGTCGCCACCGTGGATGAGGCCGAAGGTGAGCAGGCCGGCGAAGGCGGTGATGAGGATGGCGCCCGGCCAGTCGATGCGGACCTTGGCGCCGCGGGACTCGGTGAGCACCCGCCACACGAGCAGCAGCGCGATGGCGGCGATGGGCAGGTTGATCAGGAAGATGGAGCGCCAGCCGAAGGTCTGGGTGAGCAGGCCGCCGAAGATCGGTGCGATGGCGGCCGCCGCGCCGCTGACAGCGCCCCACACGCCGAATGCGACGCCTCGGTCGCGGCCGGTGTAGGTGACCGACAGGAGTGCGGTGTTGGTGGAGAACATGGCGGCGCCGCCGATGCCCTGGGCGACCCGGGCGGTGATGAGCAGGCCGACGTTGGGTGCGAGGCCGCAGCACAGTGAGGACACGGCGAACAGGGCCAGGCCGATGGCGTAGAGCTTGCGGCGGCCGAACCGGTCGGCGATGGAGCCCGCGACCAGCAGCAGCGCGGCCAGGGCCACGGCGTAGGCGTCGATGACCCATTGCAGGGATGAGAACGAGGCGTGCAGTTCGACGGCCATCGACGGGAGTGCGACGCTGACGATGGTCACGTCGACCAGCAGCATGAAGGTGCCGAGGCAGATCGCCAGTAGCGGCCACCACTTGTCGCGCATGGGTGTTCTCCGTACTTCCGGGTTGCTCTGTCTTGGTTCCGTCACCACGATGGGAGTGGGTGCGGGGTGGTAGCCAGTCGATAGATCGTATTCGGCGGATTTTGCCGTCGGCTACTCTGAGGCGGTGATTTTCGACGCGGCTGATCCGTTGGACCTGAAGCTGGGTCATGCGCTGCAGTTGGACGGCCGGGCGCCGTTCAGTCGGATCGCGTCGGTGTTGGGTGTCTCGGATCACACGGTGGCCAGGCGGTACACGCGGTTGCGCAGCCGGGGTTGGTTGCGGGTGCGGGGGTTGCCTGATCCGGTTCGGTTGGGTCAGACGCAGTGGTTCGTGCGGATCGGTTGTGTGCCGGGTGTTTCGGTTGGCTTGGCGGAGGCGTTGGCCAGGCGGCCGGACACGGCGTGGATCACGCTGAACTCGGGTGGCACTCAGGTGACGTGTGTGTTGCGGACCGAGCCTGGGCAGGACGAGGATTTGTTGTTGCGGCTGTTGCCCAGTTCGGCGCGGGTGACGAGTGTGTCGGCGCACTGCGCGCTGCATTCGTTCTTCGGCAACCACAAGAGCCTGTTGAACAAGACGGGTGTGTTGGCGCAACAACAGATCGACGAGTTGGCGCAACCGGAACCGAGGTCCACTGTGGACACAGTAGAGCTGGAGCCCGGTGACCGGCGGCTGCTCGCGGTGCTGGCCGAGGACGGCAGGGCCGGTTTCGCCGAGCTGGCGTCGGCGACGGGCTGGTCGTTGACGACGGTCCGCAGGCGGTTGAGCGATCTGCAGGACAGCGGGGTGCTGTATTTCGACGTGGACTACGAACTGGCCATTCTGGGGCCACACGTGCGGATGACGCTGTGGTTGTCGGTGGCACCGGACAAGCTGACCGAGGCGGGGGAGGCGTTGGGCCGGCACCCGGAGACGGCCTACGTTGCCGCGACGACCGGGGTGTCCAACCTCTACGCGAGCATCGTGTCGCCGAGCAACGAGGCGCTGTACCGCTATCTGACGACGGATGTGGCCGCGCTGCCCGGGATTCAGCATCTGGAAACGGCGCCGGTGATCCGTACGGTGAAGACGACGGGTCGGCGGATGCCGGCCGAAGCCCCGGCGTGACGCCGGTGATCGAGGAGGGTGGCATGGTGGGCGCGTTGGCCGGCAAGGCCGCGGTGGTGACCGGTGGTTCCCGGGGGATCGGCAGGGCGATCGTGACGCGCCTTGCCGCTGACGGAGCGTCGGTCGTGTTCAGCTTCGGCAGCAACCAGCAGGCTGCCGACGAGGTGGTTGCCGCTGGTCAGGGTCGGGTGCACGCGGTCAGGGCGGACCAGGGCGACCCGGCTGACCAGGATCGGCTGTTCGAGGTGGCGCAGCAGCGGTTGGGCGGCCTGGACATCCTGGTGAACAACGCTGCGATCAGTCCGCCGAAAGCGATCGTGGACATCACGCCAGAGGACTACGACCGGGTGCTGAACGTGAACACGCGTGGCCCGTTCTTCGCGATCCAGCACGCGGGCCGGGTGATGCGCGACGGTGGCCGGATCATCAACATCTCCACGCTCAACACGGCCGTGCCGCCACCCGGTGGCGCGCTCTACGCGGGCAGCAAGGCCGCGCTGGAGCTGTTCACCAGCGTCGCGGCCCGCGAGTTCGGGGCACGGGGGATCACGGTGAACTCGGTGTCGCCCGGTGCCACGGACACGGATCTGCTGCGCGAGTCCAATCCCGGTGAGACGTTCGAGACCGTGGTCGCGCTGACCGCACTGGGCAGACTGGGCGTGCCGGCCGACATCGCGAACGTGGTGGCGTTCCTGGCCGGCCCGGATTCGAAGTGGGTCACCGGCCAGAACATCCGGGCCACCGGCGGGCTGTGGGTCTGACCGGGCCTGGCGTGCGATCAGTCGGTGTACTCCTGGACGTCCAGGTGTAGCTCGTCGGGCGTGCTGTAGGGAGCCAGGACCTGCAACAGCATCAACTGATCGCTGCCCATGACGCAGACGAACTGGCCGACGCGTAGGTGACTCACGTCCAGCGCGTTCGGCTTGGAATCCTGGCAGTGCTGTGACGTGCCGGTCACGCCGTCCGACAACACCGAGACGCGGCCGCCTGGATAGTGGCCGTCCACGTCCAGTGACCGCATCCCGGAGTGGTACCACACATAGGGCAGCCCGGCCTCCGCGCCGGAGAGGACCTTCAGGTTCTCGGAGTCCCGGACCGTCAACTTCGTGTGGGCGACCTCGATCCCACCGTCGGCAGCGTTGGCCGCAGTGGTCGGCGGGTGGGTGTGCGTCGTGATGGTCGTGGCCGGGGGCGTCTGGCTGGTGGTCGTGGCGTACGTCGTCGTCGTCGGATCGGTGGTCCGGGCGGCGGGTGGCACGGCGCCGGTGGCCGGGGTACCGAAACCGTGTAGCGCCACCCAGAGCCCGGCGGCCGCCAGGACCAGCACGGCAACGCTCGCGAGCGCGGCGACCCGGCGCCTGGCCCGACCGGGCACCGCGACGCCCGTTGATAAGTCCGGCGGCGGCCCGATGGGCGGCTCGATGACCTCTGGCTGCCGGGTCAGTAATTGCAGCAACGGCTTGGCACCGTCGTGGGTGTACGCGGACACGTGGTACACGGTGGTGGTGGCAGGCGTGAGGAAGTCCGGCACACCGTCGACGGTCTGCCCGGGCAACACGACCGGCAGGACTCGGCCCAGCGAGTGCTGATCCCGGTAGTACGCGTCGCGGATCAGCCGGGCCTCCCACTGCACACCGCGGCCCACGGCCGGGTTGCCTCGGCCTTCGGCGCGTTCGCGGTAGGCCGCCGACGCCACGACGACCACGTAGTCGGCCGCCCGGAGCTCGTCGCCCATCCATAACGCCCAGTCGCGCCGCTGCGCCGCCGCCGACAGATCAAGGCGTGCGTCAACGCCGCATGTGCGTAGGAATGTCCAGAATTCGCGGACCGACTCGGCGTGCGCGTCCCCCGGCACGTTCGCGTAGGAGATGAACACCCTGCTCGGTCTCCACCCCACCGCCTCGACAGTTTCCCCCATTGCCGTGTCGGCCCCCTTCTCAACCGTTCCGTCGAAGCGATCACCGTAGTCCGTTCCCGGACTACTGCGTGCGGAGGGCGCCCGGGTCATCTGTGCGGAGTAGACCCATCAGCACGTCCGGGCTCCTGAACTTCAAGGAGATATCGGCTTGGCGACCCTTGGCGGTCAGCAGATGGTAGTTCACGATCTGTTTGTCCACCTCGGAGCGACCCTGTTGCAGGGCACTCAACTCGTCAACATTTCCGCTTGACGCGAGTTGGCCGATTATCCGGTCGCGGAGATGGCGAGCGTGATCGCGAGGAGTGAAATCGAGTCCACTCCGCCGCGGTGGATCCTGCGCGTACGGATATGCGTCCAGCAAGAGCCGAGCCACAATGACGAGCCGACCGTGATCGAGCCGGTCGATGCGCAACCCGTGAAGCGCGTCGGCCAGTTCCTCCGGGCCGGGCCGGCTCCACGCAACGGTGTCTACCACCCCGTTGGGGTCCAGTTCCGCGAGGTGCGTCCGGGCATGGCCGGCCAGTGGCGAGTGCTCACTGATCAGCCGACGGCACATGTCCAGAGCAGTGTCCGCCGGACCGTGTTGGACGAGAAGCGTGAGCAACTCCTGGTTGAGCCTGCTGTCCGTGGCCGTTGTGCTCAGCCGGTTCGAGATGTCGGGAGCAAGTCCTGTGGCGAGGTGGGCGTAGATGTCGTACGGGGTCAATGAGTCGTTGTTGGCTTCGAGGACGTCAAGATGGCGGAGCGCGGCCTCGCACATCGCCTGCCGGGTGTCCCGAGGTGCCATGTCGAGGAGGCGACACCGCAGCTCACCTGTCGAACCACCGAAGAACACCGGGGTCACGACGATCGCTGGCACCCAACGCCCCCATACATCAGGTGGCAGTTGGACCAGACGGTCATCGGCATGCCGCAGCAACGTGGTCAACAGGTACACACCCGACCACTCGGGCATGACCGCGGTGAGATTCCAGGGCGGTCCCAACGACGTTTGAGGCGTGGGTTGATGAGCGTGCAGATAACGGATCCCCTCGTCGAGGACACGTTCACGTTGGTTCGCGTCAAGGGCGGCCCAACCCGGACGTTCAGTGAGGTCGTGTCCAACCAGACGGTCGACATCGTCGGTGCCGTCACTAGCAAGCAGCCAGGCGACGCGCCACCACAGCTTGTTGTCGGTGGCGAGGCGGTCCAACGCGGCGTCGAGTTCTGCTGTGACCCGTTGTCGGCGATCGGCCTGCTCTTGTTGCCATTTGTGCTCACGGGCCGCGAGATCACGGTACAGCTGGATACCTGTTGATTGGACATCGATGCCGCCGCGCAGGTGCGCGGTGGCATCGTACGCGGGATGTTCTGGCGACAAACCGAGAATGCGGTCGGCGATGTGAGCACTCGGGTCGTGCAGCAGCATGGACAGACAGTCGGCCAGGGAGTCGGCGGTTGGAGGAGAAACCGTGTGCAGAACGTCGAGGAGCCATTCGCTGTCGCCGGCATTGAGCAACCCGCTGGTGTCGATCACTTGAAAGGCAGGACACTCTCTGCTCGCGATGTCGACAGCGAGGGCGCGGCGACGAGTGGCGGGAGCGCCCGTCCAGGCCAAGCCGTGACGTCGGCTGGGAGAGTGAAGCCATTGGCCGGACATGACACCGGCCGTGACCAGGTGCGCGAGAGCCCGACGGACGGTCTCATCGTCGCAGTCGTACCAGGCTCGTCGGAGTACGCCATCATAAAGATCCCGAAACTCCCCCTCGGGATCGACCTGTTCGGTGCGCTCCGCCAGCCACGTGACGAACAACGCCAGGTCCACGTCTGGTATGCGATCAGGCAGTTCTCGCAGGGTCTGCCAGTAGCCGCCGATCAATCCGGACGGATGCGGCCGCAAGGCGTCAGTAAGTTCTGTCGTGCTCAGTAGCCGGGGATAGAGCACGTCGATGACGGCGGCACGTACCTCGTTGTCAAGATCGTGATCGGTCTCGTCGTTGCCAGGAGTCAGCAGCAGTTCGCGCAACGAAAGTCGGACATCGTCATCGCCAATGACACCGACAGCGGCCACCGCGGCTCGGCGAGCGTACGCGTACCACCGGAAATCCAGGGCGGTGCGCGCCAACATGGGCGCAATCCCTCGGCAATGTCCTGCCTCGGCCAGACGCGCGATCCACCACAACTGCTCGGACGTCTGCGGACCCGCCGCCAGACAGGTGCCGAGTTGCTCGTCGAGACCGGAATGGACCAAGGCGGATGGATCGACGCTCCACTCGACTGATTCCTCGTCGCCAGCAGCAGCGGCGAGCACAGCCGCGACGACGGCGGCGCGTGCATCATCGGACGGCAACTCGGTGACAGCCGCTGACGCGGCGAACATCACGGCATTGTCAACGAGCAGTCGGTCGATCAAGGACGGCCGCAA
Source organism: Pseudonocardiaceae bacterium (assembly GCA_036279295.1). Classification (GTDB taxonomy): domain Bacteria; phylum Actinomycetota; class Actinomycetes; order Mycobacteriales; family Pseudonocardiaceae; genus DATEPR01. The sequence goes on along the minus strand of DASUJK010000278.1, from coordinate 13,716 downwards.
CGCCGCCAACCACGCCGCGACACCGATCCGCGCCGTCGGCAGCCGTCCGCTTGCGGGTACGCCCAGCAGCTCCGGTACCCGATCGGCGTGCACCCGGCGCTCTACCAGGTATGCCGCCGCGAGGTACTCCATGTACCGCTGGTGCCGGAACACGACCGATCCGGACGGCCCGGTGTCGAACAACGCGGTGTTCAACACGTCGCGGTAGTCACCCGGCTCGATCGAGCGGATCGGTTCGGCGGGTTCGACTTCGGATGGCAGATCATTGACGGCGAGGGTCGCACTGTCCGCGGCCGGTGACGCCGTCAACGCCTGTGTTCCGGCGAACATCGTGAATGCGCCCAGTCGTTTGGCGATCCGCATCGCCCGATCGACCGGCAGGTCCGGCCGTAGCCGGCCGTCGGTCTCCTTGAGCAGGTACCTCAGTTCGAAATCCATCGCCACGACCGCGTCGCCCGGGAGTTCACCCTGGGCATCCCAGTACCGAGCCACCGCGATCAACTGGCCTGCGCAGCCGGACAGCCGTCCCAACCCGGCGGCCACGGCGGCCTGGACGAACGCAGCACCGTCCTTGTGGATGGCGCCCTCCACGGCCGTGCGCGCGGCATTCCGGTCCAACGGCAGCAGCTTCCACTCGGCGAACCCCGGCAGGTCACGTTGCAACACCTGGGCAAGAGACGCATCCCAGGCAGCAGAACGGCACGCCAGACGCCACGGCACTCGTCGCGCGGCGGCCGTGGTCAGCTCATTTTCCAGCCATCGCAAGAAAAGCGGATCCGTCGAAGCCGCTTGGTCGAGTCCGTCGAGATAGCCTGCCGCACCGTGCCGGCAGACGTCGGCCACCAGGCTTTCCAGTCGAGCCCGGGTCAGCGGGGCGACGTCAATGGGTGTCGTCCCGGTCTCGAAATCAGCCAGACCCCGGAAGACGGTCGACTTCCCCGCGCCACCGGGCGCAAGCAGAACGAAACCGGCATCCCCGGCCAACAAGTCACCGACGGGCATCGGACGATGCTCACGGGTCTGCCATGCGGGATTCGTCGCGGGCAGCAGGAAACCGTCATCGGCGAGCAACACCTCGCCATCCAGGGGCAGCACGAAGCGATTCACATCGAAGGACGGCGAACCTTCGCGACGCCGACCCGGTGGCGACCGATGGGGCAATACCGGTACCGGTCCGAGGGGCGGCTCGATCTCGGCAGGCTGGCCGGTGAGCAGCCGGAACAAGTCCTCTGCGCCTGCGATGGTGAAGTCCAGCACGTGATACACGGTCGATGTGGCGGGTGCGAGGAAATCCGGCACTCCAGCAGGGCTCTGACCAGGCAGGATGACAGGTACGAAGCGATGGAGCGCGGTCTGGTCCCGATAGAAGGCATCGCGGATCAGTCGGGCCTCCCACTGCACGCCCCGCCCGACATCGGGACCTACCCGACCCTCGGCGCGCAACCGGTAGGTCGGAGAGGCGATCACCAGGATGCGATCGGCTTGCCGAATGTGGTCGGCCATCCAGAGCGCCCAGTCCTGGCGTTGACTCGCCGCGACGCTGTCCCAGTGCGCGTCGATCCCGTTCTCGCGCAGGAGTTGATACAGCTGACGTACCTGATCGCTGTGTGCGGGCGAATCTGTTTCATGGGCGTAGGAAATAAATACCCGAGGCGACTGTGTCACCACCTCGGCGCTGCCTGCCAGATTCGCACGCCATAGCGTAGCCGATGTGGTGAGACGGCTATCCGTCCACCAGCAGGCCGCGGACCGGTCCCTGGAGGCGTTCGGCGCGGCGGGATACGCTGGGCAGCAACGAAAGCCGGTGGGTACGGCGCCGGTCGTGCCGCTCCAGCTCGGCCTGCTGCTCGGCGGTGGGCCACCACAGCCGGTCGATGACGTCGGTCGGATCGCCTGCCACCTCGGTCTCGGTGCGTTCCAGATGTTCGGCCCACAGCCGGTGCCGGGTGGCGGTGATCAGGTCGTGGTCGTCCAGCACGACGTTGACCTCGGTGTCGTTGAACAGCGAGTGCTCGTTGAGGTTGGCCGAGCCGATCGTCATCCAGGTGTCGTCCACGATGCCGACCTTGGCGTGCACGTAGAGCGGGCCGGTGGTCTGGCCGGCGTGGGTGCTGATCGTGGTGGCCAGCAGCCGGTGCCGGTCTCCGTCGGCGGCCAGCAGCCTGCCCAGCTGGCCGCGCGTGGTGTCCGCGCCGCTGTCCGGTCGCCTCGGGAGCAGCAGCACCATCCGCAGGTCCTCGGTCGGCGGGTCACGCAGCAGCTCGATCAGCGTGTCGACCACCTCGGGTGACCACAGGAACTGGTTCTCCAGGTACACCAGGGATCGCGCGGACCGCAGTGCGCGCAGGTACTCGCGCAGGATGCCGAACTCACCGTGCGGCGCGAAGCGGTAGGTGCGTTCGGGCACGGTCCGCACCAGCCGCACCCCGGTGTCGCCCGCCGGCTCCGGGGTCGATGGCGCGGGCAGCGTTTCGCCTGCCACCTCCGACCAGCGTTGCGCGAAGTGGGTCGCCACGTCGGCGACCACCGGGCCGTGCAGTTGCGTGGCCACGTCGTGCCAGCCCAGCGGCCGGTCCGGTCGGTGGCTGGTGCTGTCGTGCCGGTCGCCGCTCAGCGCGGTGAAGTCGATGCCGCCGACGAACGCGATCTCGTCGTCCACCACGACGATTTTCTCGTGGTGGCAATGCAGGGTGCGTTCTCGCCGGTCGGCGACGCAGTGCACCTTCGAGTCACGCCGGAACTCGGCACAGGCCTGGTCGACCATCCGCCGGGTCGGCTGGAACACCGGCAGCGGCGGTCCGGCCCACACCAGCAGCCGCACCGGCACCCGCTCGGCGACCCGCGCCAGCAGTTCCCGCATGGTCGGCGCGTCGGCGCCACGGACGGGCCGAAACGACGGGGAGGTGAACCAGCCCGCGATGTGCACGTGCGAGCGGGCGCCTTCGATGGCGGCCACCATCGCGCTGAGCGCTTCCTCACCGTCGAGCAGCACGCGGACGGCGTTGCCGGCCCGCGCCGGCAGGTCCTCCGGTGCCGGTGCGTCGGCTGTCAGCGCGCCTGCCCAGCCCAGCTTCGTCAGGCGACGCCGGTGGTGCGCGCAGATCGCATGGTCGAGGCGGTTGCCCAACCGGGTGTCCAAGGTGTCGAGGACCGATGACATGGCACCTGGGTACCCGCTGTGCACGCTGTTGACGCCGGTCAGAGGTCGCGGAACGGTTCGATCTGCGCGCCGAGCTGGTTGAGCCGGTCGGCGAGCTGCTCGTAGCCGCGGTTGATCACGTAGACGTTGCGCAGCACCGAGGTGCCCTTGGCGGCCAGCATGGCCAGCAGCACGACGACACCGGGCCGCAGTGCCGGCGGGCAGATGACCTCGCCGCCCGACCAGTGCGTCGGGCCCTTTACGTAGACGCGGTGCGGGTCCAGCAGGGTGACCGTGGCGCCGAGTTTGGTCAGTTCGGTCAGGTACAGCGCCCGGTTCTCGTACACCCAGTCGTGGATCAGCGTGGACCCGTGCGCCGTGGCCGCGATCAACGCGAAGAACGGCAGGTTGTCGATGTTCAGGCCGGGGAACGGCATCGGATGGATCTTGTCCCTCGGCGCGCGCAGCAGCGACGGCCGGACGGTGAGGTCGACCAGCCGGGTGCGGCCGTTGGCGGCCGGGTACTCGGGCGTGCGGTCGTAGTCCAGGCCCATCTCCTCCAGCAGCGCGAGCTCGATCTCCAGGAATTCGATCGGCACCCGCGTGATGGTGATCTCCGACCCGGTGACGATCGCCGCGGTGAGCAGGCTCATCGCCTCGATCGGGTCCTCGGACGGCGCGTAGTCGACGTCCTTGTTGATGTCGGCGAGGCCGTGCACGGTCAGTGTGGTGGTGCCGATGCCATCCACCCGCACCCCCAGGGCGGTCAGGTAGAAGCACAGGTCCTGCACCATGTAGTTGGAGCTGGCGTTGCGGATCACGGTGACACCGGGGTGCCGCGCCGCGGCCATCAGCACGTTCTCGGTGACGGTGTCGCCGCGTTCGGTCAGCACGATGGGCCGTTGCGGCCACTGGTCGGTGTCCACCCGGGCGTGGTAGTTGCCCTCGGTGGCCTTCACTTCCAGGCCGAAGGGGCGCAGCGCGGTCAGGTGGGGCTCGACGGTCCTGGTGCCCAGCGCGCAGCCGCCCGCGTAGGGGAGTTCGAACTCGGTCCTGTGGTGCATGAGCGGGCCGAGGAACATGATGATGCTGCGTGTCCGGCGGGCTGCCTCGACATCCATGCCGGCCAGGTCGAACCGGGCCGGTGGCACGATTTCCAGGTCGTTGTCGGCACCGATCCATCGGGTGCGCACTCCGATGCTGGCCAGGACTTCCAGTATGCGGTTGACCTCTTCGATCCTGGCCACCTTGCGCAGCGTGGTGCGGCCGGAGTTGAGCAGTGCCGCGCACAGCAGGGCCACACCGGCGTTCTTGCTGGACTTGACGCTGATGCTGCCGGACAGTTCGCGGCCGCCGACCACCCGCAGGTGCATCGGGCCGGACCGGCCCAGTGACACGATCTCCGAGTCGAGTGCCTTGCTGATCCTGGTCAGCATCTCCAGGCTGAGGTTCTGGTTGCCCTGTTCGATCCGGTTGACGGCACTCTGGCTGGTGCCCAGCGCGTCGGCCAGTTGGGCCTGGGTCCAGCCGCGGTGCTTGCGGGAGTCCCGGATCAGGGTGCCGATTCGGCGCAGGTAGTCGCCGAGCAACAAGGTGCCATCCGCCATGGGCCGGGACCATATCTCACATGTGATGTGGACGCTGATCCAACACGCGCTGACCGGTGAGTGGGCACGAGATCCTTATGCGCCCGGTGACGTCCGGCACTGATCAACGGCGGTCCGCAGGCACAGCCGTACGTCGTCGGCGTGATAGGGCCGCTCGGTCGGTTCGATCGAGTCGAGGATGTGCTGGTAGTTGACCGCGTCGCGCAGTCCGGCGACCGGCGCCGTCAACTCGACGGCCCGGGCCGGGTCACTGCCCGGCACCCGCGCCCGCCAGAAGTCGCACCACATCCCGGTCAGCTCCGGCGCCGTGCCGCCCGGCTCCCAGTCCCGCATCCGGAGCATGTCCATCACGGGGTGCCCGAGCACGCCGTCGCCCCAGTCGATGAGCACGGTCGACGTGCCGTCCGACCGCACGTTGCCGGGGTGGAAATCGCCGTGTACCAACGTGTCCGGCACACCGCACTCGGCGACCGACGCGAACCGGTCGGCCAGCCCGCCTGCCAATCCGTCCAACACCCGCCGGTCGGCGTCGGCCAGTACGTGACCAGCCCGGTCGACCACCGCCTCGACCTGTCGCCGCAGGATGTCGAACCGCTGGTCGGGTACACCGAGACCGAGCAGTTCGGACAGTCGACCGGCCGTGTCGACCTGGATCTCCAGCAGGAGAGCCAGCATGCCGGCCCGTTCCGCGCCGCCGGCCTGGAAGCGGTCGACACCGGGGATGTCGGCCAGCAGCATCCGAGGACCGTCAGCGGCCAGCACGACCGGCGTGGTCGGCCGGTGCAGCCAGCGCAGCAGCGCGCCCTCGTGCGCGAAGAACGGCGGCACCTCCTTGAGCCACACCGGGCCGGCCGCGGTGTCCAACCGCCAGATCGAGGACAGGTTCCAGGTGCGCATCTGCCGCGCGGCCAGCACCGGCCGGTCGAGTGCCTGCCGCGCCCACGCCAGCGAAGCGGCAGGTCCGTCCGGCTGCGCCCACGGCAACCGCAGCCGTTGCGGCTCGGTCCACTCCGGCGTGATCGCGGAGCGGTCCAGCCCGGCGGGCAGCGGCCCGTCGTACTGGGTGACGTAGGTCACCGGACCACCGTTCGCGTCCGGCGCCTCGGCGGACAGCAGTCGCAGCACGGTGACATCGACGCCGCACGCCTCGCGGGCCAGGTCGACGACGTCATCGACATTGGGCCAGAACCCCGACGGGACCGGTCGGGGCAGGGCGAGCGCACCCAGTGGCCGGTTCTGCCGGTCGACCAGCGCGAGGGTCACGGTCCGAGGTGGCACGCGTGCACGCTAGGCGACCGGCGTGGCCACGTCCTCCGATTTACGCCGCCCCGCACCGAACGCCAGCGCACCCTTCATCACGATCAGCAGGATCGTGCCCAGGATCAGCGGCTGACCCAGGATCAGCCCGACCACCGTCGGCAGCGCCTTCAGCGTGGCCGCCGGCACGAACAGCCCACCGATCGCGGTGATGAACGGGACACCGGCCACCAGCAGGTTGCGCTGATCCCAGTGCACATGGGACAGCACGTCGATGGCACTGCCGAACAACACTCCGAACAGGACCAGCCCGGTCGCGGCCAGCACCGGCAGCGGCACGGCCTCCAGCAGGCTGTCGAACGGTTTGAGGCCACCGAGCACCAGCAGGATGATGCCGGTGGTCAGCGTGACGTAGCGGGAGCCGACCCTGGTCACGCGCAGCAGGCCGATGTTGTCCGGGTAGGCCAGTGTGGACAGTCCACCGAAGACGCTGCCGATCGTGCTGCCCAGCACCTCGCCGAACACACCCTGCGCGACCCGGAACCCACTCAGGTGCTGTTCACCCCATCGGGCGACCACGTCGTAGGTGGCGATGCTCTCCGCGATGGCGGGCAGCATCGTGATGAAGAAGATGACAACCAGGCTGCCGTCCACGGAGAACCCGAACGGGAAGAACCGGGGCACGGCGATGCCGACGTTGTGCGTGACGTTGCCGAACGAGGTCGGCTCGAAGATCGCGTACACGACCGTGCCCAGCACCACGCCGACCAGCACCGCGCCCCGCCGCAGGATGTTTCCCTTGGGCAGCACGGTGAACACGATCACCAGGATCGCGCCGACCCCACCGGCCACCAGGTTGACCGACGGGAAGCCGGGGCCGGCCGGGGTGCCCAGCCAGTTGGGCAGCGCCGTGTTGGTCAGCTGGGTGGCCAGGATCAGGATGATCACACCGGACACGATCGGGTCCCGCACGAACCTGCCCAGCACGGTGACCAGGCCGTAGCGCTTGAGCGGAACGGCCAGCACACACCAGATGGCGCCCGCGACCACCATCGAGCCGAACGCGGCACCCAGCCCGCCGCTGCGGTGGCCGACCGCGAGCAGGGTGGCCAGTGTGCCGGCGTAGGGGCCCTGGATGATCGGCAGCCGCAGCAGGAACACCGACTGCAGGATCACCACCAGTCCGGAGGTCATGAACGTGACCCCGTACAGGTAGGCGGTGTCGGTCGGCGACAGCTTGAACGCCGCACCCAGCAGCGCCGGGAAGATCAGCAGCCCGGCCATGCCCAGGATGTTCTGCACGCCGAGGCCGATCGCGCTGGGCACCGGGACCCGGTCGTCGATCCCGATGTCGAACACCTTGCGGGCGGGCGCGGTCGTCGTCGCGCGCTCGGGATCGGCGGTGGCTGTCACGCCGACACGTCCCGGCCGCGCAGCCGCGCGAACAGCCTGCGGAACACACCGGCCAGCACACTCCACGCGATGCTGGACGCCTTGATCGCGTCGTCCCCGGCCGGCGGCCGCGCGGCGGGCGCGGTCGTGGTGGCCGGGGCGGCCCCGGGCGGATTCCCGTCGGCCGTGGCCGCCCCGGAGTCGGTGGGCACCTGGTGGGCGGCCTCGATGGTGTCGCGCACCCGCGTCGCCATCTCGCCGACCATCCGGTTGGACACGTCGGCCATCACGCTGCGGCCGAACTGGGCGAGGCGGCCCGACACCGACAGGTCGGTGTGCAGCAGCACGGCCGAGCCGACACCGTCGGCACCCGCGGACACCCGCATGGTGGCCGTGGCCTTGGCCGAGCCGTTGCCCTTGGTGTCCCGGCCCTCGGCCAGCAGTATCGCGACCCGCTCGCCGGCGTCCCGCTGGGTGATCGTGGCGGTTCCGGTGTAGGCGGCGGTCACCGGACCAATCTTGATCTTGACCTTGCCCCGGTAGGAGTCGTTGCCAAGGTCTTCGACCAGTTCGGCGCCGGGCATGCACGCCACGACGTTGTTGGCGTCCTGCAGGAAGTCGAACACCTGGTCCGGATCGGCCGCCACCTGGAACGAGTTCTCGATCAGCATCAGTGCCCTCTCAAGCGGGTTGGTCGACCACGGCGGCGTCCTGGATGGCGTCCACGATCCTGGCCGGGGTGACGGGTGCCCGGTTGATCCGTGCCCCCAGCGGCCGCAGCGCGTCCTCGATGGCGTTGGCGATCGCGGCCGGCGCCGGAATGGTGCCGCCCTCGCCGGCTCCCTTGACGCCCAACGGGTTCAGCGGGCTGGGAGTCTGGATGTGGAACAGCTCCACGCTCGGCACCTCGGTTGCCGAGACCAGCGAGTAGTCCAGGTAGCTGGCCGCCTGCGGCTGGGCGTCCGAATCGTAGGCCGCCTCCTCGTACATGGCGTTGCCGATGCCGTGCGCGAAACCACCGATCACCTGGCCGTCCACCAGCCTCGGATTGATCACCGTGCCGCAGTCGTGGCCGATGATGTAGCGCAGCACCGTGATCCCGCCGGTGTCCGGGTCGACTTCGACGACGGCGGCGTGCGCGCCACTGGCGTAGGCGGCGCGGGCCGGCGCGAAGTAACTGGAGGTCTCCAGACCGGCCTGCACACCCTTGGGCAGCGTGATGCCGTGCTTGCCGACGTTGGCCACCTGCGCCAGTTCCAGCAGCGTCTTCGACTTCTCCACGTCACCGTCGCGGCAGGCCCGGTCACCGATGAAGCTGATCTCGGCCGGGTGACAGCCCAGCAGGATCGACGCGGTGTCCAGCAGCCGTTCCCGCATCTGCTGCGCGGCCTGGAACACCGCGGGCCCGGCCGTTGCGGTGATGCGGGAGGCGAACGTGCCCTGCCCGAACGGGATCTTGCTGGTGTCGCCGGTCGTCACGTAGATGTGGTCCATGTTCAGGCCAAGAGCGTCGGACGCGATCTGCGCGTACACCGTCTCGTAGCCCTGGCCCTGCCCGGCCGCGGCCAGCGTGACCAGTATCCTGCCCTTGTTGGTCAGCCGGATCTTCGCGCCCTCGTAGGGCCCGAGGCCACAGCCCTCCACGTACACGGCCAGCCCGATGCCGATCATCCGGCCCCGCTCGCGCTGCTCCGCCTGCCACGCCCTGGTCCTGGCGTACTCCAACCGCTCCAGCGTGCCCGACAGCAGGGCGGGGAAGTCGCCGCTGTCATAGGTCAGCGGGCTGCCGTCACGGAAGGTGATGCCGACCTCGTAGGGGAACTCGTCGGCCTGGATCAGATTGCGTTCCCGCACCAGCGCCGGGTCCAGGTCCAGGTACTCCGCGATCCGGTCGATCATGCGTTCCATCGCGAAGACCGCCTGCGGCCGACCCGCGCCGCGCACCGACGAGGTCGGCACCATGTTCGTGTAGCAGGCCAGCAGCTCCACGTAGATGTTCGGCACGTGGTAGGGCCCGGGCACGGTGCTGGTCGTGATGGAGGGCACCTGCAGACCGGCGCAGTAGGCACCCTGGTCGTGCTCGACGAAGTCCCGCACCGCGATCAGCCGACCGTCGTCGTCGAACGCGACCTCGATGCGGTGGGTCTGCGAGCGCTCCATCATGGCGCTGACGAAGTTCTCCGACCGGTCCTCCACCCACTTGACCGGCCGCTCCAGCAGCTTGGCCACCCAGGGGATGACCACTTCCTCGCCGTAGAACTGGGCCTTCGGCCCGAAGCCGCCGCCGACATCGGGCGGGGCGATGATCCGGATGTCGTCCTCGGCCATCCCGTAGATCACCGAGAGCTGCTGGCGGGCGTAGTGCGGGGACTGGGTGGTGTCCCACACGATGAGCTGCTCGGTGGTCAGGTCGAACCGGGCGGCCACCGCCCTGGTCTCCATCGAGTGACCACCGCCGCGCGTCACGAAGAACTCGCCGGTCAGCGTGTGCGGGGCCGCCCGTATCGCCTTGTCGGCGTCCCCGGCCTTCTGCGAGAGCTTCACCGCGACGTTGGTCTCGGCGCCCTCGTGCGCCATCGGGCCACCGGGGCGCAGCGCTGCCGCGGTGGATCCGACGGCCGGCAGTTCCTCGTAGTCGACCTCGATCAGTTCCAGCGCGTCCTCGGCCACATAACGGGACTCGGCCACCACGATGGCGATCGGCTCACCGACGTAGTGCACCGCCTTCGGCGGCATCGGCAGCCTCGGGTAGTCGATCAGTTGCGGATGCATCACCTTGGGCGCCAACGGTTTCTGGATCTCCGCGAGATCCTCGCCGGTGAACACGGCGACAACGCCGGGCAGCTCGCGGGCCGCGTCGGCGTCGATGGACAGCACGTTGGCGTGCGCGTACGTGGACCGCAGGAAAGCCGCCGACAGCGCGCCGGGCAGTTCCAGGTCGTCCAGGTAGCGGCCGTGCCCGGTGAGCAGGCGGTCGTCCTCGCGGCGCTCGATGCCGGCGCCGATCATGCTCTTGGCGGCGACCTCACTCATGCCTGAGTCTCCTTGCTGGCGTCGAGCACGGCCTGCACCAGTCCGGTGTAGCCGGTGCAGCGGCAGATGTTGCCCGACAGCACGTCCCTGGCCTCGGCTTCGTCCTTGATCGGCCCCTCGCGCAGCGCGGCGGTCAGGGTCATCAGGAAACCTGGCGTGCAGAAACCGCACTGCAAGGCGTAGTTCTTCTTGAACGCCTGTTGCAGCGGGTTGAGCTCACCCTCACCGGACAGGCCCTCCACGGTCTCCACGTCGCACCCGTCGACCTGTACGGCCAGCATCAGGCAGGAGCGGACGGAGGCGCCGTCCACGATCACCGTGCACGCCCCGCACACGCCGTGCTCGCAGCCGAGGTGGGTGCCGGTCAGCCGTAGCCGCTCCCGCAGGAAGTCGGCCAGGGTCAGCCGGTCGTCCACCACGTGCTGGCGGGTGCTGCCGTTCACCGTGACCGAGATCAGGTGCCCGGGCGCCTCGATATTGACTTTCGGTTCACGCATGGGAAACCTCCCGCTGGGTCCGCACGTCCGCGAGCGCTCGCCGCAGCAGCACACCGGTGAGCCGCTTCCGGTATGCCGCGCTGGCATGGATGTCACCGGTCGGGTCGACGGCGTCCCGGGCCAGGCTCTCCGCGTCCCGCAGCACGTCGTCGGCCAGCCGCTGCCCGATCAGCATGTCCTCGACCTGCTCCAGCCGCTGCGGCGTGGACGAGACACCGGCCGCCGCGATCCGGCACGCCGTGACCATCCCGGCCGTGTCCAGCTGGCACTGGGCCGCGACACCGGCCAGCGCGAAGTCACCGCGCCGGGTGGCGAACTCGCGGAACACCGAGAGCGTGCCAGGGCCGGGCAGGTTGATCCGCACCCGCAGCAACAGCTCGTCCGGCTCCATCGCGGTGGTCAGGTGGAACTGGAAGAAGTCGGCCACCGGGATCGTGCGGGTGCCGCGCGCCGACGCCACGGTGAACGTGGCGTCCAGCACCGACATCACGCTGGGCAGCTCGGCCGCCGGGTCGGCGTGCGCGAGGCTGCCGCAGATCGTGCCCCGGTTGCGGATCTGCGGGTGCGCGACCTGGCCCAGTGCCTCGGTGAGGATGGGCAGCCGCTCGGCCACCTGCGCCGAGCGCTCCACGTGCCGCTGCCGGACCAGCGCCGGGATGGCCACGGTGTCCGCCGCCCAGTTGATCTCGGTGAGCTCGGCCTCGATCCGGTTGATGTCGATCAGGTGGTCGATCTGGGCGAGCCGGAAGTTCAGCATCGGCATCAGGCTCTGCCCGCCGGCCAAGACCTTCGCCTCGTCGCCGTACTCGTGCAGCATCGCCAGCGCCTCATCCAGCTCACGCGGGGCGTGGTAGACGAACTTGCCCGGCTTCACCGGCCACCTCCCAGGTGTGCGTGGATGTCCTCGGCCAGTGCGGGCCGCTCGATCAGTGACATGTGCCGCAGCGCCGGCAGCACCCGCAGCGTGGCGTCCGGGATGGCGTCGTGCAGCCGGCGGGCCATGTCCGGGGGCGTTGCGTAGTCCTCCTCGCCGACCAGCACCAGGGTGCGGGCGGTGATCTTGGGCAGCAGATCGCGCACGTCCATCGCACCGAACGCGCGGCACGCGGCGGCATGCGCCTGGCTGTCGGTGGCCACGAAGATCTGCGCCACCCGGTCCACCTCGGCCGGGTCGGCGTCCCGGAATGCGTCGGTGAACCACCGGTCCACCTGGAACGTCAGCTGTTTGTCCCTGGGCACCGAGACCGCCTTCACCGCGCGGTCGGCCCAGGTCGCCGATGCCTGCTCGCCGTACCAGGCCGTCGTGTCGGCCAGTGCCAGCGACCGCACCCGGTCCGGGTGCAGCCCGGCGAACGTCATCGCGACGCTGCCGCCCATCGACATGCCCAGCAGGTGCACCGACCCGATGGACAGCGTGTCCAGCGCCTGCCACAGGTCGTCGGCCATGTCCTGGATCGTGAAGTCGTCCCGGTCCCACGACGTGTCCCCGTGGCCACGCAGGTCGGGCGCGAACACCTGGTAGCGGTCGGCCAGCGCCTCGGCCACCGGGGTCCACAGCGCACCGGCCGTGGCCAGCGGGTGCAGCAGCACCAACGGCTCCCCGGACCCCCACACCGACATCGCCATCCGACCCTGCCGGGTCTGCACCAGCCGCCGGTCGCTCATTCGCCACTCCAGAACAGGTTTGCCGCGTTGCCGTGCAGGATCGCCTCGGTGTCCGCGTCGGTCAGCCCGGCGCCGCGCACGGTCGCCACCGGCGTCGGGTCACCGAGCGCGAACGGATAGTCACTGCCCAGCAGCACATGACCGGCACCAGCCACACCGGCCAGGAACGCGATCGCCCTGCTGGACAGGGTCACGGTGTCGAAGTACAGGTCGGGGAGATAGTCCGACGGCCGCTCCCGCCCCAACTGGCCCGCGTGGGCCTCGCCGGTGCGGTAGCCACCGTCCAACCTGGTCGCCGCATACGGCAGGAACCCGCCGCCGTGCACCAGCACCAGCTTGAGCCCGGGGTGGCGGTCCAGCAGGCCGTGCAGGATCAGCTCGGTCACCGCGATCGTGTTGTCCACCAGTCGCCCGTAGACGTTGCCCATCGAACCCAGCGTGCTCAGGTCACCGGACGGGCCGCACGTCGGCGGGTGCAGCATGATCGGCGCACCCGACTCCTCGGCCGCCGCCCAGAACTGCTCCAGCGCGGGGTCGTGCAGCACGATGTCGTTGACCGGGTTGGTGTTCAGCACCACACCGGCCAGTTCGGGCCGGGTCAGCGCGGCACGCAGATCCTCGGCCGCCTGGTCGCCGTCGCCGATCGCGACCGTGGCCAGGCCGATCGCGTCACCGACATCGGCCACCATCTGGCACAGCGCGTCATTCAGCAGTCGCGCCCACGACCGGGCGTCGGCGGGCGCCATCCTGCCGAACTGGATGTCCATCCATGGCGAGAGCACCTGCCGGGTCACGCCCGTGCCGGCCAGCCATTTCTGGCGGGGCACCGACTCGGTCATCCGGGCGCTGATCGGCCTGGTCACGCCGACACCGGGCACGTCCACCGTCCAGCCCTTGTCGGTCCTGGTGGCGCTGAACCCGGCGGCGGGGGAACGGGCCAGGCCGGCCAGCAGTGTTGGTGGAACCACGTGGGCGTGGACATCGGTGACCATCATCTGAGGCTAGGAGTGGCCATGTTCGTGGACCAGCGTTGTTTGCTGTTGCCGATGGTTAGAAGTGCTAACAGCGCACCGCTGGCACCGGCCTGGTCAGGCGTGATGACATGATCCGCACTACCGGGACATGG
>DASUJK010000277.1:0-10591 GCA_036279295.1 Pseudonocardiaceae bacterium | reverse complement strand
TACCAGCGGCCGGTGGCCCGCCCGGACACCCAGGACGCCCTGGTCGCGGACACCCCGGACCGACTGGCCCGGCCCGCCACGCCGGAGGACCTGCGGGCCACCGTCCTGCGCATGGTCGCGTCGCCGAACCTGTCGTCCCGGCGATGGGTCACCCAGCAGTACGACCGGTACGTGCGCGGTGGCACCGTGCTGGCGCAGCCGGCCGACTCGGGGATGATCCGGGTGGACGAGCGCACCGGGCGCGGCATCGCCGTGTCCACCGACTGCAACTCGCGCTACGTCGCGCTCGACCCGTACCGGGGCGCGCAGCTCGCGCTGGCCGAGGCGTACCGGAACGTCGCGGTGACCGGCGCGGTACCGGCCGCGGTGACCGACTGCCTCAACTTCGGCTCGCCGGAGGACCCCGGTGTGATGTGGCAGTTCCGCGAGGCGCTGCACGGGCTCGCCGACGGCTGCCGTGAGCTGGGCATCCCGGTGATCGGCGGCAATGTCAGCTTCTACAACCAGACCGGTGGCACCGCGATCCTGCCGACCCCGCTGGTCGGTGTGCTCGGCGTGATCGACGACGTGGCGCGGCGCATCCCGACCGGCATCGGCGCGGACGGCTCGGTGCTGCTCCTGCTGGGCACCACGCGGGACGAGTTCGGCGGCTCCGAGTGGGCACACGTCGTGCACGACCACCTCGGTGGCGAGCCGCCCGCCGTCGACCTGGCCGCGGAGAAGCTGCTGGCCGAGACGCTGGCGTGTGGCCTGGTCGCGGCCGCACACGACCTGTCCGACGGCGGGCTGGCGCAGACGATCGTGGAGGCCGCGCTGATCGGCCAGACCGGTTGCCAGATCACGCTGCCGGCCGATGTCGACCCGTTCGTCGCACTGTTCGGAGAGTCCTCGGGTCGGGCACTGGTCGCCGTGGCGCCCGCCGACGAGGCCCGGTTCATCGAACTGTGCGCGTCGCGCGGCCTGCCGTGCACCCGGATCGGTGTGGTGGACGGCGAATCGCACGAGGTGGCGATCGACGGCGTGGCCACGTTCGGGCTGGCCGAGCTGTCCGTGGCGTGGGAAGGGACCCTGCCGGCCCTGTTCGGTTAGGTCTGTTCGGTCGAGCCCGTTCAGGCGCGGACCAGGCCTCGGCCCGGCTCGCGGTTGTCCCGGCTGTCCACCTTCCAGCCGGCCGGCAGCCGCAGGTCGTGCAACAGCGACACGTGCATGCCGGTCGTCCTGCCGATCAGGCCGACGGTGTTGGCGAAGCTGAGTTCGCCGAGGAAGTCGGCGTGCTGGAAGTCGACCGTGGTGCCGAACCGACAGCCCTGGAACGACACCCGGTCGGCAAAGGTGGCGTAGGCGAACTTCGTCTCACCGCGGAACTCGGTGCGGTCGAACTCGACCGGGCCGCTCGCGGTGAAGTTCGTCCACCACGAGATGCCGTGGCACACCATCTCGTTGGCGCGGAACGCCTCGCCCCACAGGTGTGCCCAGGTCAGCCAGATCGGCCCGTAGAACCGGGTGCCCTCGAACGAGACGGCCTCGTAGAAATGGGCCGACCGGGCGGTGAACGTGCCGACGATCTTGTGCGACAGGTCGAAGTACTCCAGTGCGGCGCCGGTCAGGTCCAGGTTGTACCTGGGTGCGTCCAGATCGGACGTGGACGGCAGGAGGTCGATGATCAGGCGCTGTGCGGCCAGTCGCACCTGGCGTTCCCGGTCCGCGTCCACGTCCTGGCCCCACGTGTCGTTCGTCGTCGCGTCGGTGGCCCGGCGTTCGGCGTAGCTGCCGTGGTCATAGGGCCTGCGCAGGTAGGCGCACAGGATGTCCAGTGTGGTCTGCGTGTACTCCGGCCTGCTCCTGGCCAGACCGGCCAAGGCATGCAGGGCGCCGACCCGCACCTGGTCGGCGTCGTGGCCGAGCAGTTCCAGCGACCTGGCGAACCGCTCGTCCGCCGTGCGGCCGCGATCGTCGTCGGCCCGCTGCCGGTCCAGTTCCTGCCTGGACTCCTCCAGCCGGAAGCGCTGGTCGTCCAGTTCCTTGCGCTGGTTGTCCAGCGTGCGCCGGTCCTCGTCGACCCTGCGCCTGCGGTCGTTGAGCCAGAGCCCGTAGAGCGCCACGACGGACACCGCGGCCAGACCGCCGGTGCGCAGCGCGTCCGAGTCCGTGGTGCCCGCACTGTTCAACAACATCCCGGTGACCAGTGTGAACACGCCGAACGCCAGCACGATCGTGCCGGTCAGCGCGGACTGTGGCCGTTGCCGGTCCGGCTCGGTGGTGACGCGCCCCGTTGCCATCAGCCACACCAGGATCAGCAGACCGGCGCCGCCGATCGTGCCCAACCAGCCGATCACCAACCAGGGAACTGCGCTCATCGGGTCACCTCTCGGGCCGGATGCCGGTCCACCCCGGTGACCAGGCGGGGCGGACCGGCAACACGTTTGCCGTGCTCAGCCCGTGGCTAGCGCCTGAAGCCTGGCCACAGTGCCGTTGAACGCATCTTGGTCACCCGGGAACGTACCGGAGTCCGCGTACTGCCAGATGGTCTGTAGCGCCCAGTGATACGGCATTGTGCCCGGAGAGGCGCAATAGCAGGCCAGCGCCAGCGGATTCGTGGACGAGAAGTCGCCCTGGCTGCCCGTGCAGGTCCGCCACCAGTCGGTCGTGGTGTAGATGACCGGGAAACGGCTGGTCCTGGCGTGGTACTCGTTGCTGAACGACAGGATCCAGTTGACCATGCCGGCCGCGCTCAGCCCGTAGCACTCGGCGCCGTACGGGTTGTACTCGATGTCCAGCATGCCGGGCAGCGTCTTGCCGTCCGCCGACCAGCCGCCGCCGTGCGCCACGAAGAAGTCGGCCTGGACGGCGCCGCTCGTCGTGTTCGGGGTGGCGAAGTGGTATGCGCCCCGGATCAGACCGTTGTTGAACGAGCCGTTGTACTGCTGGGCGAAGTCCGGATTCTGGTAGTAGGTGCCCTCGGTTGCCTTGGCGTAGGCGAACTTGGCACCGTTCGCCGCAACGGTGGCCCAGTTGACCGCGCCCTGGAAGCTGCTCACGTCCAGGCCGAGCGGACCACTGACGACGTTGGGCGAAACCGTCACGTTCGCCCGTGGTTCGTGCGCCTTGACCGTCGAGCCGAGCCAGTCCATCTGCGGGTGGGTGACCAGCCGCTGCGCCGCGAGCTGTTGTGGCGTCTGGTGGAACGGATTGGTCGACGCTGTCGCAGGGGTGACAGTGCCGACCAGCATGGCGCCCAGGAACGTGCCGATGGCTAACGCCCCGATCGCGCCGCGCTTGTATCGTGCCGTGAACTTCATGGTGACCCTTTCGATGTGCCCTCGATTTAACGGTCACCGCGCAGGCGAAATCGACGCACGACGTGTTCTGGTATCGCGCGTTATCACTCCGGTTTGGTGACCGCTGCCCTCGGTGAGACAGTGTCCCGGAAAGCCAAACCGAATGTCATGACAGTTGGTCCATGGTTAACAAGACGTTCGTTCTCCGGGTCAGCCGTTCGCCAGTGCCCGCAGGTCGGCCACGGTGCCGTTGAACTCGTCCTGGTCACCGGGCAGTTTGCCGGCGTCGGCGAACTGCCAGATCGCCCACGTCTGCCAGCCCGGCGGCAGCGCGCCGAGTACCGAGTTGTATCTGGCGATCCACAGTGGATCCGCGCCGAAGCTGGCATTGTTGCCCATGCACAGCTTCCACCAGGAGGTACTGGTGTAGATCGTCGGCCACACGCCGGTCTTCGTGTGCACCTGGCTGACGAACGCGCGCACCCACGCGACCAGCGTGACGGCGGACAGGCCGTAGCAGGACGCGCCATAGGGGTTGTACTCCAGGTCCAGCGCGGGCGGCAGCGTCTTGCCGTCGGCCGACCAGTTGCCGCCGTGGCCGAGGAACCAGTTCGCCTGGTTGGCGCCGCCGGACGTGTTCGGCGTCGCGAAGTGGTACGCGCCCCGGACCAGGCCGGCCGCGTAGCTGCCGTTGTACTGCTGGGCGAAGTACGGGTTGACGTAGGTGGAGCCCTCGGTCGCCTTGACGTAGCCGAACATGCCGTCGTTCGCCGCGACGGACGCCCAGTTCACCTTGCCCTGGTGGCTGCTTACGTCCAGGCCCGCGAAATGCGGTCCACTCGCGGCCGGCTGGGATATCGCGTCGGCCCCGATCGCGGCTGCGCTGCGCCGACCTTCGTGGATGGCTATCTGCGAACCGGCCCAGTCATCCTGCGGATGGGTGATCATCGACGCGGTCGGTGCCGCCGTGGCCGGTGCCGCCAGCAGGGCGGCAGGTAGGCAGGCGACGAGCGCCACGAGTGCACAGTTCTTCGCGCCGACCACGGCAATCCCCTGACGTCCGCGTGAACGATCTTCCGCTGTTCGGTCTACAGAGTGCCGCTGTTCGGGTGAACACGCATCTCGACCGGATGCCGGCACGGCGTGGCGGCAACCGGTGGTCGATAGTGTCGCGGTATGGCCCTGGAGCATCCGTCGGCGCAGCACAGGCACGTTCCGTCGTCCCCGGAAGTCGCGGTGAATCCCGTGTTCACCAGGGAACCGGTCCGTATTCCGAAGGACTCGTTCCCGGCGCGCGGGATCGACCCGGACATCGCCTATCAGATCGTGCACGACGAACTGATGCTGGACGGCAACTCCCGGCTCAATCTCGCCACGTTCGTGACGACGTGGATGGAGAAACAGGCCGTCGCGCTGATGACCGAGACGTTCGACAAGAACATGATCGACAAGGACGAGTATCCACGTACGGCGGAACTTGAGACCCGTTGCGTGCGGATGCTCGCCCAGTTGTGGCACGCACCCAACGGTGCCGCCGCGGTCGGCTGCTCAACGACCGGATCGAGTGAAGCCTGCATGCTCGCCGGGCTGGCCATGAAACGCAGGTGGCGGCATCGCAGGCAGGTCGCCGGAAAATCAGCCGAACGGCCCAACATCGTGATGGGCATCAACGTCCAGATCTGCTGGGACAAGTTCGCCAACTACTGGGACGTCGAGCCGCGACTGGTGCCGATGGACGGCGACCGCTTCCTCTTGTCGGCCGAGGAGGCCGTCAAACTCTGCGACGAGAACACCATCGGTGTCGTCGCGATTCTCGGCTCCACCTTCGACGGCGGCTACGAGCCGGTCGCCGAGATCTGCGCGGCGCTGGACGAGTACGAGGAACGGACCGGCAACCACATTCCGGTGCATGTGGACGGCGCGTCCGGCGGCATGATCGCGCCGTTCTGCGATCCGGACCTGGTGTGGGACTTCCAGCTGCCCAGGGTGGCGTCGATCAACACTTCCGGCCACAAGTTCGGGCTGGTCTATCCAGGCGTCGGCTGGGTGGTGTGGCGCGATGCCGACGCGTTGCCCGAGGAACTGGTGTTCCGGGTCAACTACCTCGGCGGCGACATGCCGACGTTCGCGTTGAACTTCTCCCGGCCCGGCGGTCAGGTGGCGGCGCAGTACTACAACTTCGTGCGGCTGGGCTTCGACGGTTACCAGCGGGTGCAGTGGACGTGCCGGGACGTGGCAACGCGGCTGTCCGGGCAGGTCGCCGAGCTCGGCCCGTTCCGGCTGCTGACCGATGGCAGCCAGCTGCCGGTGTTCGCGTTCACGCTGGCCGACAGCGTGACGTCGTACTCGGTGTTCGACCTGTCCGCGGTGCTGCGGGAGACCGGCTGGCTGGTGCCCGCGTACACGTTTCCCGCGAACCGGACCGATCTGGCGGCGCTGCGGGTCGTGGTGCGCAACGGGTTCACCCACGACATGGCAGACATGCTGGTGGACGACCTGAAACGAGCGGCGACGCTGCTCGGCACACAGGCCGGGCCGGTACGCGGCGGCGAGGCCGCGTCGTTCGCGCACGGTGCCGGATCGAGGCCCGAACACGAGGCTTGATCGCGTTTGGCTCACGCGGTCGGGTGATCCCTGAGCGCGTTGCGTGCGCCCAACTGGGATTTCCTTCGGAGTGCCTTAGGCGGTTCACTCGGTCGGACGTATGCTCGCGTAGGCGACGTGAGCAGTCGAGAGGGGCGTAGCGGTGACAGGCCCGGCCAAGCTTTCGGGTGAGTGGCGCTCGACCCTGAGCGGTCGACCATGACCCGATCGGCCCCCCGCCGCATCGACACCGCGCCGATCACCCAGGTAGCACCTGCGGTGCTGGCTTTTGCCCGCTCGTGGGCGTCGGCCATCATCGGCACCAGTTATGTGCCGATGAGCAGGGACGAGATCGTCGAACTGCTCGTCGAACTGACCAATCAGCTCGCCAGCGCGCTGGACGGCCCGTTCGCACCCGAGTTGGCCCGCGATGCCGGTGCCCGACTGGTGGCCGGCCACTTCACCGGCACGGGCACGATCGAGACGTCCGTGCGGATCGTGGGTGAGCGGCTGATCGACGAACTCGGCCTTGCCGGGGACGCGCGGCTGGCCGGCAAGGTGGCGAGGCTGCAGGGCGCGCTCGCGGCGGGCTACGCGCAGGCGCTGCGGGAGCAGACGCTCACCGAGCAGGAGGCCATTCGGGGCGCGGTGCTGGACGCTCGCGACGACGCCGAGGCCGCGCTGCGGGCCAGTGAGGCCAAGTTCCGGGCCATGTTCACCGACGCCGCGATCGGCATCGGCATCACCGACGTGACCGGCAAGGTCATCGAGGCCAACACGGCGCTGCTGCGGATGACCGGCACCACCCGGCCCGAGGCGCTGCAGAGCAATGTGCGCAACTACATCCACCCCGAGGACCTGTCGGTCGGGCTGTGGGAGTCGTTCGAGCGGGTCATGATCGGCGAACTGGACCACTACCGGGTGGAGAAGCGGCTGTGTCGGCCGGACGGCGGCTGGGTGTGGGCGCACATCACGTGCTCGCTGGTGCGCGACGACATGGGTGAGCCGCTGTTCGCGGTGGCGGTGATGGAGGACGTCACCGAGCGGCACGGGCTCCAGGAGCGGTTGCGCTACCAGGCGACCCACGACCCGCTGACCGGGTTGCCGAACCGGTCGCTGTTCCTGGAACGGCTGTCGAGCGTGTTCGCGGGCGGTTCGGCTGGTCCCACCAGGGTCGGCATGTGCTACCTGGACCTGGACGGGTTCAAGGTGATCAACGACAGCCTCGGGCACGCCGTCGGCGACCGGCTGCTGGTGTCCGTGGCACGGCGGCTGGACGAGGCCATCGCGGGCTCGGGCCGGCTGATCGCCAGGATGGGCGGCGACGAGTTCGTGGTGCTCGCCGAAGGCACCGAAGGCCCCGACGACGTCATCGCCATCGCGGAAACCGTGCTTGAGGCGCTGCGGCGGCCGGTGCGGATCGGTGGCCACGAGTTGACCGTGACCGCGAGCATCGGTGTGGTCGAGCGGCCGGTGGCCAGCACCACCTCGGCCGACCTGGTCCGGGACGCCGACATCACGCAGTACTGGGCCAAGGCGGACGGCAAGGGCCGCTGGCGCGTGTACGACCCGGAGCGCAACGCACACGAGGTCGGCCGGTTCACGTTGTCGGCAGCCCTGCCGGCCGCGATGGACCGCGAGGAGTTCTACGTCGACTACCAACCGCTGGTGCGCCTCGGCGACGAGCGCACCGTGGGTGTCGAGGCACTGGTCCGGTGGCAGCATCCGGAGCTGGGCAGACTCGGGCCGGACCGGTTCATCGACCTGGCCGAGGAGACCGGGCTGATCGTGCCGTTGGGCCGGTGGGTGCTGCGGTCGGCGTGTGAGCAGGCCAAGGGCTGGCTGGACCGGTTCGGCGCGGACGCCCCGTTCGTCAGCGTGAACCTGGCGGTCCGGCAGTCCAGGGAGCCCGACCTGGTGGCCGACGTGCGGGCGGTACTCGCGGAGACGGGTTTGCCGCCCAGCCAGCTGCAGCTGGAACTCACCGAGAGCGCGATCATGAGCACGGCGGACGAGCCGTTGGACAAGCTGCGTGAGCTGTCCAACATGGGTGTCCGGATCGCCATCGACGACTTCGGCACGGGGTACTCGAACCTGGCCTACCTGCGGCACCTGCCGGTGCAGGAACTGAAGATCGCGGGCTCGTTCGTGGAGGGTCTCCGGTCGGCCGACCGAACCGACCCGGTGGACGCCCAGATCGTGGCCACGCTGGTCACCCTGGCGCACGCACTCGGCCTGACGGTCACCGCCGAGGGCGTGGAGACGCCCGCGCAGGCGGAACGGCTGCGTCGAATCGGCTGCGACTCCGGCCAGGGCTGGCTGTTCGCCCGCCCCGGGCCGCCGGACAACATCGTGAAGATCCTGGAAGCAGGCTGAGCCTTAGCCGCCAATTACTGGTGGTGCGGTCCGCTCGTCGGTACCGAAGATCGAATCCGGGTCGGCCTCGACCAGGAACGAAGCGCGCTTGTGCTCCTCGTCGTCCTTGCCACGCTGACCGCGGCCACCGCCCATGCCACCAGCGGAGCCACCCGGCTCACCCGCCGTGCCGCGAGCACCGGCGATACCCCGGCCCATCGCGGACTCCTCGGCTGCCGCGGCACCGGCAGCACTGCGCGCACCACCAGCCGAACTGCTGGAGTCGCCACCTGCGCCGGCACCACCAGGCCCGAAGCCCCGACCGCTGCCGAATCCGCTGCCCGAGCCACCGGCACCACTGCCGGAGCCACCGAACCCGGACCCGGCGCCCCCGGCCCCGGAACCGCCGAAGCCACCGCCGAACCCGCCGACCGGCATCCCGGTGAAGCCACCCATGCCACCGCCACCAGCACCGCCCGCGCCGGAACCCCCGAACCCGGGCATTCCGGGAGTCAACGTGCCGGGCAGGCCGCCGGAACCGAAGCCGCCACCAGCCCCGGACGGATCGGTCGACGTACCCGGATCGGGCAACCCGCCGAACCCGCCGCCACCAGCACCGGTCCCGCCGGCGCCACCCGTGCCGCCGCCAACCCCACCGGCGCCGCCGCCAGCGCCGCCACCGCCCCCACCACCGGGAAACGTGGGCGGCTGGACCGTGCCGCCACCCCCGCCCGCGCCACCACCGGCACCACCGGCCGAGCCACCACCGGCACCGCCCCCACCACCCGGGAACGTCGGCCCGCCGACAGCACCGCCGCCACCAGCCCCGGCCCCACCTGTGCCACCAGCACCACCGGCGGTACCACCAGCGTTCGGGCTGAAGGTGGGTGGGGTCGTCATCGCCGGCATCTTGGTCGCCGACTGGTGCAGCGTGGTGTCGTAGCTCTGGACGGCGGTCGCCGCCTCCTGATGCGCCTGCTGCTGCGCTGCGAGCTTGGTGTTGATCGTGTTCATGCCAGCGGCTGGGTTGGGAGCGCTGAAGAAGTCACTCAGTTCGTTGGCGAAGCTGTAGGGCACCGGCTTCGGCACCGAGGACTGCACCGTCTGGGCGGCCTGCGACTGGTTGAACATGGTGTCCGAGGCCAACTGCGCGCTCTCACTCGTACCACCGGTCCAGCTGGCAACGCCAGTGTGGAAAGCGCGTGCGGCGTCGGCGGCATCACCCGTCCAGGAACTCTCGGTGGCCGATGAGGCGCTGCTCAGGTTCTTGCTCACGTTGACGAGCGTGTTGCTGATGTTGTTCCAGGCGTGGCCGGTCGTGCCGACCTGGCCGGCGCTCAAGTCGGTGTTGACCATGCCGTACAGCTGATCGTGGCTGTAGCTCATGTAGTTGTCGCTGCCCATGGCAGGCGCCGACCTGGTGTCCACCTGCGAGGCCAGGGTCGTCTGCTGCCGATCGATCTTCTGCTGGGCCTCGATGGTGCCGACGATGGTGGCAACGGCCTCCTCGAAGCCCTGTTGACCTGGCTTCAGGCCGAGGCTCTTCTCGACCTGGGCGATCGCCTGCTGGCGAACATCGCCCGCGAACTGGTAGTTCGGCGGCAGGCTGGTCGGGTCGACGCTGCCGCGCCCGCTGTGGCCGTTCGGTGGCATGTGTGCTCGCCCTCCCCCTACCGCTCAGTTACCAGGGGGCAACTGAGGCTCAACCGCCTTCGCCAGCTGATTAGCCACATCACAAGCCTGATTGGTGTCCGTGCCGGCATTGACCGACACGTCCACCCTGGATGAATCGGACACGCCGATGGCTACGAGGCAGTCACCGGGGATGCTCGATTTCAGCTGCTTGCCTTGGTGACTGCCGATCTGGTCATCCGTGACCGTGGATCCATCCGTGTTGACATCCTTCAAGCCCTGGCTGTCCCGGACGTCCACACCGGCGGTGTAGCCGTTCACGCCGTTGACGTCCACCGGCTTCTGGTACCTGCAGCTACGTGCGCCACTGTCCGTACTGGTGCCGAGTTTCGTGAGCTGAAGCTGAGACAGGACTGACGGAGTGGCCAGGTCACACGGCTGGATCGAAGCGAGGCTGTTCCCGGATCCCGGCGAACTACTGGACGAAGTCGAGCTACCGCCGCCACCGGTGGCCAGGCTACCATCACCCTGGGTGGGCGTTGCGGTGCCGACCGTGCCGCTACTGCAGGCGACCAGGCCGAACAGGACCGCTGCGAGCACAGGGATGGCCGCAGAACGACGGTTCACAACACTCCTCGTCACGAGTCTTCGACGCACGATCCGGGCGAAGCGTTCCCTACTGCGCCTTGTCCGCCAGCGCCCTGGCCTGCTCCTGCATCAGCTGCTGAACGCGGACCTCGGTT
>DASUJK010000276.1:0-26495 GCA_036279295.1 Pseudonocardiaceae bacterium | reverse complement strand
ACCGCCGTGCCGGCGATCGGCACCGACCCGGCCGCGCCGACGGTCCGGTGGGCCGGTGCCGACGTGGCCGCCGACATCCGTGGCCCCGAGGTGACCCGGTCGGTGTCCGCCGTCGCCGGCATACCCGAGGTGCGTGCCGTGTTGGTCGCCGAGCAACAGCGCATCGTGGCCGATGTCGTCGATGCCGGTGGGGGAATTGTCGTCGAGGGCAGGGACATCGGCACCGTCGTCGCGCCGGACGCCGGTCTCAAGGTGTACCTGACCGCCAGCGCCGCGGCCAGGGCGCGGCGGCGCACCCGGCAGGACGCCGCAGCCAGTCGAGTGTCCACAGTGGATGAAACGCGGGCCGACATCGACCGGCGGGACGCGCTGGACACCCGTACCACGCCGCTGCGCCCGGCCGGTGACGCGATCGAGCTGGACACCACGGATCTCAACGTGGACGGCGTGATCTCGGCTCTGATGTCCCTCGTGGACGAGCACGGCATGAGTGTGGACGCGGTGACAAGGTGAGCAGGTCCGATGTGCCACCTGGCACCTTGGTGTGGCTGGAGGACTTCTGCCGCTGGCTGTTCCCGTGGCTGATGGCCATCGTGGTGCGGCGCAGGGTGCACGGGCGCGAGCGCGTGCCGGCCACCGGCCCGGTGGTGTTGGTCGCCAACCACAGCTCCATGCTGGACGGTCCGGTGATCGCGTCGGCGCTCAGCAAGACGCGGCGGCCGGTGTTCCTGATCAAGCGTGAGATGTTCTTCTGGCCGGTGGGCAGCCTGCTGAAGTGGATCGGCCAGGTGCCGATCAGCAGGAACTCCGTCGACCGCGCACCGCTGTTCACCGCGGTGCAGGTGCTGCGTGGCGGCGGCCTGATCGGCGTGTTCCCCGAGGGCACCCGTGGCGCCGGGGACGTGGCCC
The DNA here is from genome assembly GCA_036279295.1 of Pseudonocardiaceae bacterium. GTDB lineage: Bacteria > Actinomycetota > Actinomycetes > Mycobacteriales > Pseudonocardiaceae > DATEPR01. The sequence continues at coordinate 25,586 of DASUJK010000276.1, read as the reverse complement.
AGGTGCACAGCGGCGCGGCATGGCTGGCCCGTGCCGGCGCTGCCGTGGTGCTGCCGGTGGCCTGCCGTGGCACGTTCCGTGCGCCAGGTGTGCGCAGGCGCTGGCGGCCGAGGGTGGACGTGCTGATCGGCGAACCGCTGCCGGTGCCCGAGCAGCGAGGCCGGGCCGGGCTGGCCACCGCCACCGAACAGGTGCGGGCCGTGCTGGCCGCCACAGTGACCGAACTGGACCGGCTGCGCGCAGGTGCCGCACCGGATTCGAAAGAATGGAAAGTGGAAAGCACGTGAGTGAGCTGGACGGGACGTGGATCGACGAGTCCGAGTGGACAGTCGACGATCCGTCCGATGTGGACAAGGAACCCGGCGTGGTGCCGCAGCCGGTGCTGGCCGTCGTCGGCAGGCCGAACGTGGGCAAGTCGACGCTGGTGAACCGTATTCTCGGCCGGCGCGAGGCGGTCGTACAGGACATTCCTGGTGTGACCAGGGACCGGGTCAGCTACGACGCGTTGTGGAACGGCAGGAAGTTCACCGTCGTCGACACGGGCGGCTGGGAACCCGACGCCAAGGGCCTGCAGGGTGCTGTCGCCGCGCAGGCCGAGATGGCCATGAACACCGCGGACGCCATCCTGCTCGTGGTGGACGCCACGGTGGGCGCGACCAGCACGGACGAGGCCGTGGCCAGGGTGCTGCGCCGGTCCAAGCGACCGGTGCTGTTGGCCGCGAACAAGGCCGACGACCAGCGCACCCAGGCCGACATAGCGGGCCTGTGGTCGCTCGGCCTCGGTGAGCCGTGGCCGGTCAGCGGGCTGCACGGGCGAGGCTCCGGTGACCTGCTCGACGCCGTCCTCGCCGCCATGCCGGAAAGCCCACGGGACATGTTCTCGCACGGCGGTGGGCCGCGCCGGGTGGCGCTGGTCGGCAAGCCGAACGTCGGCAAGTCCAGCCTGCTCAACCGGCTGGTCGGCGAGCAGCGGTCCGTCGTGGACCAGGTCGCCGGGACCACGGTGGACCCGGTCGACTCGCTGGTCGAACTGGACGGTGACGTGTGGCGGTTCGTGGACACCGCGGGGCTGCGCAAGCGCGTGAACACCGCGAGTGGCATGGAGTACTACGCGTCACTGCGCACGAAGGCAGCACTGGACGCCGCCGAGGTGGCCATCGTGCTGCTGGATGCCAGTGAACCCATCACCGAGCAGGACCTGCGGGTGCTCACGATGGTCATCGAGTCCGGCCGGTCACTGGTGTTGGCGTTCAACAAGTGGGACCTGGTGGACGAGGACCGCAGGTATCAGTTGGACAAGGAACTGGACCGCGAGTTGACCAGGGTGCGGTGGGCGGAACGGGTCAACGTGTCGGCGATGACAGGTCGCGCGGTCACCAAACTGGCACCCGCACTGCGGACGGCATTGCGATCCTGGGACCAGCGGGTGGCCACCGGACCGCTGAATTCGTGGCTGTCCGACCTGGTGGCCGCGACCCCGCCACCGGTGCGCGGTGGCAAGCAGCCGAAGGTGCTGTTCGCCACCCAGGCCACGTCACGGCCGCCCACAATTGTGCTGTTCACCACGGGTTTTCTGGAAGCCAGCTACCGACGGTTCATCGAACGGAGGTTCAGGGAGACGTTCGGTTTCACCGGGAGTCCCGTTCGCATTTCGGTCCGGGTCAGGGAAAAACGTGCTCGTAAATAGTGACACGAGGGTTTTCGGCATCGTCCGGCCTGGTAGGAAAGAGACGGCCTGGTAGGAATGGGGTGGCCTGGTCGGGCCGATGGTCCAGGCGGACGGGAGTGCTCGTGCCGGAGCGGGACAATGGGTCGACGTCAGCAGCGGCGCCGGTGCGCCTTGTGCTCGCCGACGACGAGGCGCTGCTCCGGCGTGGGCTGCGGGTGCTGCTGGAGGCTGACGGGCGGGTCCAGGTCGTGGCCGAGGCGGGTGACGGCGCCCAACTGATCAGCGTCGTCACGACCCACCGGCCCGCCGTCGCGCTGATCGACGTGCAGATGCCCGGCACCGACGGTCTCGTGGCGCTGCGCAGGATCCAGGAACTGCCGGACCCGCCCGCGTGCGCGATGCTGACCACTTTCGACGTGGACGAGTACGTGGCGCGGGCGCTGGACCTGGGTGCGCAGGGCTTCCTGTTGAAGGATGCCGAACCCGAGACGCTGGTGCGCGCGGTGCTCGACCTGGCGGCCGGTGGGGCAGTGTTGGACCCGAGGATCACCGCCCGGCTGCTGCCGCTGCTGCGCCAGTCCGGCGACCGGCTGCGGTCGGTGCGTGCGGTTGCTGACCTGAGCGGCAGGGAACGGCAGGTGCTCGACCTGGTCGCCTACGGGCATTCCAACGCGGCGATCGGCCAGCGGCTCGGGCTGGCCGAGGCGACGGTGAAGAGCTACGTGTCGGCGTTGCTGAACAAGCTCGGTGTGCGCAACCGGGTCCAGGCCGCGCTGGTCGCCCAGCGGATCAACGGTGACACATGAATCTCGCGCTCGCCGAGTTGGTGGCCAGGGTACCTCGGGTGCCCAGGACGATCGCGCAGGAGATCGTGGTCGTCGGGGCCGCGCTCGGTGTGGTGCTGTTGTCGCATCCGACGGGCGTGGCCTGGTCAGAGCCTGCCGCGCTGGTGGCGTGCTGTGCGTTGCCGCTGCGGCTGAAGTGGCCGTGGCTGGCGATGCTGTTCTGCCTGTGGGGCCTGTCCGGCGAACTCGGCCTGGCACCCGCGTTGATCGGCATTTACCGGATCGGGCGAACCGCTCGTTCACCCTGGGTGACTGTCGCGTGGGCCGCAGCGGGTGTGGTGGCCATCGAGACCACTGTGTTCGCGACCGAGCCACTGACGCTGCAGGATGGGACGCTCAGCGTGTTGTTCGCACTGTTGTGGATGTCGTCGCCTGCCGGGTTGGGGATGTTGGTGGCGACGAGGGAGCGGTTGGCGGCGTCGTTGGCGCAGTTGAGGTTGGCCAGCGAATCGGAGTCGGAGATGCGGGCCGAGCGCGCGAGGCGGGCGGAGCGGAACAGGATCGGGCGAGAGATCCATGACGCGGTCGGACACCATGCGACGTTGATCGCGGTGGAGGCGGCGGCGTTGGAAGCGACCACGGGTGAGCCGGAGACCAAGGCGGCCGCGGGCCGGATGCGGGCACTGGCCAAGGCATCCTTGGGCGAGATGAGGGCGGCGCTGGGCCTGGTCGGTGGCCGATCCGAGGGCGCCGCTGGCTTGGCAGACGTGGCCGAACTGGTGGCGCAGGCCGGCCAAGCCGGGATGTCGGTAGACCTGGAATCGGCAGATCTGGCGGATGTCGACGTGCTGCCGGCTGTCGGCAGGGCGGTGTTCCGGATCGTCCAGGAGGCGCTGACGAACGCGGCCAAACACGCACCAGGTGCTGCGGTGCGGGTGGTGGTCGGACCCCACGAGGGTTCGTTGGTGGTGACGGTGATCAGCGGCCCAGGCAGCGAAGGCAGCTCAGTCCCGGACGGCGGCGGCCTAGGCCTGGCCGGCATGGCAGAACGTGCCACCACTGTCGGTGGTCACCTGAACGTGGAGCGCGGTCCGGGTGACAAGTTCACCGTGAGTGCTCGTCTCCCGCTGGAGAGTTACGGTGCGTCCAAAGTCGATGCGACGGGACCGACTATCGACGGTAGCCAAGCGGCGGTGGAGGCTCGATAGTAGGGCGCGTCGGCGCCGGGGGAGGTGCCGAGGGCCGAGGGGAGCACAGGAACCCGCCGTTGCGGGCGGGTTCCTGTCATGCTCGGCACCCGAGTCGGGGGACATGGGCAGGATGCGGTAGCGTAAGCAACGCACCCAACACTCAGGGTGCGGCCGGGACGTGGCGCAGCTTGGTAGCGCACTTGACTGGGGGTCAAGGGGTCGCAGGTTCAAATCCTGTCGTCCCGACGGCCGAACAGAAGCCTTCTGAAGTGGGTATCCGCCCAGTTCAGAAGGCTTCTGGCGTTTCTGGCCCTGATCATGCTCGTGATCATCTACGGCCTGCTCTAGGGACCACCTGGGGACCAGATCGTGTGAGACGGCGTGAGACGTCGCCTTGACCACCTCAGACCACCCGCAGTTGGGGACCACGTGGGGACCGCAGGTGCAGCGTCAGCAGGTCGCCCGCGTCGGTCACCGAGCGCTTGTCCGGATGCAGGTATCGCTGCGTGGTGGTCAGCGAACCGTGCCCGGCGATGCGCTGGAGATGGTGCACCGGTACGCCCGCGTCGGCCATCCATGTGAGCCCGGTGTGCCGAAGTGCGTGCCGCCGCAGGTGTTCGTAACCGAGCTTGGTCACCACCTCGTCCCACGACGTAGCGTCCCGGAGAACGGCAGTGGAGATCCGGCCACCGCGCGGCCCGACGAACAGTCGTGCGTCCTTGTTTCCGTCCGTCGCGGTAATACGCCGTTGGACCAATTCCCGAATGTCCTCGATCAGGGGCACTGTCCGAGCCCGCTTTCCCTTCGTACCCTTGTCGACCAGGCCACCCGGCGCGGTGGTGGTCTGTCGCCGGACATTCCAGGTCCACTCCTTCGTGTTGATATCCCCGACCCGGCAACCTGATACCTCACCGATCCGGGCGGCCGTGCAGGCCGCGAACAGTACGACGTCGCCCCAGCCTTGGTAGTTGTCCGCCGACTTGGCGACGAGCGCGTCAGCCAAAGTGGTGAGCACATGCCAACTCGGCAACGCCAGTGAACGCGGGTCGTCCAACTCGTCCTCGGCCCGCGCGTACTCCCGCTGCCATCCGCTGATCCGGGCCGGGTTGCGGTCGATCAGCCCGTCCCGCAGAGCCTGTTCCATGACGCGCACCAGGACGGCGATCGTGTTCTTCACCGAGGACCGGCCGCACTCGTCCGCGATCCAGCCATGGACGGCGCGATCCACGGCACCGTTGGTGATCATTCGCACGCCGAGGTGGCCGAGTGTGGGGACGACTCGCTTCCGCCACCCGGCCAGGTACGGATCGGTGGTCTTCTTTTCCAAGCCCCGCAAGGCAAGCGGCATGTTCTGGTTGCCGTAGTCGGTCAGGGTCATGGTTGCCGCTGTGGGATCGATGCCGGCAGCAGCGGCACGTTTCATGCCGGCGATCCAGGCCGTTGCCTCGTCCTCGGTGGCGAACTGCTCCGACTTGGACGGCCGCTTCTTGGTGGATGGCTCGACCCACCGGACCCGAGCCCGATACGGCAGCTCTCGGCCTTCCCGGTACTCGATGTCGTCGGACAGTGAGACACCTGTCGGTGGCATGAGCTTCTTGCGGGTCATGCTGCCACCGCCTCACCGGGGTCGGTCCGTCGACTGAGTAGCCACTGTTCGACATCATGCGCCGAGTACATCGTCAGGCGCGAGGACAGTTGCACGAACGCCGGCCCCTGCGCCGGCCGAGCTGTCCGCCAACGTCGGACTGTGGAGGGGTCTACCCCGAGCATCTTCGCGAGTTCTTCTGTTGTGTACCAACGGTCTTCGATCAGTCGGATAGTCATGTCGCCCCCTTCGGTGTCAGGCTGCTTGTGGAGTTGCCGAAAGACCTGCGCCGCCTGGGGGACCGGCAGCGGCCAACACCGCCCGGTCGTACTCAGCCCGCCAGGAGATCCGCTCCGCAACCGCGTGCATGAGCAGATGAGCGCGTGGCGGGACGTTCTGATCGCCTGGCGCGACCTTGCGCCACAGCAGCCGGCCCGGATCGGGTGTGGTCTTCTCGATGCCCACGCTCGCGAGCGCTTGCGCAACGAACGCCTTCCGGTCCGCCTTGTGGTCGGCCAGCGTCTTCCCGGACCACTTCCGCGACACCAGCACCCGTCGACCAGGCAGGCCGAGCGTGGTCCGGCGATGTGCCCGGCCCTTGCAGTGCCCCGGTACCGTCTTGGACGTGACGCCGAGCGGTTGGATGCCGTAGAGCAGCCAGACCGGGCAGCGAGGCGAGCAGGGCGTGATCCGCAACTCGTCGTGCAGCCGGTCCGCGTGTCGTCGCTGTGCATCGGTAGCCGGCTCGACAACCTCACTGATCGACTTCGTCAGGTACTTGGTCAGATAGCCGATGTGCCGCCCGGCTTCCTCTGACCCGCCGAGGATGCCCTTGGAGTGCACCTGCCGACCGAAGGTCACGACGTGCGCGGGCTCGTACACCTGGTCCAGGGCATCCGCCCAGGATGCAAGCGGTTGCCTGCTGTCCGGATCAACGAACCCCTTCGTTCGCGGCTCCCATGCCGGCGGTCGATCGTTGCTGTAGACCATCTCGTCGTGCGCCGGCCACCACACCTGGTGATAGGTGGCCGCCGTGACCTGCCGGATGACCTCATGCGGGATCGACCCGCGCACCGCGGAATGCAGGTGAGGGGCCGCCCGCCTCTGCGGTTCCACGGTCGCGAAGTACTGCACGTCCCAGCCCACGACGCGGCGTAGGTTCTGCCACCACCGGTCGACCAGACTGGAGAAGTGCACCGCATCCCGCGCAGCACGCCGGTAGTCGTACCGGTCCGGGTCGACCGGTGTGCCATCGTCCCGCACGCGCCCGTAGGTGTCGCACGTGAGCGTGATGAACATCGACGGGCGGAACTTGCCGTTGTATAACACGGACTTACAAACACAGATCACTGGTCCGGTGCCTGGCAATCGCAGCAGCCCAGTCCCGAGACCGGGTGGCGACGTGGCCGATGTCAGCCGTGGACCGTGACCATCTGGTCTGCCGTCCCTGAACAGGCCGCAGGCAGACTCCTGACTACCGCCAACGGGTGAACCGGCTTGGCGCGCCCATGCCCATGACCTGGCCATATGTCAGCGTGGAAATACCGACACGCTCACTGTGGAATAGACCGCGCTGTAGTGACGGAGCCACAGTCAAGTCAGGTCGTTACCGCAGCCGTTCAACACTTCCGATCGACGGATTCGCGTCCGCTGCATGTTGCTGTGTTGATCGTCGCTCGGTCCAAGCGGCCGTACATGGCGATTGAGGCACGGCAAGGGAAGGCACCCATGCAGCCAGAGCGAAGTGGAATCCGACAACGGCCGTCAACGCTCGACCTGTCAATTGTTCGACAGCACACACCCGTGCAGATGTCGATCGACAGCGACGCGGAACTGTTGTGCGTCCAGATCATTGGCGATCATTCGATCGTGCTACTTGGCCTCACGCTTGGCGGTGCCGAAATGTTCATCGATCAGATTCGAGCGGGTGCCGGCCAACTTGTGGCAGCGCGGTCGAATATGTTTGACGGGACCAACCAGTGACGCTACGGCATGCGAAATCAAACGATATCCAAACACTGCCTGTCCTTGGCAAGGGCGTCGTTCCATACATCACCGCGTGGAGTGATGAAGAGCCGTTGCCGAACGACGTCATTGTGCGGCCAGGTGTGGGAATCGCGTTTGCAGATGAGTCCGCCCGAGACAGGGACGGCAATGGGGTTCTGTGGACCCGCGTACCTTCGCGCCCTGGCCAGGGCCGACCTATGTTCGGGCAGACCCATTCGCGAAGACAGTGTCGCGCGATGCGACGACTGCTGTGCCAGGTCTGTGGACAGCCCGCCGACCGAAACAGGGACGGCGCGTTGTGGCTGCTTCGCGATCACCGAGAGGACTGGGAGAACTGGCCCGAAGGCATGGCCAGCACTGAACCGCCTGTCTGTATGACGTGCGCGGCTCTCTCGACCCGCATGTGTCCAGCGCTGCGAGGCGGGCACGTTGCCGTTCGCGTCCGTCGGTTCCCGGTGAGTGCCGTCCGTGGCATCCGCTATCGGCCCGCAGGAGGGCGTGTGTTGCTGGTCGAGGCCACAGTGGCATTGGGCGACACCGCTATCCGCTGGACCCGTGCCGCGCAATTGGTGAGGTCTTTGGGCGACTGCACGATCGTCAACCTCGATCAAGGCATGACATGACAGGACTACCGAGGAAACAGTCACCCGTAAATCCTGCGAGGTGCGCAATCGATATCACCTATCCCGCATATCGGACGAAGCTGGGTAGCTGCCCGATCAGTATCACTTCGGATAACCCTGCTGCCGTACTGGCGGCGGTTCCTGCATTGCTGGGTTTCTACCCGATCAACTCCCTTGTCGCGATCGGATTGCCAGACATTACGGCGGCAGACGTGCCGGTAGTGCTGCGGATGGATCCGCCGCGACCCGACAATATTGACGAAATGCTCCGGCACTTGGTGTTGCCGTTGGCGCAGCACCAAGTGAACAGCGTGGTACTGGTAATCGTGGCAGACGATTCCGATCCGGCTTGGCGCGCCGTGCTGCTGGAGTGTGTGTCGCTGATGCAGGCCGTTGACATCGCCGTGGTGATGCAAATCTGGACCAACGCCATCCAAACTGGTTGGCGGTGGTGGTGCGGTCAGGAACTCGCATATGGCGGTGTGCAGGGTGAGATTGCGGCAACGACAGCATCAATGGTGAGTGCGGGATGGCCGGTGTCGGCGCGGCGCGAGGACATCGCCGTACCCCTGGCTGCGGACCCTGCGGCGGCGTTGGCCAGGCGAGCGTCCCTGCTGGCCGCCCAACAGCAGGATCCGACGTCCGATCCTGCGAAGGCCGGACGGGCGTTGCTTGATCGGGTGCGCTCAGCCCTGGACACGACGAGCGTCGATGATGTGGCGCTGACCGACGTCGACGTGGTGGAGCTGACTGTTGCCCTGGCTGATCACCGCGTTCGAGATGCCTGCCTGCACATCGAGCAACTGGCCGACCAGCTCCGCGCCGAACGGCTGTGGACCGCGCTGACCCGGGCCACACCTGCTCCGCACCGAGCAGAGCCCGCCAGCATGCTGGCGTTCCTGGCCTACAGCCGAGGGCACAGCGTGCTGGCCGGTATCGCCATCACCCTGGCCGAAGCGGCCAATCCTGACCACGGACTATCGGGTCTGCTGCGCAGCGCACTCACCATCGGTCTGAAGCCAGACAGAATCATGACGGCCGGTGCCCTGGCGGCCCAGCTCGCCGAAGAGGCGTTGGGCACCTAGCCCGGGCCGATATCGCTAGCAGGCAGGATGCTAGAACCTAGCATCCTCGCTAGCGGCCAAACTGGGCCTTGACCTGCGGTCTAGCGACTAGCGGCATCTACGTCGAGAGGTTCGTTCGACGGCCAGGGTGGGGTTGCTCCCCCACAGGAGGATGCCCAGGCAAGGAGCAGGAGGCCGACAGGTGGCCCCCTGCTCTGGTATGCCCTGCTACGCCGCGTTCCACATCATCAGTTACGACACCAGGTCGTAAAAGCCCTCGCTTCTCCAAGGAGTAACCTGTCTACCCACGACTGGAACGGGAAGGGTTGTGGTTATCCGCAATTGGTTTTCCGCTGCGAAGGTAGTTTCAGCTTAAGCATGACACCACCTCCTATCTTGATTAGCGGGACTAGGCCCCGCCATGAGAGCGTAGCAGGTACTCACTCCTGCTCCTACATCGGGTCAATGGTAGGCCATCACCTACTCGCTCAGTAGAAGTCGTATGGGCGCCATTCGATACAGGTTGGCCGTTTACGCGTTCGCAGCCACTCGTTCAGGGCGGACCGCGCGTTGGCCACCGGTATGAGTGCCGTTCGTGGAAATACCGAGCCGAGCTCACCGTTGAACAACAGGTACACACTCGGAAGTGGTCGGACCGGGTTGTATGAGTTGGCAATGGACATGATCGGATCAGCTGGATCCGTGTAGCTCAAAGCGGCGTACCCTGTCGATGGCTGCACGCTCACCCTCATCTGATGATCAGGGTAGGGGCCATTTACGGTTTGATGAAATTCAACGTCACCCACCAGCAGTATCGTTTCCCAGTCAACGTGGTCAAGTGCCAAGACGTCATCGATCATGGCAGTACACTCCCTGATTCCGTGCGCGACACGTGCGACGCCAGAGGTAAGGGATGCAGTGAGGATTGGACGTTCGGATTGCTGGTAGCGCTGGGCCATCTTGCAGGATCCTTGCCCTCGATCGGGTCTGATCCAGTCCAGGCGGGGCGGCTTGAACCGGCTGCCCAACCTTGACGCCATACCTGGATGACGTCTATGTCAAAATCCGCATACCGGTATGCCAACTCTGACATATCGCCAGGTCAGGGTCACTGTCGGGGCGGATCAGCGCTGAATTACGTTAGTGGGAGTTCCACCGTGCAGTGCTGTCGTCGGTCCGAAGTGTGCGGATGCGATGACTTAGTTCATCTAGGGCGATCGAGTCACCGCGACCAGCCCGGTCGATGTAGGCGCCGAGCGTATGTAGGTCGCGCATCTGTCGCAGCACCGGGAAGCCTGTCCAGGCCGTGACGTCCCAGCCATAGGCGTCGGTGAACGCGCGCCGCTCGGCATCCGATCGGCCCATGCGTAGGCCCTGGTGAGTGCTGATCAGGTCGAGCTCACGCGGGCCGCGAGCTACTTCATCCCAATCGCCTAATATGACCTGTTCACCGTCCCACAAGGTGTTGCCAGGGTAGGCATCACCGTGGATCCAGCCGACCCCGAGCTGCGAATGCAGCCTGCGGTACTCAGCGATGATGCTGACCCGGCGTTCGACCAGCCACGCAAGATCGTCACCCGCCAGTGGCGGGTTGCTGGCAAGCGCGGAGCCCAATCGCGCTAGCGGCACGTAGTCGTCCAGCGACACGGGCGGCTGCGGTAGCCCGTGCAACTGACGAAGCAGTCGACCCAGTGCTGCTGCGCTCGGCGTCGGTCGGTCGTCCTGGGGGTAGTAGCGCCAGAACGTCACGCTGGCGGTGTCGACCTCGATCGGTTGATCGACATCGGCCGGCACTGTGACGGGAAAGCCTTGTGCGGCAAGCCATCGTGTGATGGTCACAGCGCGAGTGAGCCGATCCCGGTCGTCCGAGTTGTGGCTGATTCGGGCAACGATCTGATCGGCTGGCAACAGCCAGATGCCAGTGGCGTGTTGGTGTAGCAGCGTGGCTGCCGATGGATCCAAGCCAGCGCGGATGCAGGCAACGTGCAAGATCGTGCCGTCATCAGTGGCGGTGACCTTCACCGTGGCAAGTTTACGGTGTTGGCCGACTTGGCGTCTTCGGCGAACCCGTCGATCTCCCGCGTCAACTCCTGTGCAGCCATCGAGCCTGCATAACGTGGCAAAGCGAGGTGCTGCCGGACACGGTCCAGCCCGCTGGCGATTTGCCGTATCCGCTGGTCAGATGGAAGGTTCAGGACCGGTTCCAGCGCAGTGTGAGTGCCTTCGAGGTCGCCATCGGCCGACCGCGCGATCGCAACGGCCACACGTGCCAGGGCTTCGTCACCGTACGAGCGTTGAGCCAACGGACCTGCCTCGTACAGCCGGATCGCTTCCAAAGCGGCCTGCTCGGCGTCGGCATACTCGCCAGCGAGAGCCAGAGTGGAACCGGCGTAGTACAACTGCTTGACGTACGGGAAGCTCAGTACGCCGCCGAAGTCGGCAAGTGCATCCGGTCGGGTTGCTTGGTCGCGAGCTTGGTGGGCTCGTCGTACCGCTGCCACGGCACCGGCAACGTCGCCCGCCCGAGCCAAGGCGCGGGCTTCGATAGCGGCCAGACGCGCCGTGGATTCGGCGCTGCTCGCGTGCTGTTGTCCTTCCCGAGCCAGCACGACAGCCCGGTCGTAGTCGTCGCTCCACTCCTCGATCAGAGCCTGCGTGCCACGCACCCAGGCCCGAAGGTCACGATGATCGGCCTGTTCGGCGCAGACCCAGGCTGCTGCCGCGTGTGCCCTCGCCGCGCTCGATGACCCCAGGTTCTGGCTGGCATGGGCAGCCAGCGTGCAGACGGTGCCGGCGACGAAAAACAACTCGCGGGGCTGACGCTGGCGCGGACGGTCTTTCAACAGTCCGAACGTCGTGTCCCGCAATGCCATCAAGTCTCCGAACAACGGCATCAGCGGCCTGTGTACGTAGTCAATGGCGATACGGCGGGACTCCAACATGACGTGCTCCAGCACGGCTGGAGAGACCTGGTCATCCTGAACCCATGCCAAGAACTCCAGCGATTGCCGCGCGCTGGCAACCACGGTGTCCTCCCACGACGCTGGCGCGGCCACATCACCGGGCGAGGTCAGTGTAAGTAGCCGACTTTGCCCCGGCAGGTCAAACCACAGCAGGCGTTGAGGTAGGTGAAGAATCTGCGCATATTCGCGTAGCACGTCAAGATTCTGCTCCGCGTTGCCACGCTCCACCTTGCTAACTTGAGCCTGAGTAAGCCCAAGCCACCGACCAAGCATTTCTTGGTTGAGCGCTTTGCCCAAGAACTGAAGGTGGCGAGGGTGATTTCGATACGCCCTGAGAACCTTGCCGATATGCTGACTCGCAAAGGCTGCACGGAACTCGTCAGTCTCGAAAAACTCGTCCCCGAGTTGCGTTGGTGGCATTCGGAGTTGGTCATGGTGTGCGCGGTGGCACTTGCCGCATAGGCGAGAACTGTTGTCGACCGCCAGCGTCCTACCGCAGCCCTGGCAGCGACGCTCAACAGCCAATGACGGGCTGCTCGGGGGTGGTCGCAGCGGACCGGAAGAACTCATCAGATCTCACCGTGGTCGGACGTGGACTGCCTCTGACCAGCGTACATAGGGTGCTCGTGTCGCACCACCGGGTGACATGCCCCACCTAAAGTGGCCTCTCACCACGCGATATTCCCACCTTGGCAACCGGCGGCACTGCGAACACAGGTTCGGCCAGTCTGGTCGCCGGCGACATACGGCTGAGACCGGGCAGTCGACTTCGTGCTCGCCACCGACTGTCCGCACCCGGGTGGGCCAGGTGCGCCCAGTTGCACGCTGTTGCTGATACGCGCATGGCCGGGTAGATCAACATCCCAGGCGGGAATATAGAGCTCGCGAATATTCTTTTCTGGAATATGCACGGCCTGCAACCGGCCTTCGACCAGCGGATACTCCCGTCGCGAATAGTTTATTCCTGATCCGAAATAGAGGTCAGGAGCACATCGTCCGTTACTTGGTACATGGATACCAACAGCAGCGGTCGACAGGCCGCAGACATGAATCGAATCGAAAATTGGGAACAGCTGCGCGAGCGGTTGTTCCGCCTAGCTGAGCTGGGCGAGGAATTGGCGACGGCAGTCGCCGGCCCGGCTGGGACGTGGCTGTATCGAGAGATTGAGACCGAAGCGGCGACGGTTGCCGAGATTGTCGGCGCGTACATCGCGGAGTGCGAGCGATACGACCGAGCGCCACGGTGCGGTGGGGACCACCCGGCGTGGCTCGGCGGTGGTGCGGCATGAACGGCAGGGATGTTCTGTACGTCGTGACGTCCTTCGCGTCACACCACACGGTGGCGTTGGCTGTAGTCATGGCGGCCGTGGTGGTGCTCACTTCGGTTCGCCGGTCGCATCGTCGCAACCGGGCACCGGCCGCTGCGCGTCCCGCGCTGTCCACTGTCCTGTTGTCCGCAGTGGTCGCCGCGCTGGCCATCGAGGGAGTGGAGTGGGTTGTCGCTACAAGCCATCCGCAGCCAGTCACGTTGCTCGCGGTGCTGGCCGTGCCAGCACTGCTGGCCGGGATGACCGTCGGCCGACTGGTCGCAGCCGCACAACTGGGCAACCGCATCGACAAGGGGGTGCGGCGATGACGGCCGACATGCCTCCGACCGACACCGGGTTGTACCGCTTGTCGACCAGGGGCGGTGATGACGCTGCGTCGGACGCCGGTCGGCTGGCCGGGCCGCCTACACGACCAGCTATCACCTGGTGCGCGTGCCGCTGTACGGGACGCGACTGGCCCTGCGTGCTCCTCGGGGACTGGGCAGAGTGGTCGCTGCGGTGCACCGATGGGTGCTGGACGTTGAGGGTCGTCCGCTGCGGGACGCGGCAGCGGGCCGTGGTGACGACGTGATGTACCTGCGGCTGTCGCAACAACGTGAGGACCGAGTGTCACGGCGCACACGCCTGGTAGCCAGTATGGGCGCACTGGCTGCGATCGCCGGAGTGATCCTCCTGCTGTTGCCCTGGTGGTTGCGCTCCCCGGTGATCGTCGTGGCTGTAGCCGCGTTGGGCGTGGCAGGCACCAACCCCGACAAGCCGGTGTTCACGCGAGCGGTCGTCCCCCACACCGTGGCGCGGCTCACCTCGGACATCGTGGTCCGCGCGTTGGGCTCGTTGGGCCTTGCCGAGGTGAACAAGGCTCTGGCCAAGGGCGGCGGCGGTGTCACGTTCCCTAACCCGATCACGAGAGATGGCCCCGGCTGGCGTGCGGACCTCGATCTACCTCACGGCGTCATCGTGGCGGACATCGTGGAACGGCGCGAACGGCTCGCATCGGGGCTGCGGCGGCCGATAGGCTGTGTGTGGCCCGAACCCGACCAGACCGAACACGCAGGCCGACTGGTGCTGTGGGTCGGCGACCATGACATGGCCAAGGCCAAGCCCCGGGCCTGGCCGCTGGCCACGACCGGACAGGCGGACCTGTTCGCGGCAGTACCGTTCGGACACGACCAGCGCGGACGACTGGTCACCGTGCTGTTGATGTTCGCGAACGTGCTCATCGGCGCGATGCCCCGGCAAGGAAAGACCTTCGCGCTGCGGGTGCTCCTGCTCGCTGCTGCTCTGGACCCGTCCTGCCAGGTGCGGGTGTTCGAACTGAAGGGCACCGGCGATCTGTCCGCCCTGGAGAAGGTGGCCCACCACTACGGATCCGGTAATGACGATGACATCGTCGGGTCTTGTGTGGCGAGCCTCCGTCAGCTCGTCCAGGAGGAACTACCTCGCCGCGCGAAGACCATCCGGACACTGCCCAAGGACATCTGCCCGGAAAGCAAGGTCACGCCTGAGCTAGCGGCACGCCGGTCGCTGGGCCTGTTCCCGATCGTGTTGGGGATCGATGAGTGCCAGGAGTTGTTCTCGCACCCCACGTACGGTGGCGAGGCGGGCGACCTGTGCACGAGGTTGATCAAGGTTGGGCCTGCCTTGGGCATCATCCTGATGCTGGCCACCCAGCGACCGGACAAGGACTCGCTGCCGACCGGAGTGAGCGCGAACGTCGGTATCCGGTTCTGCCTGCGGGTCATGGGGCAGACCGAAAACGACATGGTGTTGGGTACATCGACGTATCGCAACGGCATCCGCGCGACCACGTTCACCAACCACGACAAGGGAATCGGGTATCTGGTCGGCGCTGCCGACGAGCCACAGATCGTGCGTGGAACCTACATCGACGGACCCGCCGCCGAACGAATCGCAGGACGGGCGCGGGCATTGCGGCAGGCGGCTCAAACATTGGACGGGCATGCGGTCGGCGAACAAACCGACCACGCCAACGCTGCTCAGGTGTCTGTACTGGTCGATGTGGCCACGGTGATCAGGCCCAGCGAGGACAAGGTGTGGTCGGAGACCGTCGCCGACCGGTTGGCCACCTTGCGACCAGAGACCTACGGCGCTTGGACCTCACAGCCAGCACGAGCCAAGGCCGCACAGGTCGGCGCCGCACTCAAACCGTACGGCGTGACCACCGTGCAGGTCTGGGCCACTGGCCCGAGCGGTGAGGGTGGCAATCGACGCGGCCTGGTCCGCGCCGACGTGCTTGCCGCGATCGAACGACACGGCCTGGCCGTGCCCGAGGGAGGTGGCCGTTCATGAACGCCACCACACCACCGGGCAGCGACCCACAGTCGCGGCGAGTGGTGGTCGTGCCGAGCCTGTGGGCGCCCTTCCACCACCGTCCTGCCGTAGCAGCGTTGGCCGGGTTCACCACGACGACTCAGCCTGACGGGATCGTGTTCTTGAGCGCACCGAACGGCAGGTCCAGCCAGGCACACCGTGCGTTCATCGATGTCCTCGCCCAGTTCCGCACCGGCTATCAAGGAGCGATCATGATTTGCGGCCACGTCCACGACACCGACCAACTCGCGAGCCTGAACGTGGGCCTGAACGTGGGCCTACTGCCGGAATCGGCACCCATCGCACCAGGATGGCAGGCCGTGCCGGTGGACTTGGACGCACAACCCGACGTGGTTGCGTGCGCCGCGACGGCGGACACCAATATGGTGTGTGGCGACACCGGTCGGCTACGGCTGACCGGCCGCGCGGTGCCGGCCGAACACGGAACTCTCCAGGCCTGGCTGGTGTTCGAATGCGGCACTCTCGCGGCCGATCCGGCAGCCGGGACACTCGGATTCGGCATCCTCGAAACCAACGCGACCACTGCCACCGGGCGCCCGGTGCGCGTCGGCGCAGACGGTTCCTTCACCTACCGGGGAACTCGGTACCAACCGCCGTAGGCGTCCTTCGGCCCGGCGCAGGTGGTTCAGCCTGCCTACAGGGCTGCGGCCGGTTCGTCGTCGGTGAACTCCACATCGACCGTTGCCCCGCTGTCCCCGGCGATGTCCGCGACATCAGCCGGGGACAAGTGGGGTTCCCACCCCGGATATCCAGCCCGCATCGTGGCAGCCGGAATGGTGAGCGTGAACTGCCGCTGGCCGTACACACGCAGCGTCATGCCGGCATTCAGCATCAACTTGCGGCGGCCGTCCTCGTCGGCTGACGCCCACTCTTCCCCATATGTGCGATCGGTCAGCCTGGTCACCCAGCCTGCCTGGCGTTGGGGCAGCGCTCGCAGGGTCCGGATCCGCTTGCGGTAGTACGCCTTGGACGTCCGGTAGCGGGCCTCGTCCTCGTCGTCCCAGTCGGTCGAGGTGCGCTTCTCGTTCTCCACGTCGTCAAGCAGTCGCCGCACGTGATCCAACTCGGCGGTGTGATCCTCGCCCGCAACCCAGTCGCGTTCCTGTACACGAACGTCCGCAAGCTGCGACAGGAACGCCCTTCCCACCACACCGATGATCCGCTCGGCAGCGGCGCTGGGCCGTTGCGGGCAACGAAGATTGCTGGTCCGCTCGCTGTTGCACCGGTAGTAGCTATAGGCGCGTCCCTCGTTGGTGTAATTGACGCGACTTGCGTTGCGTCCGCAGTACCCGCACTTGACCACCCCCAACAATGGCGTGGTGTTGCGGGTGCGCACCGGTCGAGCTGATCGAGCGGCCAGAGCGTTGCCCACCCGCTGGAACTGCTCGTGAGTCAACACAGGCTCGGCGATCTGGACCGGCGCCCCATTCGGTCCTGGCGCAGGCTTTCCCTTGTGCATCTTGTAACCCAGCAGACGAGGACTCGTCATCATCATTGTGACCGCATGGCGTGTCCACTGTTCCCGCTTAACATCCGGGCGGGCACGCCGATTGTGGTGAGCGCGCGTCGGTCTGCCCGCCGAAACCCGGGTGTGGTCACGAGTGGTCAACTCGCCCCGATCGTTGAGGTCCTGCACGATCCCACTCACAGTCTCGCCGGCACACAGCCGTTGGGCGATCTCCCGGACGACTTCCGCCGTGTAGGGATCGATCTCGATTGTCTTGCCCCGGACCGGGTGATCCACGATCCGGTACCCGTACCCCGGTAGTCCACCGGTCCACCGGTCGGTGGGCAGGAGGAACGCGCGTGTCGCGTTCACGCGCTCCTTGATGGCCTGCGACTCGACTTCGGCCGCGAACGCGATGATCGCCAGGATCAGGTTCACGTGTGGGTCGGCCTTGTCATGGCGGAGATCCAACGTCAGCGGGTCGCCGCCGAACGGTCCGGACACAAACACGATCACCTTGCGGTGCTGTTGTGCCCAACTGGTCAGGGCGAACATGTCAGCCATCGAACGCACCGCCCGGTCCGCACGCCAGAACACCACCGCATCCCACTCGTGGCATTTCGGCTCCCGCAGCCACGGCCCCAACTGCGGCCGCTCGAAGGGCGGCACGGTGGAGGCCGACACGTCCAGATCCTCAGCCGTATCGACAACTTGCCAGCCCTGTCGGTTCGCATGATCCTGCGTCACCGCGCGCTGTCGCTCCGGAGATGTGGTCTCATCGGTCAGGTGCGACAGGCGGACCGCCAGCAGCGCTCGTAGAGCCTCGGTGTTCGTCATGGCAGGGACGCTACCTGCGAAAACGTGTTTGTGAAAGCGTCGTTATCAACCCGGCGAACTCCCTACCCACGGTCGCCTTGGACACTCGCCGTGTGGGCAGGTTCGGCGAGTCCTGCCGCCGCTTGGTCGACCGTTTCGCCGGCCGCCTGGCAGGTGCGTCCGGTGAGATGAGCCGGCCCCGGACACCGAGTTGCCGAAGTTCCTCATCGGCCTCCCGGATGGACTCCCGCAACTCTTCGGCATCACTGGCCTGCCCGGTATCTACTGCTGTCCGGTAGAGCGCCACGAGGTCGGCCCGAACGGCGAGCTGTGCTGTCTGCTCGTCGGTGGGCTGATCCCTGTCAAACATGGGTTCGTCGTCCAGGTGCCAGCCTTCCCGGCACTGCGCCATCCGGAGAGCACGTGCCTTCCGAGCACATGGCCCACACACGCTCTCCACGGTCGAGCCGCAGGGCATCGGGACGTAGCGCAGTTCGCCGGTGTCCGGGTCGCCGACCTCCATTGTGAAGGGCCGCACACAGACCCCGTGTTGCTCGGCCAACGCCGTCACGACCTCGGCCGCCAACGGTTGGCGCATCCGCTCGGCCCTCGTGCCGGTCATGCGGCCTCACCCCGCTCGGTCGGCAGCGGGAGCGCACGCACAGCAGAGCCGACGACGAACGCTTCGAACTCCTTGATCGTCTCGTCGGGCACCCACCCGGCTCGGACCCGCAGCGGTTCGCGGACGCCCTCACCGAACACGTAGCCCACACCAGCCTCAGACTCGCCGATCCGGTTCGCCCACGCACCCCGCTCGTACGCCTGATCGCCCAGGACCATGGCCACGTGCGACTTAGCGGCGACCCGCAGGCAGATCCGCCGAGGGAACAGATCCCGAACCGGGACGGTGTCCTTCGTCGGCTCCTGGACGTAGCCCCGCACCGTGAATCCCAACGCCCGACCCTGGGTGGTCAGCAGCGCTACCCGCTCGGTGATGGCCTCGCGGGTCTTGCGGTCGGTGTACTTGGTCAACGCGCCGACCTCGTCAAACTCCAAGATTTCCAGCGGGTGGTCAGCGCTGATCGGCACCGAGCGGACCCGACCCGCGAACTCCGTCTTGCGTGCGTCCATCGCGGCTACGAGTTCGTCCAGCACCACCAGAGCGTCAGCACCCGTGACGGCGTAGCGGGTGAAGATCCGCCGCCCATAGGCCAATTCCATTCCCTTGGGATCGATCCCGGACACCCGGACCAGCCCATCCCGGATGGCCGGCGCGATGGACACCAGCGGACACCACATGACCGAGTTCTTCCCCGCACCGGTTGCGCCGGCCACCAGGGTGTGACTGCCCGCGAGGGAGACAAGCCAGTCCTGCCCGTACTCGGTCCGCCCCGACCACGCTCGCCGCACATCGACCTCCGAGGCGTCCGCGAGTGGGAGACATGCCACTGCGTCAGCCAACAGATTGCGCCGCTGAAAGTCGATTGACACGATGTGCGGCTTAATCTCCCGCATCTGACAGCGGGCGACCTGCCGAGCCGACGCCAACGCGCGGGCGGCTTCGTCGTAGTCCTCGGGTTTCTGGCCGGGCACCAAGCGCACCCGAACCTCATCCCACGACGGACCCGACTTCACTCCCAGTACCACCGGCAACCGCACAGCAGCGGACTGCCGGTCCTGCCGGAGCTTCTTGCGCCCGATCAGGTTGACCGTCACCACCAACGGCAGCGCGTCATCCCGGATGGACAGGCCGCAGGCGTGCAGCCACGTCGGCAGCTTCCGCGCGTAGAGGTACCAGCGCAGCCACCACGCCCGCAGCCACCGCCACACCCACCGGTCGAACGACGGCAGATCCACCAGTCGCCATGCGGCCAGCACCAGGCCCAGCGAGCCAGCAGCAATGGCCAGTGACAGCCAGCCGCACCAGTGCCACCATGCGGTCAACGTGAGCAGCGCAAGACTGGTGCGCCAGTGGCTCACGATCAGGCGCAGCAACCAGCCGGCAGCCTTGACCAGCAGCCACAACGCCACGAACACCGCCGCGACCGCCGCCAGGGCTTCCGCGATCCGGGCGAGGGTGGCGCCGACCTTGGCCAACACCCACACAGCCATCCCGAGCACGCCTGCCCCGATGATCAGCACGCCTATCGAGTGCACTGCCATCACTGGTCGCCCCCGATGGTGACCGTGACTGTCACATCGAAGATCAACGGCAACGCGCCTGCGCACCTGTCACACACAATCGAATCAGGGCTGAACGTGCCGAACTTCTTGCACCGTGGGCATTTTCGCCCGTTTCGCCGCCGATCAACACCGGAACGGGGGCTTGCTTCACCGCTACCGTCATTGCGTATGCTCTTCACTGTTCACTCCTCGCGGGGTGGGCAGCGCAGAAGCGGTGGGGGCCAACCTAATCCGCTTCTGCGCCTTTAGTTTTCTGCGCCAGAAGAGGCGCAGGTGTCATCGCCACACGGCTTACAGCCGCATGATCTATCTACAATGGAGTTACTTGGAAATGGGGGTGGGCGTCAGACACCACCTCCATCGGCGGCCAACTCGCTGACCGGCACATCCCGTGCCAGACATTCGATGAAGTCGATCGAGTCACGCTCGGACAAGCTGGCTGCAAACAGCCGGTCAAACATGTACCGCGCCTGCTTGACCTGGTAGGGCTTGTCCTGCCGCAGCAACCCCACCGGGCTGTCGACATACAACTGCGGCGGATCATCAGGTTCAGCGAAGCCCAGCAGGCTGAAAGCGCCGGTACACAGTGCCGACTCGTTCGCCGCCGTGCGTAGCACCCGCAGGTTGACTGCCTGCCAGGTGGCCGCACGCGCGAGATGCCGCCACTGCGAGAGCATCACCTGTGCGCTGGCAACCCGCTTCCGCAGCGCGGCCTCAGTGATGACTGTGGTCAGTCGGATCGGACTCGGTCCGGCGAAACGTTGCTGTCGAACAATCCGCGACATCATTTCGTCATCTACGCGGCGGCGCACCGTGTAGGGATCGTGTTCCTCACAGTTGTCTACCGACAACCAAGCCTGTGCGTAAGGCTCGGTCTGCAATAGATCCGGTATCCGTGCCACCGCCAGCTCATGCGCAGTGTCCGCGCAAGTCTCCCAAGCCAGGTAGTCCAGGTTCGCGATCCGGTAGCCCTGCCACCAGCCCGGCTCACGCGCCTGGCGGACCATTTCCAGCACATCCGGCTCGTACTGGTCGTACACGTCCATCATGCTGCGGATGATGTGCACCGTGATCAGAGTTTGTCCGACCTCGATCCGGCCCAGCGCGCTCTTTGATAGCTCAAGCTTCTTGGCAGCCTGTTCCAGCGTGAGACCGGCAGCGTCCCGCATGGTCCGAAGCTGACGGGCCAGCCGACGGCGAGGTACAGGGGCAGTGGACATCACCGACAACACCCCCGGTTTCCGCAATGCCATACCAGCGAACAGTTCAATGTCACGGTTGCCACGGCCCTTCCGAGATCGGCTCGGTCCTGCGCGGCCGTGTTCCCCAGTCCCGCGCCTGCGCCTCGAACGCCTGCGCCGCTGTCTCTACGGCCGCCAAGCTCCACCACGGCAACTGTGCGACTTCCGCGATCCGCCGCCAGGCCGCCGCAACCGCCCATGATGCGACCGACATCTCTCTCGCCGTCTCGTCACGTTCCGGCGCGTGCAATGACCGCTCGGACGCCTGCCCATACGCCTGGTACGCCGCCTTCCACCCCGTGACCGCCGAGTCAAGGACAGCCGGGCCGCCGTCGAGAGTCGCTGGTTGTCTCGAACTGCGATGCAGCCCAGGGGCCGGCCGGGTGGAGCGAATCCCCGCCCGACCGGTCCCCTGTATCTGTGTGAAGTCATCCATGGTCATGGCTAGGTTCACGCGGCCTTGCCTGTGGAATCGGCACTCTTGGCCGCACCGCGCGTACTGCCGGCACCAGCGGCCCTGAAGCCACTGGCCCGATAGACGTACGTCTGGTACTTGAACTCGCCGTTGCCGCCGACCCTCGGCTCCGCTGTGAGTCCATCGAGCTCGACCGACCGGACCCCGGGCAGAACCTCCGCAGTGGTCGGGACTGGCTGCACGTCAGCCAAGAACGTAATGTCGAACGATGCCCGCTTGCCGTTCGGCTCGTCCGGGTCAGTGACGGTCGCCTTCCACTGCCGCTTGCCCGTCGTCTCATCAATCCGTTGGCGCACCGGTCGGCCAGCGGCCTTGTCCTCACGGGTCTGGTACTCGGTGTCCGGCGTGATACTGCCGACCATCACCAGGCCGTTGGGAAAGGGCGCTGTTGAACTCGATCTCGAACCGGTGGCCCCTGGGAATCGCCATGATTACCGCCCTCCTGAGATGCGTTCCTGTGTTGCCTGCCGTTGGTTCAACGGCCACACCATCAGGTTCGCCCAGGCGGGTGTCCCGTCTCGACGTGTATGGGTCTCCCTTGGGCTACTTCCAGCTCACATGGTCTCGTACTGTCTCGTGTTGGTGGTAGTCTCGTCCCGTCGAGCAATCAAGGGGGCCTACTCGGTGAACGCGCAGCCGATCGTTCTCAAGGCACTACTGCAAGAGCGACACCTGCACACGCATAGCGCTTTTCGACGCGAATATGAGCGCGTGGCGGAGCGGATAGACAGGTCGCTCAAAGCTGGTTGGCCCAGCAAGGCGCAGTTCTATCGGTGGCTGTCTGGCGAGCTATCGAGCCTGCCGCACGTGGATCACTGTCGTGTCCTTGAGGGCATGTTCCCCGGCTGGACCGTGGCGCAACTGTTCGAGTCTCACGACGGCCCGATCGACTTCGTGCCCGAGCCGCGAGCGCCCAAGAAGACGTCTCAAGCTGTCATGCCCGCCAGCAGCGACGGCGACATGACCAACGCGGTCGTCAAGTTCTACCACCACCGGGCGGATACCCCGAAGAGCCTGTGGATGGATCTGCTACGCGGCGCGAACGTGAACATCGACTTGTTCGCGAATGCCAGCCTGTTCCTGCCGGAAGAGAACCCCGAGGCCATCGAGATCATCAAGGCGAAGGCAGCTGGCGGCACGAAGGTCCGGATCATGCTCGCCGATCCAGATCATCCGGCAGCGGAGCTACGCGGTCGAGAGGAACGACTGTTCGATGGAATCCCCGGTCGCATCAAGATGGCATGGGCTTACTACCGGCCGTTGGTCGGCATCGACGGTATCGAGTTCCGCATGCACGGGACGTCGCTCTACAACTCGATCTTCCGCTACGACAACCAAATGCTTGTGAATCAACACATATACGGCGCTTACGGCTACATCGCGCCCATACTGCATGTGCGCCGGGCGTCCGGTGCCGACCTCTTCGAGACCTACCTGAAGAGCTTCGACCTGATCTGGAACGAAGAGTCGTACGAGATCAAGACCGAAGACTCGTCACCAGCGCGCTAATTAGGACCCGAGGCGGACCGCCAGTAGAGCGTCCGCGAACTGACCGAAGTCGGCCAAGCTCTCCAGCACGTGATCCGCGCCAGCGTCTGTCAGCTGCTCGACGGAGTACACACCTGTCGCGACAGCGATCACCTTGGCGTCACCGTCGTGCGCGGCCTTGATATCCAGAAGCGTATCGCCAACCAGCACGGTCGAGGACCGGTCGAACGCCAGGCCGTACTTTGCTTCGACCTTACGGCGAGCAGAATCAACCAGCTTGGAGCGGACGATATCGTCGGAGCCGAATCCGCCCACGTCGAGGTCAACCCATTTGTCAAGGTCGAAGGCGTGCAGCTTGGCGAATGCGTTCGGGCTGATGTTGCCGGTGAGGACGGATTGAACCGCGGTCGGCACCGTTGACAAGGCGGTAAGAGCCTCGACTACGCCCGGCAGGACATGTCCGCGCTCGGGAAGCTCAGGAGCCTTCTCATCCATCGCCGCCAGGAGCACGTCCTGAAGTTGACTGCCTTCCGTGTACTGGTCCGCGTCGACGGAGTTGGCCGCCAGTAGTTCGCGCATGATCTGGAAGTCCGTCCGGCCATCAGTCATCGGCCGAACGTCCGGGGCATGGCCGGTCAGCAGCTCGAACGCCCGTGCGTAGGTCGCCTTGCTCACGCCGCCGTTCTCAATGAGCGTGTGATCCACGTCCCACAGGACCAGCGTCCCAGGGAGCTGGGCGAGCGCACCGACGGGCGAGTCAACCATGCGCCGATGATCGCATACCGGCCCGAGACGCGATGTTGCCGAACTTGGCTCTATGGGATCAAGAGCGGCGCGCGAGCGCGCCGCTGGCCGCTCGGCCTGCCGCTCCGCTCCGGCCGGCGGCCTGGGCGACTGTTGGAAGCTCGGCGTAGCGTTCATACATGGTCGATCCAGAGCATGATCCTTCGCAGAGCGCCCCACAGATTGCGTGGTACTGGAGAGGCGGTCCCGAGCATGCCGAGCAGATGAACAGGTCTGAACGCATCCTGGCCAGGCTTCCGCAAGTTAATCAAGGGTTGGACTTGATTGCGTACGTCATCGATCTGTCTGCGGCCAGCATGAACGATGGGACTCAGACTTCGAACGAGCTCGCGGCGGTCTCCTGCTACACCCGTGCATTCCGGGCGCTACGTGCTGCAACAATCTTGGCCCTTGAGGGTCTGTATCTGGAAGCAAGGGTCTATATCAGGGACGTCTACGAATCCGCAGGGCTGGCGCGAATGCTGGCAAAGGAGCCCAGGAAGGCAGACGACTGGCTGCAACGAGAACGTTGGGTTAAGGACAATGAGGTCCGGCAGTATGCGGAGAAGTTTACGGCGCCTGGTGAAGACCCAAAGAACTCTCCTTATCGTGAGTACTATCGTATAGCGAGCGAGCTGCATCATCCAACGGCGCGGGCGTGTATCCCGCTTGTGCTTGCTGGGCCAAACGAGCGTTGTCGGCCTAGGTTGGCGTCGGAATATGATGAGAATGAACTGGATGAGGTCCTACGAGAAATTGCTATGGAAGCAGTTTTTGTATGCTTTACGATGATCAATGCTGCCGTCGATCAGTCTGTTATTTACCCTCCTTGGCGGAAGGCTGTAGTAGATCTCGCCGAAGTACTTTCCGCCGATTTGGACTGGAGTCATCTCGATAGGGACTGGACCGCTGATCAGGAATCTTTTGATGAGCTCCGTGCCCACGTTATCGGTGCTGACGCCATCAAGCAGGAGCTGGACCAAAACCCTAACAGTTTTCAGAATGTTCAGAAGAGGCGAGATCAAAGTTCGTCATAGGAAATCAGTCTGTTCATCTGGCCAGGATATGAGCCGTCCCCAGCCAAGGATCGTTTAACGCCGAGCCGCCGGTGTCAATGGCGCCTTCGGCGTCGCTGCGCGATGGGCTCCGCCCACCATTGACACCAACGACTCGGCGCTAACTGGCGGCCTGTGCAGGGGATGGGGGAGGCGTGGTCTTGATCTTTCTCGCCACCAGTCCGTCGACCGCCAGGAGGCCGCGCGATGCGTATCGATCGCCGAGTCAGTCCGAACCAGACCGCGTTGTGGACCGTCTACGAGTTGGTGAACCTGGGGACCACGTGGGGACCACACGCTGTGCGCGTACCCGAACAACGCGCTGGTGACCGAACTTCGAACGTGATCATTAAACCACATGTGACCTGCGGAAACCGCTGCTCCAACGTCCTGGGGGTCAAGGGGTCGCAGGTTCAAATCCTGTCGTCCCGACGGTCGAAAGAGCTCGTTGATGTGGAGCGAAAGCCCAGGTCAGCGGGCTTTTTGTATGGTTCTGTTGATCTTGATGAAGTGTCCATTGTGGTCTTAATG
>DASUJK010000275.1:0-5553 GCA_036279295.1 Pseudonocardiaceae bacterium | reverse complement strand
CGTGCTGCTGACCGAGAACCTGGCCTACGCCTTCCGTGACCCGGCCGCCGTCGGGTTCCTCGAAGGTCTGGCACTGGCGTGCGAGGACGCGGGACAGGGCCTGCACCTGGTGCCGGCCAACCCGGAACGGGAGGACGTGGCCGCCGTGCACCGGGCCGGCGTGGACGGCTTTGTCGTCTACTCGGTGCCCGACGACGACCCGCATCTGGCTGCCGTACTGGAACGGCCGGTGCCCACAGTTGTTTGTGACCAACCTCACATCGGCAATGTGGACCGCGTCGGGATAGACGACCGGTCAGCCATGGTCGAGGTGGCCAACCATCTGATCTCACTCGGCCACCGCCGGATCGGCGTGGTCTGCATGCGGCTGGGCCGCAACCGCAACGACGACTTCGCATCCATGGACCGCCAGCGCGGCGCGCACTTCCACGTGCAGCGTGCCCGGCTGGCCGGCCTGGCCGAGGGCTTCGAGGGCGCCGGCGTGGCCTGGCCGGGCGTGCCCGTTGTCGAGCGCTTCGACCACACCATCGCCAACGGCCAGTCCGCGGCGGCCCAACTGCTGGACCGCGACCCGCAGATCACCGCACTGATCTGCACGTCCGACATCCTCGCCATCGGCGCGCTGGACGAGGCGGCCCGACGCGGGCTGCGCGTGCCGCAGGACCTCAGCATCACCGGTTTCGACGGGATCGCCGAGGCCGAACAGGCCGGCCTGACCACAGTCCGCCAGCCGATGCGGGAGAAGGGCAGGGCGGCCGGGCGGTTGTTGCTGGACAGCTCCGAGCCAACCAGGCCGAGGACCGTCACGCTGCCCACCGAGATCATCCTCGGCAAGACTTCGGCCAAGCCGCACAGCGCCGAGGAGCGTTGGTTCGGCCCGTGATCAGCGGAGAGTGAGCTTGCTGGGCGGGCCGGTCAGGCTGCCCAGCTTGCCGACCATCTCGTAGCTGCCGGCCGGCACCGTGGTTCGTTCGCTCGGACAGCCCGGTGCCGCGGTTCGGCCTGCCCAGGTGACGCTGTAGGACAGCACCTGCTGCGGCTGGAGCAGCTTGATCTCGTTGGTGCGCAACGAATAGCAGTCGGCACTCGACCACAGCACCGGTTTGCCGGCCGCGCCGAGGATCTCGATCGACCGCAGCTGGTGGCTGACGTCCCGCAGGCAGGGCACCGCTCCCCCGTTGCCGATGTGCAGGGTGAGCTGGGGCTGCTCGCCGACGTGGTAACCGGCCTTGTCCGAGGTCACCGTGACGCGCATGGCCGAGTCCGGGCAGGCAACCGGGATGGGCTGGGTAGTGGTGGTCGGAGCCGGTGCCGTGGTGGACGGGCTTGGCGACGCCGAACTGGACGACGGGCTGCC
The DNA here is from genome assembly GCA_036279295.1 of Pseudonocardiaceae bacterium. Taxonomy (GTDB): domain Bacteria; phylum Actinomycetota; class Actinomycetes; order Mycobacteriales; family Pseudonocardiaceae; genus DATEPR01. The sequence continues at coordinate 4,196 of DASUJK010000275.1, read as the reverse complement.
CGGCGGCCGCAGGCGGCCGGTGGCAGGCGGGTTGCTGGACGGCGCCACGGAGGCCAGCGGCACACCGTCGGGTCTCGCGTTCGCCGCGCTGCGCACGGATGGGGTGTCGCCGCCACCGAGCAGTGCACCGACAGCCCAGATGAACAACAGCGCCCCGACCCCGAACCCGGTGATGGCCACGACGCGCCGACGTCGGTACACCGACGGTGAGAGCGGTCTTGTTGGCTCGTCCACCTGCGGAAACTAACCCCGCCTCGGTCAACTTGCGGCGTGACACCCGATCGAGGGCGTGTCGCGGTGACCGCCGGAAATCAAGCTCTGCCGTGATGTTCGTCCGATGGGCTTGCCTGGCGGTGGTGATCGGGATCAAATCGGGGTGCCCGCCGACCGAGGAGCCGCCATGACCGCGATCGACGCCCTGCTCGCCCGCCACACCGACCACGGTGCGCCGACGGTGCCGACGCCGGTGCCCGCACTGCACCTTGCCGTGCTGACCTGCATGGACGCCAGGATCGACGTGTTCGACGTGTTCGGCCTGCGCCACGGTGACGTGCACATCCTGCGCAACGCGGGCGGCGTGGCCACCGATGACGTGCTGCGCTCGCTGGCGATCAGCCAGCGCAAGCTGGAGACCCGTGAGGTGATCGTCATGCAGCACACGTCGTGCGGCATGACGACCGTGACCGAGGACGGTTTCAAGGACGAACTGGAGGCCGACTCCGGGCTGCGTCCGACGTGGGCGGTGGAGGCGTTCCGGGACGTCGAGGACAGCGTCCGGCAGTCGGTGGCCCGGGTCCGGCACAGCCCGTTCGTGCCGCACACCGACTCGGTGCGCGGATTCGTCTACGACGTGGCCACCGGGGGAATCACCGAGGTGGGCTGAAACAATCGCGGCATGGACACCGCTGCCGTCGCCGACTGGTTCACCGCGAACGCGAGGGATCTGCCGTGGCGCCGGCCGGAGTGCACCGCGTGGGGTGTGCTGGTCAGCGAGATCATGCTCCAGCAGACACCGGTGGCCAGGGTGGAACCGCTGTGGCACGAGTGGCTGACCCGCTGGCCGACGCCTGCCGCGCTGGCCGCGGCCAGCCACGCCGATGTGCTGCGGGCGTGGGGCAAGCTCGGCTATCCGAGGCGGGCGCTGCGGCTGCACGCGGCGGCGACCGCGATCGCCGAGCACCACGGCGATGTCGTGCCGGCCGACGTGGACACGCTGCTCGGCCTGCCCGGCATCGGCGCCTACACCGCCCGCGCGGTGGCCGCGTTCGCCTACCGCCAGCGGTGCCCGGTGGTGGACACCAACGTGCGCCGGGTCATCGCGCGGGCCGTGCACGGTGCCGGCGACGCGGGGCCACCCGCGACGACCCGCGACATGGCCGACGTGGCCGCACTGCTGCCCGACGAACCTGAGCAGGCAGCTGTCGTGTCGGCCGGGCTGATGGAGCTGGGCCAGATGATCTGCACGGTGCGCTCGCCGCGCTGTGCCGACTGCCCGATCGTGGCCGAGTGCGCGTGGCAGCGGGCCGGCAAGCCCGCGTACACCGGGCCTGCCAAGCCGGTGCAGAAGTTCGCCGGCACCGACCGGCAGGTGCGGGGCAAGCTGCTGGACGTGCTGCGTGACTCCACCGGCCCGGTGCCCAGGGCCGCGTTGGACGCCGCGTGGTCGGACGCAGGGCAGCGGGACAAGTGCCTGGACTCACTGCTGGTGGACGGGCTCGTCGAGCAGACCGAGGACGGCCGATTCTGCCTGCCGGGTGAGGTCAGCAGTGGCGCACTCGCTTGAGTGCTACTTCGACGGCGAGGCCGAGGCCGCCGTGCGCGCGCTGTGGCAGCGGTTGGAGCAGGCGGGCGTGCCCAGTCCGGCCACCGGCGCCGGCCATCACCGGCCACACGTGTCGTTCGCGCTGGGCAGCGCCATTCCGGCCGCCGCCCGCAGGGATTTGGCCGTCGACCTGGCCCGGCTGGCCATGCCCCGGCTGTGGCTGTACACGCTGGGCACGTTCCCGACGGCGGAGAACGTGCTGTTCCTCGGGGCCGTGACCGACGCGGAACTGCTCGCGGTGCACGTCGCGGTGCACGACACGCTGGCCGGTCGGGTACGCGACCCGTGGGCGTACTTCCTGCCCGGCGCCTGGGTGCCGCACTGCACACTGACCCGCGAGATCACGCCCGCCCAGCTGACCACCGCGTTCGCCGACCTGCATCCGGTCGAGCCGATCCGGGCGAAGATCGCCGAGGTCGGCATCGCGGACACCAGGACGGGCGAGATCGACATGCTGCTGCGCTAGCGGCCCAGCACCCGCGACAGGAACGCCTCGACAGCGCCCCGGAACTCCGCCGGTGCCGCGTCGTGCACGATGTGGCCCGCGCCCCCGATCCGGACGTGCCAGGCGGCACCGGCGGTACGGGCGGCCAGTTCGGCCTGCTGGCCGGCCGGCATCGGGCCGTCGCCTGCCTCGATCACCAGCAGCGGCGCGCGGATCTTCGCCACCAGGTCCCAGTAGTCCCGCCGACCCCATTCGGCCGCGATCGCGTACAACTCGTCGATGTCGGCGATCAGGTGGTAGCCGTCGTCGCGTTCCTCGACACACTCGACGAAGTACTCACCGGCCGTGCCGAAGAACTCGCGGACATGGGCGAGTGAGGCGAACGCCGGTGGCCACGACTCGAAGTAGGGCCGCCACGGCTCGACCGTCTGTCCTTTGTGGTCGGGTGCCATGTCCTCGACCACCAGGCACCGCACGAGTTCCGGATGTGCGGCGGCGAGTGCGATGCCGTGCAGGCCGCCCATCGAGTGGCCGATGACCACAGCGGGACCCAGCCCGAGTTCAGTGATCCGGTCGGCGACATCCTGCGCGAACCGCTCGGTCGGACAGCTCTTCCGGTACGGGTTGCGGCCGTGCGCACGGGCGTCCAGGCCGACGACCCGGCCGTAGCCGGTGAGCCATTCGGCGGTCCGCCACCAGGTCGTCGCCCTGCCCATCAGCCCGTGCAGCAGCACGATGCCCTGGCCCGACCCGCCGAACTCGACCACACCACGCATGCCCGACTGTCTAGCACCGCACTACGGTGGAGACATGGTTGTCGTGAAGATCAACGCGATCGAGGTGCCGGACGGCTCGGGCGCCGAACGGGAGAAGCGGTTCGCGCACCGGATGCACTCGGTGGACTCCGCGTCCGGATTCCTCGGGTTCGAACTGCTGCGCCCGGTGTCCGGCGACAACCGGTACTTCGTCTACACCCGGTGGACCACGGAGGCGGCCTACCAGGCGTGGGCCAGCGGGCCGGCCATCGAGGCGCACGCCGGGGTCCGGGCCAACCCGGTGTCCACCGGTGCCAGCCTGTTGGAGTTCGAGGTCGTGCTGTCAGTGGACGGGGCCGGTAACAGCGGCTGACAGCTGCCTGCCAGTGCGCTGGCAGTGGTCCCGGTGATCGTGGTGGCATGACGACCTACGCGATCACGGCGGAGGGCCTGACCAAACGGTTCGGGTCGACAACCGCCCTGGCCGGCGTGTCCTTCGCGGTGCCGACCGGTGCCATCGTGGGCATGCTCGGCCCGAACGGCGCCGGCAAGACGACGGCGGTGCGCATCCTCGCGACACTGCTCCGCCCGGACAGTGGCCACGGCACGGTCGGCGGCTTCGACGTGGTGGCCGACCCGGTGGCCGTACGCGGCCTGATCGGGTTGACCGGCCAGTACGCGTCGGTGGACGAGGACCTGACCGGCGCCGAGAACCTGGTGCTGATCGGCAGGCTGCTGGAGCAGCCGAAGGCCGCAGCCAGGGCCCGCGCCACCGAACTGCTGGCCAGGTTCGACCTGACCGAGGCAGGCGACCGGCCGACCAAGACCTACTCCGGCGGCATGCGGCGACGGCTGGACCTGGCGGCCAGCCTGGTCGGGCGGCCCAGTGTGCTGTTCCTGGACGAGCCGACCACGGGCCTGGACCCACACAGCCGCAACGATGTCTGGCGGATGATCAGGGCGCTGGCGCAGGACGGGGTGACCGTGCTGCTCACCACCCAGTATCTGGACGAGGCCGACCAGCTCGCCGACCGGATCACCGTCATCGACCACGGCTCGGTCGTGGCCGACGGCCGGCCGGACGAGCTGAAGCGGCGGATGGGCGGCCAGACCCTCCAGGTGCGGCCGACGCTGATCAACGACATGGACCGGGTGGCGGCCATCCTCGCCGACC
>DASUJK010000274.1:0-4530 GCA_036279295.1 Pseudonocardiaceae bacterium | reverse complement strand
AGCCCTCACGCTGTTGGTCGAATCGAAGGCATATCCACCTGATCATCCCGAGATCGAGCGGCTGCGCAGCCGACTGGACGGCAACCCGACGGGCTGATCCTGCGGCTCTGCACGCGTGGCCTGCGATCGTGCACGAAGCCTGCACGCAGCACTGGTTCCCTGGGGGCCACCAGCCGGCGCGCCGGGTGACCACGACACCGGGAGGCAGCCCGATGCGAGAAGGACCAGGCACAGGTCAACGTCAGCCATCGAACACCGGTGGTAGGCCATGACCGCCGACATGGTCGAGTTCGATCCCGCGCGGATCGAGAGCCCGGACGACTTCAGTGCGGCGCTGCGGCGGCTGCGCGCGGAAGCCGGGCTGACGGTACGGCAGGTGGCCGCTGCGACCGGAACCTGCACCAGCACACTGAGTGGCTACTACAGCGGCAAACACCTGCCGCAGGTCAATCCGCCGACGGTGCTGCGCGACATCCTGCTCGCCTGCGGTGTCACCGAACAGGCCGTCGATCGGTGGCGGGCCGCGTTGCTGCGGGTGCGCAGGCGCCCCGGCCGGCCCGCGGTCGGCGCACCGACGCCGTACCGCGGTCTGGCCCGCTACGAACCGGAGCACACAGACTGGTTCCACGGCCGGGAACCGCTGGTGCGGGCGATCCTCGCCAAGCTGACCGACCGGTCAGCACACCGTGGACCACTATTCGTCATCGGGCCGTCGGGGTCGGGCAAGTCCTCGCTGCTGCGGGCTGGCGTGCTCCCGGCGCTCGGGCAACCGTGGATCCTGATGACACCGGGCGCCCGGCCGATTCTCGAACTCGCCCAACACCTCGCCGATGGTGTTGGCATCGCGGTGGACGAACTGGAGGGGATGCTGCGCGACGATCCGGTCGCCGCGGCCATGGCTATACGTACGCGGTACGACGGGCCGGGGCTGCTGGTGGTCGACCAGTTCGAAGAGCTGTTCACCATGTGCGACCGGGAGGGTGAGCGAGCGCTGTTCGCCGCAGCCTTGGCCGCGCTCGCCACCTCGGCCGATGACGACGCCCATCGGTTCCACGTCGTGTTGGGCATGCGGGACGACTTCTACCCGGCCGCCACGCATCATTCGCAGCTGGCGGAATCGTTGCAGGACGGGCAGATTCTGGTCGGGCCGATGACCGAGGACGAGTTGCGCAAGGCCATCGTGGCACCGGCCGCCCGCGCCGGCCTGCGGATGGAACCCGGCCTCGTCGAGTTGCTGGTCCGCGATGTCACATCCACTTTCGACACATCGGGTGCGCACGACATCGGAGCGCTGCCGCTGCTGTCGCACGCGTTGCTGATGACGTGGGAACGACGGGAACGCTCCACGCTGACGGTGGCCAGCTACCACGACAGCGGCGGGATCGGTGGCGCGATTTCGACGACCGCGGACCGCGTCTACCTGTCACTGGACCAGGACGACCGAGAGCTGGCACGCATCGTCTTCCGCCGCCTCGTGCACCACGACGACAGCACGCCGACCACCCGTCGGCGCGTGCAGCTCGACGAGTTGCGCATCGCGGGCTCGGCCGACGGCGTGGACAGGGTGATCCGCGAGTTCGTGGCGCACCGGCTACTCACCAGCGGCGCGGACGGCATCGAGATCACCCACGAGGCGTTGATCGGGGCATGGCCGCGGCTACGCAAATGGCTCGATACCGACCGGGCCAGTGCCGGAGTGCGCCGCCAGCTCACCGCGGCCTCGGCGATCTGGCACCAGGCCGGATGTGAGCCGACCGCGCTCTACCGAGGCGCACTGCTCGACACGGCCCAGGCGTGGGCCGACGATCCGGCGCACGCACGGGAACTCAACGAGTTGGAGCGCTCGTTCCTGGATGCCAGCCGGGAGCAGCGCGCCGTCCAGGACCGGGCCGCGCGGCTGCGTGGCCGACGCCGATACGTGCTCATCGCGGCCCTGGCCACACTGGTGCTGCTGGCCAGCGTGCTGTCCAGCTACGTGGTCGCGCAGCACAACGTGGCCGCCCGCGCGCACGACGACAACGAGTCCGTGCAACTGGCCGAACAGGCCGCCCGGTTCCACACCAGTGACGTGTCACTGTCCGCGCAGCTCGCCCTGGCCGCGTACCGCATCGCGCCGACCCCACAGGCCCGCGCGAGCCTGTTCGACGCGACATCCGGCCCGACCGAGACCCGAATGCTGGGGCCAGACCGGGTGCTCCAGGCCGTTGCCGTGACACCGAACGGCCGGCTGCTGGCGACCGGCGGCACTGATGACCACATCCACCTGTGGAGCCTGGCCGACCGGAACAGGCCCAGGCAGGTCGCGCCACCCGTCGCCGGCCCGACGGACACGGTGTACTCGGTGGCATTCAGCCCGGACGGACAGATGTTGGCCGCGGCGGGCGCCGACCGTGTCGTACGCCTGTGGGACGTGCGGAATCCCGCGCATCCCAAGCTGCTCGGCCGGCCCATCACCGGCCCGACCAACACCGTGTACTCGATCGCGTTCAGCCCGGACGGTCGTGTCCTGGCCGCCGGCAGCGCCGATGACATGATCCGGCTGTGGAACATCGCCGATCTCGCGCGCCCGGTGCCGTTCCGGCCCGTCACCGGGTTCGGCGACTACGTCCAGTCCGTGACATTCAGCCATGACGGCCGCCTGCTGGCCGCAGGCGGCGCGGACCAGACCGTGCGGCTGTGGAACGTGACCGACCCGGCGCATCCGACCGCGCTGGGCACACCGCTGACCGGCCCCGCCGGCAAGGTCTTCTCGGTGACGTTCAGTCCGGACGACCGGCTGCTCGCCGAGGGTGGCGCCGATCAGCTGGTGCGGCTGTGGAACATCGCCGACCCCGGGCACCCGGTCGCGATGGGCGCACCGCTAGCTGGCGCGACGGGTTGGGTGAACTCGGTGGCCTTCAACTCGGCCGGCACCATGCTCGCGGTCGCCAGTTCGGACAACACCGTCCGGCTGTGGGACGTGGCGACTGGCCAGGTGGTGGAAACCCTGCCGCACCCGGGTCCGGTCACGGCAGCGATGTTCCTCGACGGCGACCACGACGTCGCGACCAGCGACGCGGACGGCACCACCCGGCTCTGGTCGATACCGGGCGGCCTGATCGACGACCGCGCCGACACCGTGTTCTCGCTGTCGTATCCGGCGGCCGGCAACCTGCTGGCTGTCAGCGCGGGCGCCCGGGCGGACACGATCGAGCTGTGGAACACCCGGGACGCTCGACACCCCGTGCTGGCCGGGCCACCCATCGCCGGCCCGGCCGGGCCGAGCGAGTTCGCGGGTTCGTTGGGTGTCAGCCCGGACGGCCACACGCTGGCCGCCGGCAACCGCGACGGGTCGATCGAACTGTGGGACATCAGCGATCCCCGGCACCCGGCACTGCTCGGCCGGCCGCCGACCGTGGCGAGCGCGCTCATCGAGTCACTCGAGTTCAGCGCCGACGGGAAGTTATTGGCAACCGGCGGCGACGACGGGCTGGTGCGGTTGTGGGACGTGCGGAACCGGGCGCGGCCCAGGCTGCTGGCGACGCTGTCCGGGCCGGCCAACTACGTGTACGGCGTGGCATTCAGCGCCGACGATCGCCTGCTCGCCGCGGCCAGCGCGGACGACAAGGTGTGGCTGTGGCGGGTGGCAGACCCGGCCGCACCGGTGCGGTTGCGCCCGTTGACCGGTTTCAGCAGCTACGTCGTCGGGGTGGCGTTCGCCCCGCACGGCAGGCTGCTCGCCGCCGGGAGCGCCGACAAGACCGTGCGTCTGTGGGATCTCAGCGATCCCGAGCGTCCGGCCAGCCTGGGGCCACCGTTGACCGGTGCGACGAATTACGTCTATTCGGTGGCGTTCAGCCCGGACGGCCGGACGCTTGCGGCTGGTAGCACCGACCACACGGTGCAACTCTGGAACGTGTCGCAACCCGCGCGGCCCGCCCTGTTGGGGTCGCTCACCGCTGCGACCGACTCGGTGTTCGTGGTCGCGTTCGCACCGGATGGCAGCACCCTGGCCGCCGGCACGGCGGCGAAGGAGGTGCGGCTCTGGACCATCGATCCGGCAAGTGCCGCCCGGTCTGTCTGCGCCTGGGTCGGCGACCCCATCACACCAAGGGAATGGGCGCTGTACCTGCCTGACCGGCCGTATCAGCCGCCCTGCTGACCTTGTCCTGGGATTGTCCGGACGATGGCCGACCACCGTCCGGGCAACGTATGGAGTGTGACCGGACAACATGGACCCTGTTGTTCGCGCAGTGGCGCCGGAGTTGGGTGAGTGACATGACGGCGCTAGGGAGCACGATCATGTCGGGATACGAGTTCGACCTGTTCATCAGTTATCGCCGTAGTGGCACCGTGCCGGCCTGGGTGCGCAACCATCTGCACCCTATGTTGCGAGACTGCCTCGCCGACGAACTGAGCCGGGAACCCCGTATCTTCCTGGACAGCACCATGGAGACCGGCGTGCACTGGCCGTCCGGCTTGGAATGGGCGCTGCGGCGGTCCAGACTGCTGTTGCCGGTCTGGTCGCCGCAGTATTTCACCTCACCGTGG
>DASUJK010000273.1:0-5880 GCA_036279295.1 Pseudonocardiaceae bacterium | reverse complement strand
CGACGAGCACAAGGAGCGCTGGCTCAAGCCGCTGCTGGACGGCACGATCGCGTCCGGCTTCGCGATGACCGAGCCCGCCGTGGCCAGTTCGGACGCCACCAACGTCGAGCTGAGCATGGTCCGGGACGGCGCCGAGTACGTGCTCAACGGCCGCAAGTGGTTCACGTCCAACGCGATGCACAAGAACTGCAAGGTGCTCATCGTGATGGGCAAGACCGATCCCGCCGCCGCGGCGCACCGGCAGCAGTCGATGATGGTCGTGCCGATCGACGCGCCCGGTGTGACCGTGTTGCGCAACCTGCCGGTGTTCGGCTACCAGGACCGGGCTGGCCACGCCGAGATCACGTTCGAGAACGTGCGGGTGCCGGTCAGCGACCTGCTCAAGGGCGAGGGCGAGGGCTTCGCCATCAGCCAGGCCCGCCTCGGTCCCGGCCGCATCCACCACTGCATGCGGTCCCTCGGGGTCGCCGAACGGGCACTGGAACTGATGTGCCGGCGGGCGCGCGGCCGGGTCACGTTCGGCCGGGCGCTGGCCGAGCGGGCCAACATCCAGGACTGGATCGCCGAGGCACGCATCGACATCGAGATGATCCGCCTGCTCACCATGAAGGCGGCCTATCTGATGGACACCCAGGGCAACAAGGCGGCCAGGACGGAGATCGCGGCCATCAAGGTGGCCACACCGAACGCGGTCCTGAAGATCATCGACAGGGCCATCCAGGTGCACGGCGGCGCGGGGGTGACCGACGACTTCCCGCTGGCGTCGATGTACGCGCACATGCGCACCGTGCGGATCGTGGACGGGCCGGACGAGGTGCACAAGCGGGCCATCAGCCGGCACGAACTGCGGAAGTACGACGAGGTGGGCGCGTGAGCGAGCTTGCGAGCGAACCATCGTCCCGGCACCTGTTCGATGTCGCCGGCAAGACCGTCCTGGTCACCGGGGGATCCCGCGGGATCGGGCTGATGATCGCGCGTGGTTTCGTCGAAGCAGGGGCCACCGTGGTCATCTCGTCGCGTAAGGCGGACGCGTGTGCCGAGGCCGTCGAGCAGCTGTCCGGCATCGGCGCCGGCACGTGTATCGCCCATCCTGCTGATCTGTCCACCGAGGACGGACCGGCGAGCCTGGCGCAGCGGATGACAGAGCTGGGTCCGAAGCTGGACGTGCTGGTCAACAACGCCGGTGCCGCGTGGGGTGCGCCGCTGGGGGAATTCCCCGACTCGGCGTTCGACAAGGTGCTCAACCTCAACGTCAAGGCGCTGTTCTCACTGACCCAGCGACTGCTGCCGCTGCTGCGCGCATCGGCCAGTGACGGCGACCCGGCCCGGGTGATCAACATCGGCTCGATCGACGCGCTGGTGATCTCCCGGTCGGACAACTTCTCCTACGTGGCAAGCAAAGCCGCTGTGCACGGGCTGACCCGCAAGCTGGCCGCCACGCTGGCCGGCGACCGGATCACGGTGAACGCGATCGCGCCGGGACCGTTCCCGTCCAAGATGATGGCCTACGCGCTGGACGACCCGGAATCGCGCGCCAGAGTGGTGGCCAGCGTGCCGCTCGGCCGGGTCGGTGAGTGGCAGGACGTCGCCGGCACCGCGATCTTCCTGGCCTCCCGGGCCGGCGCCTACGTGACCGGCACGATCCTGCCCGTCGACGGCGGCATCAGCGGGGCACGTTGAGCGCACGACCGCAGCCGCCCGAGGACTTCCCGCTGGCCGAGATTCCGGCGCTGTTCGCGGCGGCGCAGCCGGACCAGGTCGCGGTGCGCTGCGCGGACGTCGAGCTGACGTGGGCGCAGCTGCACCTGGCCAGCAACCGGGTCGCGCACGGCCTGCTGGCCCGTGGTGTCACGCCGGGCCGCCTGGTCAGCCTGCTGCTGCCCAACAGTGTGGACATGATCGTGGCCGTCTTCGCCTGTTACAAGGCCGGTGCCACACCGCAGCCGCTGTCGGCGCGGCTGACCGACACCGAGCGGGACGAGATCCTGGCGCTGGCCGACCCGGCCGTCGTGATCACCGAGGAGCACTCGGTCGCCCAACTGGCCGACGAGGGCGGCACCGACGCCGACCTGCCCACGGTGATCGCGCCGAGCTGGAAGGCGCCGACCTCCGGTGGGTCGACCGGTCGACCGAAGGTCATCCTGGCCGGCAGCCCGGCTGTGATCCGGCAGGCTGGCGCGGACCGGTGGGGCATCGAGTCGGGGGAGCGGATGCTGATCACCGCGCCGCTGCACCACAACGCGCCGTTCGGCACCGCGCTGTACTGCCTGTTCACCGGCGGCACGGTCACGCTGATGACCCGGTTCGACCCGGAACTGACGCTGGCGCTGACAGAGCAGCACTCGATCACCTGGCTCTACGTCGTGCCCACGATGATGCGCCGCATCCACGCGCTGCCCGATGACACCAAGGCCGGCTACGACCTGTCGTCGCTGCGATCCGCGTGGCACGTGGCGGCGCCGTGTCCGCCGTGGCTCAAGCGGGCGTGGATCGACTGGCTCGGCGCGGAGCGGATCTGGGAGCTGTACGCCGGCACCGAGGCCGAAGCCGGCTGCACGATCAACGGCGTGGAGTGGCTGGCGCACCCCGGCTCGGTGGGCAGGACGGTGTGGGGCGAGATCAAGATCGTGGACGCCGACGGTGTGGACGTGACCGAGCCCAGGGTGGCCGGTGAGGTCTACATGCGGGTCGCACCGGGCAGTCCGCCCGCGTACCGGTACATCGGCGCCACTGCCAAGGAGCTGCACGGGTGGTCATCGCTCGGCGACATGGGTGAGTTCGACGAGGACGGCTACCTGTACCTGCACGACCGGCTGACCGACATGATCCTGGTCGGCGGGGTCAACGTGTTCCCGGCCGAGGTGGAGAACGCGCTCATGGCGCACCCGGCGGTGCTGTCCGGTGCCGTCATCGGCCTACCCGACGGCGACCTCGGCAACCGCGTGCACGCGATCGTGGAGACCCCGGCCGGTTCGGACGTGTCCGCCGACGAGGTGGCAGAGTTCGTCGTGGCCCGCCTGTCCCCGCACAAGCGGCCCAAGACCATCGAGATCGTGCACATCCCGCTGCGCGACGAGACCGGCAAGATGCGGCGCTCAGCACTGCGCGCCGCCCGGATGTAAGGGAGTCGGCGGATGTCCACCCAGTACAGCGTCACGGGCCGTGTCGCGGTGATCCGCATCGACAACCCACCGGTGAACGGGCTCGGGCACGCGACCCGGCAGGGCATCGTGCGGGACGTGGACGCAGCGGTGGCCGACGCGGACGTGGACGCCATCGTGCTCACCGGCCGGCCCGGCTTCTTCTCGGCGGGCGCGGACATCGCCGAGTTCGGCACCCCGAAGTCGGCCGCGGAACCGCGACTGCCCGACATCATCACGATGCTGGATGACCTGGCCAAGCCGGTGGTCGCGGCCATCGACGGCACGTGCCTCGGCGGTGGGCTGGAACTGGCGCTGGGGGCGCACTACCGGGTGGCCACCGCGAAGAGTCGACTCGGGCTGCCCGAGGTGAACCTCGGGCTGGTGCCGGGTGCCGGTGGCACCCAACGGCTGCCCAGGGTGCTCGGGGTGGCGGTGGCCGCCGAGATGATCACCGGCGGTGCCCCGCGTACCGCTGCCCGGTTGGCGAAGATCGACGGCCAGCGGCTGCTCGACCGGGTCGTGGACGGTGACTTGGTCGCAGCCGCCACCGAGTTCGCGGCCGAGATCGCTGCGGTACGGCCGTTGCCCAGAATCCGGGAGTTGCCTGCCGCCACCGCTGATCTCGACGCGCTGCGAACCCGGTTGCGCAAGCGCAGCCGTGGGTTCCTGGCTCCGCTGGCCGCACTGGACCTGGTCGAGCTGACCATGACCACGCCGATCGACGACGGGCTGGCCAAGGAGCGGGCGACGTTCGAGGAACTGGTGGCCGGCGAGCAGTCGGCGGCGTTGCGGCACGCGTTCTTCGCCGAGCGGACCGCCCGGCGGATCCCGGACATCCCGAAGGAGACGGCAGCCCGATCCGTGGACCGGGCGGGTGTCATCGGGGCCGGCACCATGGGCGGCGGCATCGCGATGAACTTCCTCAACGTGGGCATCCCGGTCACCATCGTGGAAACCGGGCAGGAGGCGCTGGACCGGGGATTGGGCATCCTCCGGCGCAACTACCAGGTCCAGGTGGACCGGGGCAGGCTCAGCGCCGACGCACTGGAACAGCGGATGGCGCTGCTGACACCGTCACTGGACTTCGCCGACCTGGCCGACGCCGATCTGGTGATCGAGGCCGTCTTCGAGGACATGGCCGTCAAGCGGTCGGTGTTCACCCGGCTGGACCAGGTCGCCAAACAGGGCGCAGTGCTCGCGACCAACACGTCCACGCTGGACGTGGACTGGATCGCGGCGACGACCGGTCGCCCGCGGGATGTCGTCGGGATGCACTTCTTCAGCCCGGCGAACGTGATGAAGCTGCTGGAAGTGGTGCGCGGCAAGGAAACCGCGGACGACGTGCTGGTCACCGCGATGACGGTCGGACAGCGGATCGGCAAGACCAGCGTGGTGGCCAGGGTGTGTGACGGCTTCATCGGCAACCGGATGCTGGCCGGCTACCGGCAGGCCGCGATGGAGTTGTTGCAGGCCGGTGCCACACCGGCCGACGTCGACTCGGCGATCGAGGACTTCGGCTTCGCGATGGGGCCGTTCCGGATGGGCGACCTGGCCGGCAACGACATCGGTTGGGCAGTCCGGAAGCGGCGCTACGCCGAGTACCCGGACACGCCCCGCGACGAGATCGCCGACGCGCTCTGCGAACTGGGCCGATTCGGCCAGAAGACCGCGGGGGGTTGGTACGACTACGAATCCGGCAGCCGGGACGCGAAGCCCAGCCCGGTCGTGGCTGAACTGCTTGCCTCGTACTGGGAGCGACGCGGCGTCACCAGCACCACGTTCGAGCCGCGGGAGATCGTGCGGCGACTGGTGTTCGCGTTGGCTGACGCCGGGGCGCGGATTCTGGCGGACGGCATCGCGTTGCGGGCGTCCGACATCGATGTGGTCTACCTGGCCGGCTACGGCTTCCCGAGGCATCGGGGTGGCCCGATGTGGTACGCCGATTCGGTTGGCCTGGCCGAGGTGGCGGCCGCGCTGCGGGAGTACCACGGTGCCGGCTGGTCGGTGGCGCCCCTGCTGGACAGGTTGGCCGGCGAGCGGGGCACGTTCAACTGATCTCGGGAGTAACCACGGTGACGACGGCTGTTCAGTAGCAGCCCTGCTCAAGTGGTTGGCCGGCGAGCAGAGCACGTTCAACTGAGCAGCCGTCGCCAGCCGCGTCCGTTGAGTCCATCGCTGTGGGGGTCACCACTGCCTGCGCCGTGGCAGTGGTCAACGATGGACTCTCCGGGTTCCTCAGAGGGTGGTCTTTTCAGTTGGGTAGCTGAGCTGTCGTGCGCGGGTCAGCCGTCGCCACCGCCGCCATGGGCACTGTCGTCGCTGCTGCCGCCACCGCTGCTGCTACCCCCGCCGCCGCCACTACCGCCACCACCACCGCCTGCACCGCGCCTGCGGTCGGCGGAGGTGGCCGGTGCTTCCTGCGTGTGGGTGGCCGCGTTGCCTGCTGTGGCCGGTCGGTCGGGGTCGTTCGGCTCGGCCCCACCGCCACCACCCCGGCCTCGGTTGTCCGGCCTGGTGGTGGTCGTCGTGGGTCGGGTGGTGGTCGTCGTGGTCCGGTGGTCGTCGACCTGAGCCGGGATCGGGGCCTTGTTGACCGGTGTGGGTGGCGCGATCCACAGCGGCGGTCCGTCGTTCCCCGCCTGGGGACCGACCACCGACCACACCGCCGAGCCGCCGAACGCAAGACCCGCCGCACCGCTGAGCGCCGCGACCACGAGCGTCGCACCGGCCAGCACCC
>DASUJK010000272.1:0-21657 GCA_036279295.1 Pseudonocardiaceae bacterium | reverse complement strand
CCAGCCAGCGCTGGCGCATCGGGTCGGAGTTCCACCCCGTGGTCTCCACCGCATCCGTGGGGCCGCTGACGACGTGGCGCAGCGCGGTCTCCTCCAGCGGCAGCCAGCTGTGGACATGTCCACCCCGGAGGATGAAGTCGCGCCGCACGTCCGGGTCTTCGCTCTCGCGTTGCTGGGTGATCACCTCTCGAGGGTCCGTGTACCTGGTGGGGGCTGCGTAGAGGAGGGTGGGGATGCCGATCCGTAGGAGGTTGGTGGTCAGGATCTCCTCGCCGTGCTCGGCCACCGCGACGTGGGCATGGCCGTGCGGGTCGGCGAGGTTGAGCAGCCGGTGCGCCGCGTCCTGGTCGAAGCGCTGGGTGCTTTTGTCGAAGTCGATTCGGCCGGAGGCGCGGTGGCCGGGGTCGGCGAACCAGCTCTGGATGTGCATCCACCATGCCTCGCCAGCCTGGGGATGGGAGCAGACCAGCAGAACGGGGTTGTCGGCACTCATCCAGTAGTCCACGTCAGCCTGTTTGCACAGGTAGTGGAAGCCGCGGTCGTTCTCGCCGGGAAAGGGCCGGTCACTGGCCTTGCTCTGCACAAAGATCACCCTGTTGGCGACCTCCCCGGTCGACGGATCGCGCAGCTCGATCTCCCCGTCGATGCCCGCGTCGAGGGTTCCGGTTCGCTCATGCCACACGAAACCCATCTTGTTCACCATCTGATGGATGAGCGCGACGCCGCTGTCACCGATGTGCGACCCCACGCCGATCTTCTTCATGCGTGCCCCTCCATCAAGCCCGGATCGCAAGACCGATGCTTCCGAGCAACGCTGCCTGCGACAACGTGACCGACCATCTACGCGACTCCCTTCGCGATGACCACGTACGCTACGCCGAGGGTCCGACAAAACTGAGGCAAACAGCCGCAGCGAAACGTCCGATCAGGCGACTTGACGTTCAGTTCTCGCCGAAGTACGACCCAGCGGCCCGACGAATCTGCGCGAGCCGCTTCGAGACGGCGCTGTGGCTGGCGTATCCGAGGATGTCGGCGATCTCGGCCTTCTTGGTCACGCCGCTACTGAGCAGCACGACGATCTGCCGGTTCCGCCTATCCAACAGTGCGAGGAAGTCGTTGGTGACCAGATTGCCCAGCACCTCGCTGTCCGGCCCTTGGACCGGGGTGGTGTCGGTCAGTTCGACGAACTTCACCGTGATCTTGCGTCGTTTGCCGTGGAGCTTGCGTTCGAAGTCTTCGCGCGCGTACGACCAGTGGCTGGAGAAGTCGTCCTCGATCCGGTGGGAGCGGACCGCGTCCAGGATGCTGCGGAGGCGGCTGGTCCGGTCGGCGGCCTCCACGGTTTCGATCACGGCGTCGTGGGCGTCGTCCTCACCGAACCACACGGGTCCGCCCATCCGAGGGTTGCCGGCCACGGCCCCGTCAAGCACGCTGCCGTCCTCCAGGGTGACCGGACCGGGCGTCTTGCCCTTGTCGACCTCGGGGAAGTCCCTCAGCCGGTCTTGAATGGTGGAGGTGACTGCGGGCACCCAAAAGTCCAGGTTGTGGGCCAGCATCCGGATCGGGTCGTCTGCCGAGAACGCCTTCATCTTCGATCCCGACATCAGGTGCGGCCACACCGTCCATGCCCAGGCGTTGGCGAGCCGGGTTTCGAAGTCGGGTGGCATGAAGTCGTCGATGCGCGCCCAGTCAGCTAAGAACGGCCACTGGCCACCCCGCAGCAACGGCAGGCCGAACATGCCGAGGACGCGCTTGGGCAGGAGGTGATACAGCGGCGCGTACTCGAAGTACCGCGTCCGTGTCCGGGGCACGAACGCGACGTTGACGTCGCCGAGATCGGCGATCTTCGCCATCGGTTCCGGCAGGTCGTCCAGGTCGAAGAAGCGCCTCCGGAACTGGGCTGCCTCCCACAGCATGTTCCACTGCGCGAGCGCGACGAACTCCCGGTCCGAGGTGTGGAGCATCGGGAGCGTCACGTACTCCGGCGGAGCCGGTTCGAGCGGGCGGACCACACAGCCGAAGATGGAGCCGGCCGAGATGTTCCGCAGGTACGGGAACTCCTCCGGGGAAGCCTCGGCCTCCGGGAGAAACACGTCATCGCGGCGCCACGCCAGCACCTCGGCCACGGTCGGCTCGCGATCCTCGCTCACGTCATCGTCCGCCATCCGCTGCTCCGCGCGCCGATCGGTCTGCTCGTCGATCTGAGTGATACCTACATCACGACAGTCTCCGCCGGATTCGTTCCGGGCAGGTTGGCAAGCCTGGCGTCGAGTGCTCCTTGGCCACTGGCGGAGGCACGAGATGTCACTACGAGATCGGCTGCGCCGACGACAGCCGCGACAGGCTCACTTGGTCGACCAGATTCTTGCTGTTACCGCGCTGTGTGGGCGCCGATAGCACCCACACGCCGTCGTCTGGTGGGTGTCATTGATCGCCGGACCGCCAGATATAGTCGTGTCCGGCGGTCGCGCCCGCCCGACTCCGAGCCGGAACGCCCACGCCGCGACCGGCAACCGAGGACAAGCCGTCTCCGACGCAGCGTGTCACCTGATGTTTGCCTGCCGACCTCGTGGGGCAGCGTGGGAGCCCCGTTGGGGAGTACGCGATGAGCAAATCCAGCAGAGCTCGCACCCGAGCGGTGCGACAGCATATGGCGGAGTCCGGGATGAGCTACGCCCGTGCCGCACGTGAGGTAGGCGACCCCCACGAGCAGCCCACGCAGACCCGTACCGACTTGGTCCGCGCTCACATCCGGGCATTGCTGTCGGAGCAAGCCCGAGACACACAACGACGAGACGCTGAAATCCAGGCGTTGGAGAATCAAGGACACCGCATCGTGTCCGGCGGACAGACCGGGCAGGAGTCGTGGCAAATCCTCGACTGGCGTACCGGCCAAGAACTCGCCCAGGACGACGATGGCATTGAGGGGTATGACGCGGCGGCTGATCGCCTCGACCCCGATGGAATGTGGATACACATCGACCACGTCGATCCGAAGCCGTGGGTCCTGCCCACTACTGACGGAATCCCAGAGAGCTTGGGAGAGGCGCTGGCGGACTGGGTCTCCTCGCTGAACACCTCCGACGAGGAGATTGCGGAGTTCATCGGCTGGTCAGAAGACAAGGTCCGTGACCATAGGCGGGAGTGATCACACTCATGTGGAAGTAGGGCACGCGCGGCGACTACCACACAAGAGACTCGGCCTACCGAGCTGCCTGCTCGGTAGGCCGATCGGCAGGCTCGCAGGCGTCCCTGGGCGTCTCGGATGAGGACGCCGCGTTCGCGAAGTTTGGTGAGTGCGGTGCCGTAGTCGACGCCCAGGTGTTTGCGGACCCGCGCCAGAGAGCAGCCGGGGGTTGTAGGCGGGTCGGTGGTCATCGACCCAGCCGACGTGCCACATCCGATCCCGGACTAACGGCGATGATCAGCCCAAAATAGGCCCGCTCATTTCGCCGCTGCGGCCATAACGGCGAGTCCATGGTGTCCTGAGACCCGTGACGCCGGCCAACGCCGCTGGCGCGAATCAAAAGATTCCGTTGTGCGGAGTTCCATCACGTTCAGCTCGCCGCGCGTGCATGTTTGTCCGTCCGGGGAGCACAGGCGGGGAGCAATTGGGGAGCAAACATATGCGCTGAACGGTCCTGAACGTACGTCAACGGTCCTCAATGGACCCGCGCCGACCTGCGGAAGTCTCATTTCCGCAGGTCAGCGCGATATGTTAAACATAGTTCACACCTATGAGCTCCTCCAACTGAGCTCAACAGACCTCAACGGCATCAAACCGCAGGTCAACGGCCGAGAACGGCACCGTCGCGAGTCGCTCCCTCGGTGAGCTCTTCGTACTTCTGGGAGCAGACCAAACTACCCTGGCCACCCTGTCCTGGTCGACAATTCTGTCACCGACGCTGAGCCGGGTTTTAGGCGACTGGTTCATAGTCGTTGAGTAGTCCCGCGAGATGTCTCGTGCGACATCTGACAGGTCGGTCACGCCGTCTGGGCCCGACTACTCTCCAACAGCGCGGACGTAACTATCGGTACCCGCAACTTTGCGGCGCTACTCACACGTATTAGGCGCTCCCGATGGATGATGTAGTGCATGAGCCTTCCGGATGTAGACTTCGCGAACATCCGCCCGTACGGGCAACCAGCTTCACGTGCAGATGCGTTTGAGGAACTGTCGTCGGTCCTCATCGAACAGGGCGCGGTGGAATGGCCGGAGGGCGTCCGCTTCGAGCGGTTCGGCAACCCGGACGGCGGTCGGGATGGTCAGGGCGTCCTACCAGACTGCGATGTCTGGGCGTGGCAGGCCAAGTACCTGTTCAAATTCGATGACTCCGCAGTGAAGCAGATCACCCACTCCGTCCGTCGGGCACTGGAAGCGGAACCTCGGCTTAAGCGGTATTACGTGGTGCTTCCCATCGACCTGCCAAGCGGCGATACGACCCCTGGAGCACGAGGGGGCAGGATTAGCAAATCGGCGCATACCCGCTGGATCGAGGCGGTCCAAGAATGGAAAACCTCCGCGCATGACGTCGAGTTCATCCTGGTGAACAGGCATATGCTCCTCACGGCCCTCACGGAGTCCCGGCACGCGGGCCGGGTGCGCTACTGGTTCGACGTGGACGTCCTGTCATCACAGTGGCAGCGGGACCATATGGCCGAGGCCAGCGCGAAGGCAGGCCCCCGCTACACACCAGATGTCCATGTCGAGGTGGCTGCCGCCCGCGCCCTCGACGCGGCCGGCAGGACCGATGCATACGTGAGGGAGTGGCAGCACCTACTAGCACAGTTGCGCGAGTTCCGTCCTCGGCAGTGGTCGATGGCCTCCAGAGGGACCACCATCGACGATGCTCTCGACCGGTGCCGGCCAGTGATCGATGCCGCAGACGAGATGCTGGAGCGAATGATCGCGACACTCCGATCTACAGGCGAACCGCCAGAGGTCCAAAAACCGCTCCGTTTGGCTCTGGAATCGCTGAGCAGGGTCAATGGCCTGTTTTCCTCTCGTTCGCTATCGAGGACAGAGGAGAGACTTCTTCGACACAGTCGAAGTGCGTCTTCCGCCATCGAGGACGGATTACGCCTAGCCGCCAGCGAACCTAGTCGTGCTGCCGCCAAACAGCTTCTTCTCCTGACCGGACGTGCCGGCTGCGGCAAGACCCACCTGCTCTGCGACACCGCTCAACGCAGGACCGAGAACGGGGCGCCGACCATACTGCTGTTTGGTCAGGACTTCGACGGGCGGGCTTTGCTTGAGCAGGTTGGCAAGTTGAGCCGACTGGGAGAGACGGATGACGCGCTCGCCGTCCTGAACGCGGCTTCCGAGGCCGCTGGCCGTATGGGTCTTTTGATCATTGATGCGCTCAATGAGAGTGCAGAACCCAACCGGTGGCCTGACGCTATCCGGCAGTTGGCGACGATGCGCGGCAGGTACCCACACATCGCGCTGGTGCTGTCCTGCCGGACCGAGTTTGTCGAAGAGGTCGTTGGCGACCAAGGCCTTCCGGAAGCGAAGCACACCGGATTCGCCGAGGCAACTGATCGAGCCGTCCTGCGGTTCACCCAAGTGTACGGACTGGAACCATCGACCTTCGCCTCCCTGAACCCCGAGTTCGGGAACCCGCTGTATCTGAAGCTGGCTTGTGAGGCGCTCCACACGCTGGGCGAGGGAACGTTTCGCCTTGGCGTCGCTGGCCTGACGACCGTCACCAGTGCGTTCCTCAACGCGGTGAACCTTCGCCTCAGCGAGCCTGGCCGCTGCGACTTCGACCACCACCGGGACTATGTCGGCGACTGCGTCCGCGAACTCGCCAAGTCCGGCGCCGATCCCTGGCCCCGCGAGGACGTCCAGCGCATCACCGAAGATCGATTGCCAGGCCGGGGCTGGCGCAACTCCCTGCTCAGGCACCTGATCGCCGAGGGGGTCCTCATGGAACTGCCTGAGAGACGACTACGGTTCGGCTACCAGCGCCTAGGCGATATCGCCCGCGCCTGGATCATCGCTGATCAGGGCTTAGACGGCGTGCAGGCATGGCTGAACGAGCTAGGCGACGACGACGTGTGGATACAGCGCGGGGTGCTCGACGCTCTCGCCATCATCCTTCCGGAACGGCACGGGAGGGAGATCACGGACCTTGTTGAGTATGATCCTTATAGTCACCTCTCAGATGCCCTGGTAAGCAGCTGTGTCGATAGCTTGTTGCTGAGGGATCCGGAGTCCGTGACACCTCGAGCCGCTGACCTGGCGAGATCGGCGCTGGCTCTCGATGACCCGGCCAGGACCTACTGGCCAGCCTTGTTCCCGATTGCCTGCATCCCAGGCCATCCCCTCAACGCGCAGTTCCTGCACAACCACCTCTGTGGGCTCGAAGTTCCCGATCGAGACCTCACGTGGTCAGCCTGGCTCGTCAATCCGCCGGTCGGCGACGATGACGCAGAGACACAAGTGATACGGCGGCTGATCGACTGGGCATGGACCGCCGACCCCACGACCCGGACCCAGGTACCAGAAGACATCGCCGAGCTGGCGGTCTTGACGTTGGGCTGGTTGCTGACCACGGCGGACCAGATGGTCCGTGACGACGCGACGAAGGCGCTCGTTAGCCTCGGCGAGCGGGCCCCGGCCGCTTTCACTCGGGCGATAATTCGCTTCAGGGGTGTCAACGACCCGTACATCACCGAGCGACTTACCGCCGCCGCCTGCGGCATCGTACTGCGGAACTGCACCGACGACACGGCGGCACTGATCGCCGACGCCGTGCACGACCTCCTCGTGGACGAATGTCCGCTGCACCTGCTCACCAGGGACTACGTCCGGCGGGTCTTCGCCGAGGCAGGCGCCCGCGGCTGGCAGGAACCGCAGCGCACGCCCGCCGGCTCGCAGCGGCCCATCGGATCCCGAACCGCCGAGGAGATCAGGCGACTCGCTGAAAGGGCTGGCTTCAACCTTGCACTGATCTCTGATCGACCGGAGGAAGGCTATAGCAGGCGAAGCGAGACCCGCATCAAGCTCGGCAAAAAGTACAGGCAGATCGGGTTCTACGAGGCTCTCGGGCGGATCACCGACAACCACGATGTCTGCCCAAAGGAGGGCGCCCCTTCGGCGCCATACAAGTATCCGGAGCAGGTCATCTCGCGCGACTTCGATCCCACGGTGCTGGTCCGGGTTCAGGAGTCCCCATCACCGGACCAGGTCTGGTTCTCTCCGGGCGAGGTCGACTTCGCGGAAGGAAACGCCGACGACCCCGGCACTCTAGCCGGAATCCCCGATCCCCTAGACCTCATCGCCGTCCGAGACCCTCACGGAACGCCCCAACTCGTCTTGGCGAGCCGACGAAGGTGGCACCAACTGGTTCCACCAAAGGACGCGGACGGCCGCGCTCCGAGGCGCTGGGCATGGGTGCACATCACCGCCTACCTCGCATCTCCCACCAGGACAGTCGAGCTGAAGAACTGGACCAGGGAAAGAGACTGGCTCGGACGCCCATTGCCACAGGAACCAGACGTCCCCACTGGCCTGCTGGGAGCCTATCCAGCTGACCCGCATTGGGCCCATGCGCACCGCAACATCGACACCCGCGACATGGACCATGGCGGTCAACCGCCAGCCGGATTTTCCCGAGCCACCGCTTGGTACGCCGAACCCGGAAGCACCAAGCCTAGTGATTACACAGCATGGGATGACGCAGTCGATGGTGAGACGAGCGGCTGGATCGCTAGCCCGGACCTGCACGAATTGCTCGGCCTAGGCCGCGGGGTGGACTTCGTCTGGGACGACGGCGGCGGGATCGCCGTGCATAGCCCTTCCGCCGGACTGTACAGTCCACCAACCCTGGTGATGCGTCGCAACCTTATGCCCCGGATCACCGACGCAAAGCGGACGCTGTTCTGGACGGTCCTGATCGGCAAGCAATCGTACGATTCCTATCCGCATGGCGACTATCAGTGGGTGAACGCTTGCGCTTCCTACTTATTCGACGGGGAGCAGGTCACGCTCGTGAAGGCGGAGGCCGCTCGCCTGACGGCCGACAACGAGGTCGAACATAACCTCGAATGGACACCACGCCAGACCGACCACTGACCGTGTGGGGTTTCAGAAGTCAGCCACCGGCTCTGACCAGCAGCTTACGCGGCCCGCTCATAGTAGTTGATCAGAACCCCGAGTGTCACCCGAGCACCCTGTGGGCGCCGAAAACTGTGTCACATCATGCAACGTGGTGATATTCGTGGATCAGTCCACCGAGCCGATTCTGTCGATGTTGTGCGTGTCGAAAACCACGTCCGCGCAGGTCAAGCGGCATGTCGATACTCGTGAATGACTCCGCCGAGATGGTTCAGCCGGCGTACGGTGAGGCGTTCGAACTGGTCGGGCTCAAGGGGCTGGGGTCGGGCTCGCAAGGGTTGTGCCTGCCGAAACTCCATCCAGGCAGGTCGGTACTCATGTGCGCCCTATACGTGACAGCGCTGGGTGACGTGTAGCGTCACAGCCCCACAGATCAGCGGCTCTCCCCAATAGTTGACGCGCCCGGGGAGCACGGCGGGGAGCAGACATGTGTGCTGAACGGTCCCCAACTGCACACAATGACTCTGAACGGAACCCTATGAGCTCCTCCAGGTGTGCTCAACGGACCTCAACGGTACAGAATCACAGGTCAACGGCACTGAAGGGACCTGCTGCGGACCGCCGCCTCGGTGAGCTCTTCGTACTTCGGGGAGCAAGCTCGCAACCAACCAGATTCGCCCTCTCGCGAACCATTGGAAGGGCGATCCTCACGAGCGCCGGAGCTTGACACAATGCATCTGTCCACTTTCTGACAACTCAGCAGACTCATTGTCCATCGTTAAATCGCGACACCGCCGTCGAGGGCAGAGTCCTGCTCTTTGTTAGGATTCTGGTCTGGCAGTCAACGACCGACGACCGGGGATCAAGGCCATGGCCGAGGCGAGTACTCACGGGCGCACCGGGTCGCTGGTGTTCATCTCGTACGCCCACGACGACAAGCGGTACAAGGACTACGTGCCCGGCCACAATCTCGCCGAACTACCGCTATTCCTGCAACCGGACCCGGCGACCGCGCCCTGGGACGGTGCTGACGTCTCGCAACAAAGTCATGAAAAGGCTTGACTCCTCCCCCGTCAGACGAGCATTCTGTCGTGTTCTCTTGAAGATCGTACGCGCGTGTGACGAGGGTGTAGGAGAGACGCTTACGTGGGTAGTTCGGCGATCGACCCAGGCGGGCAGGGTGTCGAGATGACCGCGATGTCGGCGCGAAGCAGAAGGCCACCACGGCCGATGCCGGTGGTGCTGCTGGTGGACGTGAGCGGCAGCATGGACGGTGAGAAGATCGAGCTGCTCAATCGGAGTGTCGCGGAGATGCTGCGTGCGTTCGCGGCGGAGGACTCCGTGCGCGGTGAGATCCATGTCGCGGTCATCGTGTTCGGTGGTGAGACCGCGCGGCTGCATCAGCCGATCACCCCGGCGGTCCAGGTGTCCTGGGCCGAGATGACCGCATCGGGGCGCACTCCGCTCGGCGCCGCGTTGACCATGGTCAATGCATTGTTGGCAGACCAGGACGTGGTACCCGATCAGGCGTTCCCCGCGACGCTGGTGCTGGTCTCTGACGGTGCGCCAACCGACGAGTGGCAGGAGGCATTGGACGAGCTTTTGGACAGCCGGAAGGGGAGCAAAGCGTTGCGGCTGGCCGTTGGCATCGGGTCGGACCGTACGTCGGAGGCGGAGGAGGTGCTGCGGGTGTTCAGCACGCCTGGGCAGGACGTGCTGCGCGCTGACCAGGTGCACGAGATCGCCGGCCTGTTCCGGTGGGTCACCGCGACGGTCACCGACCAACTGCACGAGCGGACCGGGCGCAAGCCGATTCGCCTCGAAGACCTGGGTAACTCGTGAACGGGTCCGATCTGGCCCAGGAAACGGCTTGGCCGCGACATGTTCGCGGCGCGAGCACCGGCATCAGCTATGAGCTAGTGACCGAACAGCCACTTGGCGATGGTGGTGAAGGCACGGTTTTTCGCACGCGGACAGGCCGACGCGCGGTCAAGCTCTGCAATAAGAAGGAGACAGCCGAGGACCTCCAGGACCGACTCGCCCGATTGGACTGGTTGCCGCTGGACGGGGTGCCGGTCAGTCAGCCTGAGGAGAGTCTGGCGCCACCGCACGTCGGCTACGTGATGCTGTTGCTTGAGGATATGGTCGCGATGCGGGCCATATGCGAGCCGCCGGATGGCGAACTCGGACCGTGGTACGCCGAGGGCGGCGGCCTGCGCAGGCGGTTGCGGCTCCTCGCGCGCAGCGCCGAGACGTTGAGTGTGCTACACGGCAGGGGAATCGTGTACGGAGACGTGTCACCGGGAAACGTGCTGGTCTCCGCGCCGAACGAGCACTGCGAAGTGTGGTTCGTCGACGCGGACAACCTTCGTATTGAAACGTCCACTGTGGATCGTGTGCTTCATACTCCCTTTTACGCGGCGCCGGAGATCATGCGAAAGCTCACGGGGAACACGGTGCACTCCGATCGTCACTCGTTCGCGGTGCTCGCCTACCAGACGTTGGTCGCCGACCATCCGTTGCTCGGCGACATGGTGGCCGACGATCCGGAGAAGTATGAGCAGGACGCGCTACGCGGCCTGCTGCCATGGGTTGGCCACGCCACCGACGACCGTAACCGCACCGCGCACGCCGGGCTCGACCCGCGGCAGGTGATCACCACCAGGCTGCGACAGCTGTTCGCCCGGACCTTCGAGGACGGGATGACCGACCCGCGGGCGCGACCGTCGGCTGGGGAATGGGCGGAAATGCTGTGGGCTGCGGCTGACCTGACTGTGACATGTGTCTCGTGCGGACAGACGTTCTACGTCTCGTTCAACCGCTGCTCGTGGTGCGGCGCCTCCCGCCCGCCAACGATCGTCGTCGAGATACTCGACCAGTATCCACCCATCGGCGAACTGCGGTTGCCCACGCTCGAGGAGACGAAGCGTTATCTTGTGCTGCAGCCAGACCACGAACTGACCGTCCAGGCGAGGACGGTGCGGCGGTCTGTCACTGACCCAGACGCGCCCGTACTGCGGCTGTTCTGGGACGGCTCGGACCACCTGCTTGTCCGCAACACTGGGACCCAGTCCGTACGGCGGGTACCGCCGCGTGGCGGGAGCGGCCGGGAGCTCCAGCCGAACGGGCGCACGGCCGAACAGGCGGACATGGCCTGGGACTATCACTTCGGCGTGGACCGGAACCCTCACCGGGTGCTCGCAATCAGGCCACCGGTGAGGTGACCCATGCTCGCGGACAGCCTTCGGCTTGGAGAGACCGAGATTATCGAACTCACGTTCACCCTGCCGCGTGAACAGTCGTTACCGCCGCTGCTGGCCGCCGTCAAGGGCAACGACAAGCAGGCCAATCCCGAGGTCCGGGTGCGGCGGGTTGCTGCAGGCGCAGGACATGACGCGACACTGTGCTGCGCCGACGGTGCCGAGCTGCGGGTGAACGCAAGAACTCCGGCCCAACTCGGTGTGCTCACGCCGACCGACCACGTCGTCGTCACCTGGGTTGTCCAGGTCAAGGAGGTCAAAGCCGACCGGGGGCGGCCAGGATCGGGGACGATCTTCTTACAGTGCCACCGGTTCCGGGACATTCCGCTGCGTAAGCCGTTGAGCATCGGCGTAGACGACGAGGTACGCGACAAGGTGCGTCTCGCGCTGCGTGGGATGGGCGCGTATTTCTCGGCGGTGGCGAGCTGGTTGGTCGACGAGTTTACCCTGACCCCGGCGCCAGCCAGGACACGGCGGCGCCTGATATACAGCGGCGGGCCGGTAACAGACCCGGACGTGGCGGACAAAGGCTTCACGATGCACGGAAGGCGATGGCTGGCCGACGTAGCGGTCCGGGACGACCGGCTGTGTGTGGTCCGCCTGGTGGAGGTCGGCAGTCGGCAGCCACCGAGGTGGACGATGCTCAGCGAGGTCGAGGTCGACTTCGTCGACAAGACGTCTGCCGGGCTCGCCGATGAGGAGCTACGGGCTATGTTGGCCGGTCTGGCTGACAGCGGCCAGTCCTACATCGAGATGTGGAACGCCTACAACGAAATCGAACGGGCGGCGATCATTGACGACGCGCTGCGGCTCGGCGCGGGCCAGTACCACGACTGGTCTGTCGAGGGCAAGCTCCTGCGCTTCGCTATGCGCCAGGGCAGACGGGAGGCGGCGTTCCTGCGTGCGGTCCAGACGTACGAGGGTGAACTGGAGTTGGAAGCCGCGACAGCGTTGCCGCCGGAGATCGCCGGACGCAGTGACCGGGTCACCGGTGTGCCGGCGGTGGTGAAGAAGGTCTCGTTGACCAACTGGACCATCGACGTCGAGCCGTCCAGGGACGACGACAGGTCAGTACCGGTGCAGTCCGGCTGGCTGTTCCGTTCACTGTCTGGCGACCGGACCCGGCTTCGCAGGCGAGACGAGGCGCGGGACCGGATCTGGTCCGGGCAGGCAGAGATGCCGGGCCTGGCATTGTTGTTCGAGGGCAAGTCTGATGTAGACGCTCGACAGCGGATGGACAAGCGCTTCGACCGGGTGCTGACCAGGTCGGTACGTGGCGCGTTCGGCGGAAACGCACCGACCCCCTCTCAGTTGGAAGCGCTGCGGATGGCCTTGCGGACACCCGACATCCTGTTGGTGCAGGGACCGCCCGGTACCGGTAAGACACAGTTCATCTCCGCGCTCCTGCGCGCGTTGGATGAGTTGGGGGACACCGCCCACGCGGTCAACCGGACTCTGCTGACCAGCTTCGAACACGAGGCAGTGGACAACGTCGCTTCCCGTGCCAGGCACCACGGGCTGCCGCCAACCCGAGTCGACTCCCGACCGGGGCGCGGCAAGCAGAACGTCATTAACTGGCGGGACGAGACCGTGGCGACCGTGAACACGTATCTCAGCACACACCGACCGGACGTGGCCCGGCGTGACGAGATCAACCAGTTGCGTCGGCTCGCCGAGAGCTACAGTGATTCCCCTGTCGCGGATGGCGACCTGCTGCAGATCCTTGACGAGGTGAAGCGGCTCGCCGGCGCCGACCTACCCGCCGAGTTCCGTGGCCGGATTGAGCGGGCCAGGGCGACCGTGCGGGCCAGGCTGGCGAACCTTCGGTCGATGACCTCAACGCAGCGGGCCTTGGCGAGCGCGACGATTCGCTCCATCAGGGTGTCCGAAGCCGCGTTCGCCGACGACGGACCCGCGCGGGCGGACTACGCGCTGCCGGTCCTCACCGATCTGGGCCTGCTCGACGAGCCTGGTAGTGCGGTCCTTGCGCGGGCAGGTGTCGCAGGGCATGCCGATGCCCGGTTGCTTGTCGACCTCGTCGCGCTGCGGCTCGATCTGCTACGGCGGCTGCGTTCTGGCAGGCTCGGCGCGGTGCGGGTGACGCACGACCCGGACATCGAGGTACTGCTCCACGAACTCGCCAGACGGATGACCGAGGTCGTCGCGGAGAACGTCGACGGCGCTGACGATGTGCTGATCGCCTATCGCGCCGATCTCACCGAGGACCTGGCATTGGTGGAATCGACCCTGCAGCGCTACAACGCCGTGCTCGCCTCCACGGTGCAGCAGGCGCAGTCCCAGCAGATGAACAAGGTGCTCGACGCGCCCATGCCGGTTTTCAGCACGGTTATCGTGGACGAGGCGGCGCGGGCGAACCCGCTCGACCTGATGATCCCGCTGTCCTGCGCACGGGAGCGGATCATCATGGTCGGCGATCACAAACAGTTGCCGCATGCGATCGAGATGAAGATCGAGAAGGCGCTGACGCGGGAAAAGGGTCTCGGCGACTCGTCGTTGTCGACAAGCCTGTTTGAGCGCTGGTTCACCATGTTCGGTGGCGGAGAGAACAGGGACGGGGAGAAGACGATACGGGTCATTCGGCTGGAGACCCAGTTCCGCATGCATCCCGCGCTTGGTACGTTCGTCAGCTCAGTGTTCTACGGCGGACCGGACGCCATCAAGTCACACGAGTCGACCCATGCGTTGACCCACGACCTCGCGCCCTACCGAGGCAAGGTGGCAGGCTGGATCGACGTGCCGCTGGCCAAGGGCGCTGACAAGCGGTCGGGCACCAGCCGGGTGCGCGAGGCCGAGGCCGAGCGACTGGTCCGCGAACTGCGTGAATTGGCGCGGCTGGACCAGGCGCGGAAGCTGACATTCGGGGTGATCACCTTCTACAAGTCACAGCAGGAATGTATCGAGCAGAAGCTGGTCGACGCCGGCCTCGGTGTGCTGGATGACGACGACACCTTCCAGCCATCGGCCGAGATGAGCATGACGGACGAACCCAAGCCGCGCCCCCGGCTGCGGGTCGGCACCGTCGACGCGTTTCAGGGCATGGAGTTCGACGTCGTGCTGCTCTCGGTCACCAGGAGCAGCCCACCACCGGACGGGCTGGGCGACGCGCGGGACGCGGTTCGTCGTTATGGCCACCTGCTACGGGACAGCCGGATGTGCGTCGCGTTGAGCAGACAACGCCGGTTGCTGATCGCGGTGGGCGACGTCGCGATGGCAGAGCGAGCCTCGGTGCTGCAACAGGTTGACGAGCAGAGCCGGACCCGATCACTCGCCGAGGGGCTCGTCGCTTTTCGCGAGCTGTGTGAGGGGGAGCACGGTGCCGGCATTCGGTCCTGAGACCCCCGTATTGCTGCCAGACGTCGTCGAGTACTCGGGCGCGCAGCGTTGGCTGCTCTGGCCCGCCCTGCGCTATCGGGTAGTCGCGCCGCTGGTCTACGAAGACCGGCTCAACATGTTCCAGAACGCCGTGCTCGGCCTCGCTAGGTCCGGATACCGCGATGTTGCGGAGATCAGCGCGCTTCTCGGCCTCGAACCGGACTTGGTCGCCCTGGTGCGTAACGACCTACGCGAGCTGTTCTACCTCGACGAGCGGGGCTCGGTAACGGAGCGCGGTCGTGCGGCGCTGCGCGACGGGTTCATCGACCCGACCCGCAACGTTGTCACGTTCGTCTACCAGGACCCGTTCACCGGCACCCTGTGGCCGGCGTCGACCATCCGCCCGGAGGACGCGCCCGCCGATTGGCAGCGGTCGGACCGGGTCGCGATCCAGCTCAGGACCGCGGGCGCGCCGTTGCGCAAGTCCGCGTTGCCGGTGCAAGTGCTACCGGACGAGGAGTCGAGACAGCCAGCACCGGGCCGGAGCGAGATCGTCGAGGCCGTCGCACGCGGTGAACGGGCGAGACGGCGACGGAGCAAGGCACGTCGCCTTGCCGTGCCGCCGCCGGACCGCGTCGTCTCCCGCGTCTCGATGATCGGCACCGGCCAGCCGGTCTGGCTGCCGGTCGTGCTACGCCTGCGTAAGGGCAAGGCGGACGAGGAGACGAACATCAGTTGGGAGGCGAACAGCCCGTTCACCGGATACCCGAGCACGCATCTGCGACGACTGGTCCAGACCAGGGCGATGCGCAACCAGTCGCTGCGGGAGTGCATCGAACAGTTCGTCGGATACCACAGCGAGGCGCGTCTGAGCGAGTATGAACGGCTCGATGTCGCGTTTCGCCGGCACCACACCGAGATGCTCGAGCTGACGTTCACCACCCGTCTGCGCGAGCATCCCGATCTCGTCGAACTGCTCACGCTGCTCGAACGCGACTTTCACCGTGTCAAGTCCAATCCGGCCAACACGGCATTGGTCGGTAACATTGCCCACCTGTCTTGGCAGGTTCACGAGGCGATCCTGCGAGACGTCATCACCAGGTTCCCAGTGGCGAGCACGGAGTTCGACGAGGCCAGGCCGGCATGGCAGTACTACGGCGAATGCTGCCGCGCCATCGGGCTTCCTTTTGCTCAAAGCAACTCGCTGCGGGCGATCGACTGGAAGTCGTTAAGGAAGGCTTTCACCACACCGGTGAAGGCCACCACGCCGATGCTCCTCGCGGCGTCCGTTGTATCTGCCGCGCATGGTGACAGCGCACATCCGGTGCGTCAGCTGGCCTGTGGAAACCCACGACTCATCGAGCTCCTGACCAACATTTCCGGCGATCGGAACGAAGTGGTGCACGGCGCGCGGGTCGTGCTGAACCGGGAGTTCGGGGAGATCGCGCGGCATCTAGCACGCGAGACAACTGCGGCATATTTGGGCGTGCCGACAGCCGACAGGACGAGAACCACGTCTCACGAAGCCAAGAGTCAGGCCGCAAGCGCGGGAGGGTGAAACGCCAGGTGTTCGTCGTAGAGCTGGCCAAGGAACCTCTCGGCCCAGTCAGTCCCGGAGAACAATCCCAACTCGACATCACTGCTTCGCCATCGGCGCTGCTCACGAGCCCACGCGAGGTTATCCGGCACCCTAATCACGGGACTCGATGGTCCGTCATCTCACCAACCGTCCGTGACTCCAGCGCACCGCAGGACCTCACTCTTCCGAAGAGCTCAAAGCTTGAGAGCAACCACCTGGAGGGTCGCCCCTGCGGCGGGCTCGAACCACGGCATCCCACACGCGCGCCCTGATCCGCCGCCCGACGCGCTGTTCTTTCTCAAGGCGTCGAACGCCGGGAGACACCAGGCATCACCCGGCGGCCGACCAAACCAGGAACACGAACCCGTGGCCACCGACGCCACGAACTCCACACCCCTACTACTGATTAGGGATCCGCAGTACATGGGACGAAAGCGGAAGCCGAACCCGCCTCAGCGCGGGCAGGCGAGCAGAGGTAAGTCAGGTGCGCCGAGCGCCCGGCCGACCGCCAAGGACAAGGCAGCAGATGTGCAGCACGCCATTGCGCGGGCGGCCTCGACTGGCAACGTGCGTACCGCCCTCGCCGACGAAGGGCTGACCAGAGACGCCGACTTCCCCGAGGTGCCCGTCGTGTCCGGGACCGTCACCGCTGATCAGTTGCTCGTGGCGTTCGACGCGCTCACCGAGCAAACCGAAGAGTACCGGCGTTGTGCCGATGCTGCAGCGGAACGTGGACGTGTAGCCGACCAACGAGCCGAGGAACTGGCCACCAAGCTGGGCGCTGTTGCCGAGCAGCGGGAACAGGCAGGTGCGGCCAGCGACGCGGCGAATAAGCGGCTGGCCGACGTCGAGGCCAAAGCGGCGGAGCTGGCCGAGCGGGAGGACGCGGTAGCCACTCGCGAGCGTGCGGCCGAGGCGGGCTTCGCTGAGGCGGCCAAAGCGGCACACGAGCAACTGACCAAGGAGCTGGCGGACCGCAGGCTGGCGGCGGACAAAGAGCTGGCCGACGCGCGAGCGGCGTTGACAGCCGAGCATCGAGATACCGAGGAACGGCTCGAGCACGAGCGAGCGGAGCTGGACGAACGGGAGCGCTTTCTGGCTTCATTGCAGCGCACGGCTCGCACGACGCAGATCGAGCTGGACGCCCGGGCGGCCGACTTGGACGCGGAGATCACCGCGCGGGCCGCCGCCGACATCGCTGCGGTCGACCGCGAGATGCACACGGTGCGGGTCCGGGCGGAGGAGTCAGAGAAACTGGTCAACGAACTCACCGCGAAGCTCACAGAGTACGAGCGGGAGCGACTGCGGCTTGGCCACATCGAGGCCGGTCATTTGCTGACCGAACTGGAAGCCGTCCGGGCTGCGAACGTGGACCTGCACAACAAGCTGGCCGAGCGACTCGACGACGACAATCTGAGCAGGTTGCGGGCGCTGGAGACCCGCAACCGCGAGCTGGAGGCCCGGCGTGAGCAGCTTGAGTACGAGGTGGCTGAGCTACGAGGCAAGGTGCTCGCCAATCGGATCAACAACCTCGAGATCGAGCAACTGCGGGATCTGGAGAAGCATTTCGAACTGGTCAAGCGGGGCTACGAGGAGCGCATCGCGGAGCTGAGCGGCACCATCGAGGACATCTTCCGGGACCGGCCGAAGCCGGGTACTGCTTTGTTCCCCCGATGCGTCGCAATGGACGACGAGGAGGCCCTCGGCGATTCCGGCTATGTAGAGTCCGAGCCACCGGACCTGTCGCAGCTGGCACGGGAGATGCAGGCGGTGATCTTCACCGACAGGGAGCGGGCCTACCGGCTCAACGACCTCTGTGTCCTGCTCGGTGGTCTGGCGATGACCAGGCTGCACCTGCTCGAGGGGATGAGCGGCACCGGCAAGACGTCGCTGCCGCTCGCGGTAGCCTCGGCGTTGGGCACCCATTGCGTGGTCGTCGAGGTGCAGGCGGGTTGGCGGGACCGGGCCGATCTGTTCGGCAATCACAACACCTTCGAGCACCGCTTCGAGGAGAGCGACTTCCTCCAGGCCTTGTATCTGGCGCAGACCCCCCGGTACCGGGATCGCCCGTTCTTCATCGTGTTGGATGAGATGAACCTATCCCGTCCCGAGCAGTACTTTTCGGTGATCCTGTCGAAGCTGGAGAACTCCGATAGCGATCCGATTCAACTGGTCACCACGGATGGCGGCAACGGCAGGACGCCACGGAACCTCGTGGACGGAACGAGCATTCACCTGCCGGACAACGTGTGGTTCGTCGGCACGGCGAACCAGGACGAATCAACCTTGGAGTTCGCGGACAAGACCTACAACCGGGCACATGTGATGGAACTGCCCGCACATCGGCCGTTCGTGCGACGCTCGCGGATCGAGCGGATCGAACCGTACGACGTCAAGGCGTTGCGCGATGCGTTCAAGGCCGCACAACGCGAGCACAACGAGAAGACAAAGGGCGCCTACACGTTCGTGCAGGAGATGGCGGACCCATTGTTCGAGCACGGCAGGGTACAGGTGGCACCGCGCATCGTGAAGCAGTTCAACAAGTTCGTCCCGGTAGTAGTCGCGGCGTGGGAAGGTGCCCGGCCCGACGAGAAGCATAAATACGACGACCTGACACAGGACGGGCTGTCGCTGGCCGTCGACCACTTCTTCGCCACGAAGGTCCTGAGCAGGCTACGCAACCGCTACGACGTGACTGAGGAACGCGTCGCCGCGCTTCGCACCAGCATCGAAGAACGCTGGGAGAAGAACGGATTCGCCGGTACGGCGGTGCGCTGCATAGGAGTGCTCGACGACGTGGCCCGACGTTGGGCGGGCTAGCGGATGCCGGTGATGGCCAGTGGTGACGAAAGCACGCGCGACAGCGGTTATGACCGGTTCGCCGCCAGCATCCGGCCGATGGTTCGGGAACCGCTGATCGGGCAGTACGCGGCGGGCCGGGACGGCTCAGGCGAACAGCTCGTCGGCAACCAGGAAGGTCGCCCGGACGATTTGGTGCTTACCTCGGTGACCCAGATCGGCGACGCCCTACTGCACAGCCAGACGGTGGCTGGCTGGCTCGACGTGAACATGTTCGTTCAGGACGTGGCCGACCGGGCTGACCTGAATAAGGTCGACTTGGCCGTGCTGAACGAGATCGACGCGCTCAACTCCGTCTGCTGGCAACCGCACGACCGGCTGGACACGACAACCGAGTTGGTCCGCGCCGCGCAGGCGCGTCGGGTCCCGCCCGCCGGGCTCACCAGGCTCGCGGCGCACCCCGACGAGTTGGTGGGCGTCGAACACGGTCGTGTGCTGCCACTGCGCCTGCTGTCTATGCGGTACGTCGAACAGTACGACTTCTACGAGAACCGGGTTGCCGCGCAGATGGTCGACCGCCTTCGGGAGTATCTGGCCCGACGCATTAACGAGCTGACCGAACTCGCCGACGGGCTGGCCAACATCGACGAATACGAACAGGCCCTACACCACGACCAACTGTGGCGCCGCCGCGACCGGCTGGCCGTTCTGCTCAGCAAGATGGCCAAGGAGACGAGAGGGGCCGCGTCCACCATCCAGGTCAGTCTCGACCGGCTGAAGAAGGTCAGGGACAGGGTGCTCGTGCTGCGCGGCTCCCCGGCGTACCGGCATGCCAACCGTCGCGTGCGGCTGTCGGTGCAGCTGACCCGTACCAACCTCTTCACCAGCGAGGCACGCTATCGCCGCGTCGGCGCGTTGTGGGCTGCTTGGGCCGGATATGACATGACGGCACGGCAGGAACGGAAGGAGTTGAACGCCCGTTTCCTCGCCAGTTACGACAGCTACGTCGCCGCGCTCGTCGTCCGTGCTTGCCGGGTGCTCGGCTTCGAGCCGGTCGAGCCGACCGGACCCACACCCGTCTCATCGATGCGCCTTTCGGGCCAGACAGGTGAGCTGACCTGCGTCATCGCCCCGGACGGCGCCGTACAGTTGTGGCGAGGCAACGGTGGTGGGGCTGAAGACGACCTGCTTGTCCGGGTACTCGCCATCGGTCACGATCTGTCCGCGCCCGCACCGCCGGCGGTGCTCGACAACCGGCTGGACCGGCTGGACCGCGCGATCGCGACGAGCGGCACTGATCTCGTCGTCGTGTACCCCGGTCTCCGCTCCAACCGGGCGGATCTGCTGCTCGCGACCAGACGCCGACTGCACTCCACGGTTCCCCGGCCGGTCGACGGGCGTTCGCCCGGCGGGGGCGCCGCCGGGCCGTTGGTCATGGTGGTGCCGGCAAGTCCGGTGGAGATCGAGAGCGAGGAGCGCCTCGCGCGAGCCCTGCGATGGATGCTCCACGGCGTGCCCCTGGTACGGCGGTATCCGCCGCGGTTGCCCATCGGCCAGAAGATCCCGGCCGCCACCGCCCCCTGGTTGAAGGTGACCGACCGAGACATCTGGCTGCTCAGTCGTCCATCGATCGATGAACAAGCCGAGCTGATGGCCACGCTCAAGCCTGCAGGCAGGTCCGGCACCGGCGCCGCACCTGCCTGGGAGCACACCATCGGCCGAGAAATCCAGAATCGTCTGGCCGCCCTGGCGAACGAGTTCGCCCTGTTCGAGACTTGCCCGTTGTGCCACAAGGCGGCGACCACGACGTTCCGGTCGCGGGGTGGGGACACATTCGAGTGTGAGTGCACCGCATGCCGCATCGTGTGGTTCGGCACCCGAGTGTGCGGCAACTGCACCAACCACTATCCCGTCCTGTGGCCGGGCAACAAGGCGGACGACACCACCGACGCGGACATCGTCACCATGGTTCTCGGTGCCGACATCCTGTCCATGCCCTGCGTGGGTGACAACCGCAAAGCCCGGTTCCAGTGCCCATGGTGCAGGTACTGCGGCGGCAAGCCGGAATGTCGGTGCTAACCGACGTGGCGTTTCAGTGTGAAGGCGTGCGTGCTGACAAACTCCATCCACAGGTCGAGTGGTGGTCAATACTCGTGGATGACCTCGCTGAGACGATCTTGCCGATGTACGGCGAGGTGATCGATCCGTTCAGCCTCAAGGGCCTAGGGCGAGGCCTTGTGCGTGCCGATAACGAAATCCACCCAGGTCAAGGACGGTACGCCGCTACCCATGGACAGCTTCCTCGAGGTCGGTCGGTATGCCGTGCGTCGGCAAGCTCGGCATGCAGATCAGCTTCGGCTGGAAGCGGCTCCGCCACTGGGGAGCAGCGCGGGGAGCAAATGGGGAGCACGCATGCGCGTTGAACAGCACTGAACTGCGCTGAACGACTCTGAACGGAGCCGCGCCGACCTGGGGGAATTGCATTTCCGCAGGTCGGCGCACTATGGCGTCCTTGGTTCACACCTAAGAGGTCACCAACTCACTGACCTTCTGTATTCGCATGCCGCCAGCGACCCGCCGATGTCTCTCGACCACCGACCGCCCATAGGTGCATCTTCCCCTCC
>DASUJK010000271.1:0-4987 GCA_036279295.1 Pseudonocardiaceae bacterium | reverse complement strand
GACGCTGTCCCAACCGTGGCTGACACCAGCGGTCGTGCCGAGCAGGCTCAGGGTGCCCACCGCGGCGGCCGCCGGGGCCGCCGCGGTCACGGCACCCGTGACGGCCAGGGCGAACGCGGTGGTGGCGACGGCGAGAGCGCGTAACGCTGATGGCATCATCGGCCTCCAATATGAGAGATGATTCAGGTATTACTGGTTGCCCGGCATGATGTCAACATGGAGCGGGCCGACGGACCACACACGCTGGATCGCTGGCTCGCCGACAGCGCACTCCGGGACCCGGGCAAGATCGCCATCGCGGCCGGGCCCACCGAGATCAGCTACCGCGAACTCGCCGACCGCGCGGCCCGACTGGCCGGTGTGCTGCGGGCCCGCCACCGACCCGGCGACCGGATCGCCACGCTGACCGGCAACAGCGCGGAGCATGTTGTCGTGTTCTTCGCGTGCGCGTTGGCCAGGCTCGTGCTGGTGCCGTTGTCCTGGCGCCTGTCGGCACGGGAGATCGCGCTGCAACTGGCCCACGCCGAGCCGGGCCTGCTGCTGGTCGAGCCCGACTTCGCCGAATTGGCCGACGGCGCGCTGGCTCGATTGCCGACCGCCCCACCGACCGCCGTGCTCGGTGGTGTCGACGGGGCCGGTGAGCCGCCCGACGACCTGCCGCTGGCCGATGACCCGCTGCTGATGATCTACACGTCGGGCACGGCCGGTCGGCCCAAGGGTGTCGTGCTCAGCCACGCGAACTGCTACTGGACCAACCTCAGCCTGTCGATGGCCGTGCCGCTGCGACCGGACGACGTGGTCCTGTCGATCCTGCCGCAGTTCCACGTCGGGGGCTGGAACGTGCAGCCGCTGCTGGCCCTGTGGGTGGGCGCGACCGTGGTGCTGGAGCGCACGTTCGACGCGGGCCGGGTGCTGCGGCTGATCGCCCAGCGCCGGGTCACGACGATGATGGGCGTGCCCGCGAACTACCTGTTCCTGGCCCAGCATCCGGACTTCGCGGCCACGGACCTGACCAGCCTGCGTGGTGCGGTCGTTGGTGGCGCACCGATGCCAGAACCGCTGCTGCACACATGGCACGCCAGGGGTGTCGGCCTGGTGCAGGGTTACGGTCTGACCGAAGCGGCACCGAACGTGCTGTGTCTGCCCGGGGAGGCGGCGAGGCAGAAGGTGGGCTTCGCGGGCCGGCCCTACCCGTACGTCGACGTAGCGCTGGCCGATCCGGCCACCGGTGAGCTCCACGCCGACCTGCGCGAGGGCGAGTTGCTGGTGCGTGGCCCTGCCGTCTTCGCAGGCTACTGGCGCGACCGGGAGGCCACCGCGAGCGCGCTGCGCGGTGGCTGGCTGCACACCGGTGACCTGGTGTGGCGGGACGACGACGGCTACTACAAGATCCTCGACCGGCTCGACGACATGTTCGTGTCCGGTGGTGAGAACGTGTCGCCGAGCGAGGTGGAGAACGTGATCTACGGCCACCCCGCCGTCGCCGAGGTCGCCGTTGTCGGCAGGCCGGACGAGCGGTGGGGCACGGTCGGCGTCGCGTACGTCGTGCCGCGATCGGGCGGCGCCGTGGACGCGACCGGGTTGATCGACTACTGCAAGGGCGAACTGGCCCGCTACAAGGTGCCGCGCGAGATCCGGGTCGTCGACGAGCTGCCGCACTCGGCGGTGGGCAAGGTGCTGCGCGGGAAACTCCGCACGGCAGAAGAATGATCGAGTAGTCCGGTGTGGACCGTCGGATTGGCGAGCGCCTCGGTGCCGATCATCTCGCGGACTCGGTGACGAGTTTGATGAAACTGTCATGCCCGTCGAACACCTGCTGGTGCTCAGCCTCGGACAGCCCGTCCCACGTGGCTTCGTTGAAATAGATCATCAACAGGCATTTCATCGTGTCCCTCCCAGGCTGCCGGCACCCACCGCGGGGTGCCACTACCCAGGAGTCGACGCACCCGGTGCGATCTCGACATCGGGTGGCGGCAGAACCGTGACGCTATCGGCGACGCTTGCGCGGGCGCAGCCGCAGGTAGGCCACGAAGCCCAGCAGCGGCGGCAGCGGCAGCACGATGGAGCCGAAGATCACCAGCGTCTCCAGGCCCATGACCAGTGCGGTGACCAGCACGGCCGTGCAGGCCACGGTGAGCACGATCGTCAGGGCGAGCAGCGGCCGCGTGTCGAACACACGGAGGTGGCCGGGCATCGGCGGGATGGCCTGGCGGGGGTGGCGCAGCCGGGACGCGAGGGACCTGAGCCTGCGCAACCGCTTGGGCCGCTTCGGGTCCAGGATCTTCACGAGAGCGGTCAGGCGACGGTCGTCGGACAGTTCCTGCTCGATCCTGGCGAGCGTTCTCTGCTCGTGCAGGGAGAAGTCCATCGGCGGTTCCCTTCGCATGACGACCGGCAGCTGCGACACCCCAAGGACGAGTCCAACACACGGCCCCTGTTCATGCCACCCCCAAGGGGAGTGACGCCGAACTCCTTATGTCTGCTGATCTTCCTGCTTTTCGTCACAGAAACGGCCGGCACCGGGGAACCGGTACCGGCCGTGTTACGGGTGGTTTGCCTCAGGTGTCAGACGAACGTCTTGGTGAGCCAGGACTGCCATGCGGCCTGGATTTCCGTCTCGTCCTGGTCGTCGGAAAAGCCGTGGTACTCGACGAAGATGTTGCCGCGCGCGTGCATCAGTGTGTGGATTCCGTCAGCAGTGCGCACGCCGACGTAGGACGGGAGGTGGGTGAACGCCACCACGCCGTCGGTGGCCGGCAGGCCGGGCACGGCGACCCGCACGGCGGCACCGTCGGTGGCGGGCCCGGTCAGGCCGAGCAGCGACTGGTAGGCCGCCCACACCCGGTCACCGTCAGCGACCTCCGGGCCGGGCAGGAAGATGTTCACGCTGGACGTCCGGCCCGCGAAGTTGCCCACGTAGGTGGCCAGCTTCTTGAGGTACATCGGGTCGCCCTCGCGCAGCGCGTCGTACTCGGCCTCCCAGTCGTCGCCGAGCAGGCCGCTGTGCACGAACCGCAGTACCGAACTGCCACCGTCGCGGCCCTCGATCAGGTACTCGAACGCCATGAACGTGCCGTCCGGGTTGGTGTCGCCCTTGAACGCGAACCGCTTGCCTGGCTCCCAGGCGGTCACCGTGGACGCCTGGTCGTAGCCGCCGAGGCTCATCGTGTTCCGGCCGCCCTCCCTCGGCTCGACCTCGGAATGGCCCATGAACCAGGAGTCGATACCCGGCCCGGTGGCGATCGCGGCCCACACCTGCTCCGGCGTGGCGTCCAGCGTGATCTCCTCGGTGATCTCGAATTCGTGCGTCATGTCAGGACTCCTCGGGCTGAGAATCGGTCTCGGTGGATGTGTTGCTCGCCGCGACCGTGCTCGGGTGGATGGCGAGCACGATCCGGTGGTCGCGCCCTCGGGGCGCCGTCTCGTCGTGGTACCTGCCGACCAGGGCGGCCACCGCGGCCGTCAGCTCGTCGGCGAACGCGGCGCGGTCGGCCGGTGTCGCGAACCGGACTTCGGCGTCCAGTCCGAAGGTGGCCAGCGGCTTGTGGGCCTTGCCGGCGCCGATGATCAGCGCACCGACGTCCCGCACCAACTGGGCGGCCAGCGCCAGCAGCCAGCGGGAGGACAGCCGGTCCGGCGACCGGGCCGGGTCGGGCTGAACGGCCGCGAGAACCACGGGCGAGATCACGTAGGACGCCGCGGTGGCCCGCAGCACCCGCTCGGTGACGTTGCCCTTCTTGCGCTCCTCGACCAGTTCGATCAGGCCGTACCGCTCCAGTTCCCGCAGGTGGTAGTTGACCTTCTGCCGCGCGAGGCCGGTCCGCGCGGCCAGCATCGTTGCCGAACCCGGTTCGACCAGTTCGGCGAGCAGCCGAGACCGCATCGGGTCCAGCGAGATCTCGGCAACCGCCGGATCCTCGATCACTGTCACGTCCAACATGCGACAACTCTCACACCGACAAATTTATTTGTCAAGACGGAAACTCTTGTCGGTAGCGGGACGGCGCTCGACACTGGTCAACAACGCGCTGACCAGTCAGTTCACCAGTTCGGCCACCCGGTCCAGGAACGCCCGCTGGCCACCGACGAGCTTCGTCCTGGCCTGCGCCAGGTCGAACCAGGCGGCCCGGTCGACCTCGGGGAACTCCCGCATCCGGCCGGAACCCTTCGGCCACTCCATCTCGAAGGTGCCGGGCACGACAGCGGCCGGGTCCAGATCGCCGGCCAGCGCCCACACCGTGACGATCTTGCCGCTGGACTGCTTCTCGGAACCGAGCGGCCGCAGTTCGCCGGGCGGCACCGGCAGGCCGAGCTCCTCCTGGAACTCCCGCCGGGCGGCGGTCAGTTCGTCCTCGCCCGGTCCGCACTCACCTTTCGGGATGGACCAGGCACCGGCGTCCTTTCGAGCCCAGAACGGACCGCCCATGTGGGCGATCAACACCTCCCGGGCGTCGCCCGACCCTCGGAACAGCAGAATTCCAGCACTACGCACACCGGCCATGCCGCAAAGTCTGGCATGGCCGGTTCAGCGGACCAGTGGCGTCACTGGAGTGGGAACGACACTCCATGCTGATCGGTCGGCCGTGGGCCGAAGATGCGCCGTTCGTCCTCGGTGATCGCGACGTCGTTGATGCTGGCCTCACGCCGGGCCATCAAACCGTTCGCGTCGAATTCCCAGAGTTCGTTGCCGTAGCTGCGCCACCACTGGCCGTGCACGTCGTGACTTTCATACTGGTATCGCACCGCAATCCGGTCATCGCCGAACGCCCACAGCTCTTTTCGCAGTGCGTAGTCCAACTCACGCTGCCACTTACTGGTCAATAGTGCGACGATGGCAGGGCGCCCGGTGACAAACGTATCGCGGTTGCGCCACACCGAGTCCGGCGTGTACGCGAGCGACACCTTCTCCGGGTCGCGGGTGTTCCACGCGTCCTCGGCGGCCTGCACCTTCTGTGCCGCTGTGGTACGGGTGAAGGGCGGCAGGGGC
>DASUJK010000270.1:0-36525 GCA_036279295.1 Pseudonocardiaceae bacterium | reverse complement strand
GCGGCATTCCTGGAACACGGCTGGATGGACCTGACCCACGTGCGGCGGGGTTTCACCGTGGGCGGCCAGTCGGTCGTCGCGGCGGGCGTGGACGACCCGCACCTGCGGCGGGACCGGTACGCGGAGATCGCAGGCCGGCCCGATCCGAGCGCGACCCTCCGGCTGGGCATCACCCACTCGCCAGAACCCAGGGTGCTGGACGCGTTCGCACACGACGGCTACGACCTGGTGCTGGCCGGCCACACCCACGGCGGTCAACTGCGGCTGCCTGGTTACGGCGCGATCGTCACCAACTGCGAGCTGGACCGGTCCCGGGCCCGTGGCGCGTCCAGGTGGGGCACCCACACGTGGCTGCACGTGTCGGCCGGACTGGGGACGTCGCCGTACGCCCCGGTGCGGTTCGCGTGCCCTCCGGAAGCCAGCCTGTTGACGCTGGTCCCGAGGCCGGCAACGGTCGAAGCCCCGGACGAGGAGGCGGCAGCGTCGGCCCGATTCGGAGCCGGCGCGGACGTCCGCTAGACTTTGCCGGGCACGACAGCCGGGGTGTGGCGCAGCTTGGGAGCGCGCTTCGTTCGGGTCGAAGAGGTCGCAGGTTCAAATCCTGTCACCCCGACCGGCTGAGGGGCCGTTTACCGCGAGGTAGACGGCCCCTGATCTGTCTCTGCCTGACAAACTGCCTGACTGACGCCGCGCTCGCCAGACGATCACAGCGCGAGAGGTGCTGCCAGTCACGCCTGGTCGACCGCCCCCGTCCATGTGCCATAGACGACTGGGGTGGTGCGTACTTCGTCAGCGAAGGTCACTGGCCGACGTGCCCTAGCGACGATGACGGCATCAGCATTGGCCGCCCGCAACGCAGATTCGATCACGAACCTCCGACAAAAATGGTATGTGTCATACGTAGGCGGATCCTGAAAGGGCGACGTCTCATAGTCAGTTCTCGAACTCGAATAGTACGTAATCCGAGGAGTCAGCGTCTGGAACTGTGCGTAGCTCGGATAGTCAACCCCCAAAGCCAGGACCCGGGGGGCACGCGAGCTGTGGACAGCAGCACGTTGGCGGGAACGTCGGCCTGCCACTCGTCGCCGCCGGCGGACAGGATCTGGACCATCCGCAACGCGGGCAACTGCGTGAGTAGGCCGAGCGGCCGATAGCTGCCCCTGTAGGGCGGGACAAGAACCTCAGCGGCTCGCTGCTCGCTGGTCAGTTGCTCCGTGGTCGGGTCGTACGGCAGCACGCGCACGCCGGGCAATGCGCCGAGCAACCGACCACCGACCTGGTCGTCAGTCTCGCCACTGACCAGCACTATCACCGCACGTACGGGCTGGTGCGACCGCCGGTCAGGACAGAAGCAGAATGCTGTCCCAGCAGGTAGTTCGGGCGGCCGTCGTAGATAGCTGGGCATGATCGGCAAGAGCCAGCCCAGTGCCCGCAACACCGGTCAGCAGACCGGGTGCGTCGTGGACGATGCCGTGGTCGCGGTGCTGAACGAGGACCGGGTGGTGAGAGTCCGCGCTGGCGATGATGCGTCCGGCAGCGTGCTCCGCCAAGTCGGGATAACCATGGGACGCCTGGAGAATCCCGGCGTATCCGTGGCACAGGGTGGGTCCTTCCACGTCCCAGTGGCAAGGGTCCCGTGCGTCAAGTGTCCGCATGGCATGGTCGGCTGCCGCCCGGCACTCGTCCAGGTTGAGGGCGTGCGCTGCGTGCTTCAATGCAGTGCTGACGCCGGGCGTGCCGTAGCACCAGGCGTCCCGCCGACCGCCGACCGGCTCGGCCATGTCGTCATCGAGTTCGACGCCGGTGACATGGGGCGGCCAGGTGTCGGTAGCGGGGTCACGCCAGTGCAGCAACCAACCAGCGGCGGCGCGGATCGCCTGTTCCTGACCGGGCACGCGATGCCCAGCGGTGTGCGCGATGGCGAGCAGGGTCAATGGTCCGGCGATGCCGTGGGCCATGCCGGTGGTGGCGACACCGCTGGGATGGGCGGCTGCGGCGGCCGGGTGGGCGGTGGCCGGCAGCCACCAGCCCGGTCGCCGACCCTCGGTGTTGATGATGGTGGTGAGAGCGACGAGCGCGGCGTTAAGTCCGGCGTGGGCGTGCTCATGGCCGTGGTCAATGGCCGCCAGCAGGACTCTGCCGATTCCGGCAAGGCCGTTGATCGCGTCGTAGACACCCCACGAGACGAGCGGTGCACCCGTGCGACGTTGTTCCCGGTACTGGTCGGCGACAGCCAACGCGCGGCCGGTCAGCCAGCGAGCGGCTGCTGCACACTGGTCGTGCCGGCGTTGCGGGTCGCGCAGGTAGGGCGAGCCCAGGATCAGGGACGCGGCCACGGCACCAGGTCCCGTGAAGATGCCCCCTGTCGTGCCTGTGCAGCGGCTGACATGTGCTGCGGCGTGGTTCCAATGCTCGATGGCGGCTGCGGCGAATCGGTCATCAATAGCGGACAGGCGCGCGTGGAGTAGCGCGGTGCCGGCCAGCCCGCTCAGCGTTCCCCTCGCGTGTTCGCCTGCATGTGCAATGACGACGGCGGGGTCCATCAGCCGTTGTGCGATGGCCAACGCAAGTCGTCCGCTGTCGGCGGTGGTCACGGTGCGCGTCCGATCAGGTCGCGCGCCAATGCTCGAACCAGCGCCTCATCCTCGGCCGCCACCAAGGCACGATTGGCGTGCATGTGGATGAGCGACGACGCGCAGGCCGCGCGCAGGTGGGCGGGCAGCGCTGCGCGGTAGACAATGAGACTGGCATGGAGCGCTGCAAACAGGTCGCGGTCGCCCGGCTTGTCGGCGGCGGTGTCGGCAGCACGAGCGACAGGACGCAGTCGGTCCATCGTGTGTCGGCCGATGCGGTCCAGATGCCCACCGGTGAGTGCAGCACGATCGCCACCAGCGATGGTGCGAGTGATCACGGCCGCGATGTGCGCCGCTGTCGTGATCCGGCGG
This sequence comes from Pseudonocardiaceae bacterium, assembly GCA_036279295.1. GTDB lineage: Bacteria > Actinomycetota > Actinomycetes > Mycobacteriales > Pseudonocardiaceae > DATEPR01. The sequence continues at coordinate 33,580 of DASUJK010000270.1, read as the reverse complement.
TCAGCGGGTTCAGGCAACAAGGCGAGAACGAGGCGGCTGTCGGCGGCGAACACGCGTTCAGCCCGTTCGATGGCGTCGGGGCCGCCGTAGCGTTCGGTTTCCTGTTCGTACGACTCGACGACCATCCGACCGATCAGACGCTGAGTGGTCATCGTCTCGGCCCAGGCAGCGAACGCGGGCAACACCCGGCCAGCCAGAGCGTCGGCATGGCCGTGGAAGCGCACCCGTAGATGGTGTCCGAGTTCGGGGGTGCGGTAGCGCAGCCAGAACCAGGTATCCCAGTGTTCTGCCAGTCCTTCGACCAGATCAGCCAGACCACGCAGCAGTTCGTCTTGCAGGTGGGGCGCGGTGGGAACGGCCAACGATAGCCACGGGCCGCCGGGATGGAACAGTCCTGCGCCGTGGACGCGGGCCGGAAGCACGGCACGATGGGGGCGTGGCGGTGGGTCGGCGCGTCGCATCACGGGGATGACCAACTCGGCCACATGTGGGCCGTGGGGTCCGATGACCACGGCGCTTTCGGCGCCCGCGCCGCCGGGTGGTTCGACCACGGCGGTAACACCGCGCCGGACGTAGCGTCGCAGCAGCTCCCGGTCGATGTCATGGTCCAGTGCGAGCGGCAGCCACCGGTCCATGTCGTCGGTCAGGACTGTGGACGGAGGGGCCGGAACGACGCAAGTGCGCCACTTGTCGAGTTCCCTCCGCCACCGGTCGGCGTCCCCGGCCGCGTCGATGACGGCCTGCGGGAACGTCCAGCGTGCGGAGGACAAGATCGTGTTCCGGTACCGGACGCGAGGTTGGAAGGGCCAGTGCGCGCCGGCTCCCCAAGACCAGGTGTGCCACGGACGACCGCCAGCCCGCCCGAGCAGATCCAGGAGACGGGCCACGGGCGGCAGAAGGCGCGCGGCCAGCCGCGTGTAGAGGACGGGGACAACCTGCCGCTCCAGCGTGGCCGACCACACAGTCACGTGAGTACCGTCGGACAGCAGGAGCAGATCTGTCAGAGGCAGATCGTGGTCCTTGCCACCGGGAACACCGATCGGGATGCGATAGGTCGCGAAGCCGGCTGGCAGCGCGAGAGTCTGAGCCGAGACACTTCGTGGCCGGACGGCCAGTTCGGCGGTCAGTGCCTCGCCGCGATCCCGTTCGATGTGCTGGTGGCCCAGCAGCGAGGCGAAGCGGGCCAGAGTGGAACCAGCGGTCGACACACACCCGGTGATCACCCCGCGAAGGTCCACCTGGCCGGTCATGGATGCGTGGTCGGCGACGACGCGGACGTAGACGTCCGCAGTCTGCGGCGGCACTGCGTCATCCTCGGTCAGCGCCGCGATCGTCGTCTCGTCGAGTTCGACCTCGACAGCATGGTTCGCTAGGGCTTCGGCGATCAAGGCTCCCAGCACCGCGGTGCGTCCCGCAGCGTCGGACACCGGTGTCTGCTCGACCTGTGTGTCGATGCCGGTGATCGGGTCGGCGGCGTCCAGTAGCGGCACATACCGGTGGTGGCCGTAGCGGGCGGCGAACCTCCTGTGGAACTCGGCGGCCGGGTCATGCCGTGTGGCGGTACGCCAGAGGACTCCGGCGGCCCGCACGGTGTCGGTGACCAGTGCAGCGGGCACGTCGATTCGTGCGTCGAGGGCGACGTCGACCGTCAACGGCCGGTTCACGTGGCAGATCTTGTCGGCTAGCTCCCTGGCCGTGCCCAGCGCCACCAGCCGTTCGGGCTGCCCTGGGGCGGCGGCATCGGCGGCAGCCAGGACTGCCCGCATCTCGGCGAGTGGCGGGCGTGCCGGGTGTGTTGCCGGCAGCACGGTGAGCAGCCGGCCGATCGGGTCGGTGCTCACGTCGCCTGTGAGCAGGTCGGTGATCAGGAATCCGTACCCGATCAGATCCATGATCGTAGCCAGCACGACCTGTTCTCGTGCCTGCGGCCAGCGGGAGCAGACGGCGGCCACGACGGCACCCACAGCGGCGCCGCCGACGGACACTGCCATGATCAGGTCGGTAGCAGTGGTCGCCCGCACCGTGCAGCGCTGGACACCGCGATGCTCGGCTGCTGGTTCTGACTCCACCTCCCAGCGGGCTCCCCGGTGGACTGCGGTGGGCTCTGTGGTCACGGTCAGTCCCGCGAGGACTTCCGAGGCGTCCGGACCGCGCAGCAGTGCAGCGCAAGTGGCGGACAGCCACGCGGCAGAGGGGTTGCTGCGAACCCGGTGCTCGGTGCCCAGGTGGAGGCGGGCCGGCCCGTTGACAACATCGGCCAGAGTCACACCGGCGAACACGCTGTTCGGCGTCGGACGCCAACGGGCTCGCAGTTCGTAGGCACGGTCGGTGTGCTGCGATCGAGCGGTGGGTTCGCGGTGTTCACCGAGGATGCGCGAGGCCAGGAACATGCCCTCGCCCAGCAGGGCGCGGCCCTCGCCGCGTGTCGCCAGCAGCGGCACGCGAGCGAGGACCGGCACTGTGGGATGAGCCCGGAACGGCTGGGCTCTGCTACCGGCAGAATTCACCGACAACCGCAACTCGCGCAGGAGCGAGTGCAACCGTCGTTGGTGCAGTCGGCCGAATCGCCGGCGCTGGGCAGGGTGGCGACTGACATGGTGCGGGCGTCGAGATTGAACAGGTCCGTCAGGTCGGCGGACAGATCGGCGGTTTCCATACTGGTGTGCCTCTTCTCTCGGTTGATGAGTTGCCGACTCGCGCTCAGCCGGCGTGCTCGCCGACGCGTGTGCGGCCGACGATGATCTGGTGGTAGCGGCGTTGCACACGCAGCAGGGCACCAGTCGGCGAGACGGACTGGTGGGGGTGGACCTCGATCCACAGTGCGTCGCCGGAGTGGTTCATCTCCCGATCCCACGCCGCGATGCGCGCGTTCAGGCGGTCGAGCAGGTCCGTGCTGCCGGGGCCGTAGCCACACACCCCGATCTCGCGTGCGGTGCTGTCCGCGGCGACGGGGCGGGTGGTCAGGTACGCGAGGGTGTCTCGGACGACCGCACCCATGCTGCCCCAGTCGTACTGGGGTGCGACCAGGCCGGCGCCGACACCGCCGCCCATCATGATCACGCGGGCGAAACCGGGTTCGCCAGCCAGCCAGAAGTCCAGGTCGGTGAAGTCGCCGTAGTCGGCGCTCACCCCGGTCCAATGGACGACAGCCGGTCCGTCCAACACTTCTGACAGCAGTGTCGCGTCCAGCGGCTGGCCGCCGTCGGTGCGCACCACCACGCCCGTGTCACCGCGCAGGGACAGGTTGTGTTCGGCGACCTGCCCGTCGCCGCGCATCGGCATGAAGCCACACTCGTCCGCGTCCAGGCTGCGCCAGATTCCGTTTACCCGTTCAAACGCGACGGTGCGGGTCAGGCCGTTGATCCGCAGCGGCACCACCAGTCGCCCGCCCGGGGCAAGCTGGTCGGCCCAGGCCGGTGGCAGGTCCGTGGCCCCGGCCGTCACGATGATGCGGTCGTACGGTCCGTTCTCGGGGACACCGAGTTCACCGTCGCCGTGCACAACTGTCACGTCGCCGAATCCGGCAGCGACCAGATGCTCGCGCGCCTCGTCGGCAGCCTGCTCCAGGATGTCGACAGTGGTCACCGAACCCTGCGGCCCGACCAGATGGCGCAGCAGGGCCGCGTTGTAGCCGGTACCCGCTCCGATCTCCAGCACCCGGTGTCCCGGCCGGACGTCCAGCTGCTTGAGCATCCCCGCGACGGTCGGCACCTCGGACGCTGAGGACAGGGCAACGCCGCGTTCGTCTCGATGCGTCACCACCGACCCCAAGCTGTATGCCCGGGGCAGCGGTACATCCGGTAGGAATACGTGCCGTGGCACGGCGCCGACGGCGACCAGGATGTCGTCGGTCACCAGCGTGGTGTAGCCGGCCAATTCGTGGGTCATCCGTGTACGCAGTTCGTCCACGCCGGCATCGGTGATCATGTCAACTCCAATAGTCGGGTCATCGCATCGTTCGGCGAGCAGGGTAGATCAGTGGCGCAACGGGCCTTCCGACCGCGTTCGCCCACAGATTTCATCGGTGAGTTCGAGAGCCAGGCGGAGCACTTCGGTAATCGGTAGCGTCCGTTCTGAGACGATGAACGACTCGTATGGCGACAACGGGTTGTAACGAGCCTCGGCATTCAGGACAAGGGAGTGGGCGTCGGGCCGGAGTACAACAATGGCGACGTACGGGTATCCATTTTTCTGGTACGTAATGGACAGTTGAACGTCGCACCATCCGGTGACAACCGGATTGGGGCGCACCTGCCAGCCAGCGTCAAGCAGCTCTCGAACGCAGGCCCCCACCTCATCCTCGACGCTGTTCATGCGTCAGCGTCCCATCCTGGCGCGATGACGGCGCAATCCGGAGTGAGGGCGCGGATGTCGTCTCGCCACCACCGACAGGCCATCACTCAACCGCCTTTCCAGATTGGTACTCCGACGGAGCCCCGAGCGTGGCGGAATCAGATCGGGGTCCGATCCCACCGCCCAAGACCCCGCCGGAGGGCTTGGACCGGCCGGGCGATGCGGTAGTGGTCGCGCCTGGTGCCGCCTGGCCGAGTGCGGCTCTCCCGAACCACGCACCCCTACAGTAGCCACAAAACTTAAACTGAAGTGTAGGCCGATTGAGTGGTGTACCTGAAGGTGTGATGTGCAGACTTGCGACACTGTGCGTACATACTGCGATGTAGGGCGACCGGGCAGCGGCGCCGTACCGCGATACGGAGGTGCCGCAAGGTGGCCGAACGAGGTGATCCGTCAGCGTTGCGTTGGCTGATCGGCACCGAGCTGATGAACGCGCGGAAGCGGGCCAAGGTCTCGCAGAAGGCGGCTGGCGCAGCCGCTGGATGTAGCCATGTCACGGTGAGCCAGATGGAGGCGGGCACGACGGCACAAGAGCCGGCGCGCATCACCAAGATGATGAAGCGCTACGGGTGCGACCAGGCCGACATCGACCGCATGGCCCGCCTGGCGGGGAGCTATGCCGATCGAGGCGCCTGGTGGGCCGACTACGCAGACGTGGTCCCTGACTGGCTGGCGACGTTCGTCGGGCTCGAAGGGCTGGCGAGCTTCTCGTTCGTCTATGAGCAAGCCGTGCTACCAGGCCCGGTGCAGATCCCCGAGTACGCCGAGGCGATGCTCGTTGATCACCTCCGTGTGGCAGCCGCCGACGTTCCCCAAGTGGTCGAGTTGCGCATGGCCAGACAGGAGCGCCTGTCCGGCGACGACCCGCTGGAGTTCGTGACGGTGATCGAGGAGGACACCCTCGACCGCTTGATCGGCGGTCCGGCTGTCATGCGTCGCCAATACCAACGACTCCTCGAACTCGATGAGCTACCGAACGTCACACTCTTGATGATGCCCAAGGCGCTCGCGGTCCACGATGGCTTGGATGGCGAGCTGATGCTGCTCAGCTTCCGCGACGCCCAGAGCATCGCCTACTTCGAATTCCAAGACGGCGCGGTCTACATACAAGATCAGGACCGTGTGAAGAAGTACGATTTCACCAGGAAGCGCATGTGCCAGAGGGCAGTGCCAGCGGCTCAGGCGATCAAGGATCGGCTGGACCGACTTGCCGTCTGACTCGAACATGGAAGGGACACAGTCGTGACTGAGCTCGTCTACCGACCCAGCTCGCACTCGGGGAACGGGGCGAACTGCACAGAGGTCGCGGCCCACAGCGCTGGCGTTTCCGTGCGGGACAGCAAGCAACCGGATGGACCGACGATCGAGTGCACCTACGCCGGATGGGCCGTGTTCGTTCGCGAGTGTGCGCACGGGTTGCCGAATGACAACGGCGAGATCGTTGTCACCACCGAGCAGCAGGTGAGGACCTACGCTGTGGTCGGCGCCAAGGTCACCTGTTGGCATCTGCACGCCGTGAACTCTGACGTCGTCCTTCACTTCACCGAGGGAGAACGCGACGCCTTCGTGCTCGGTGCGCGCGATGGCGAGTTCAGCTTCTCCGACGCGTCGCGCGTGCTCACGGCCGCAAGCTAGACCGCTTTGCGCGTGCTGCCGGGTTCGTCCAGAGCGTCACTGAGGGGCCACACATGGCCGCTGACCTGGTCCTGTGTTCAATCCCGTACCCGCCATACCAGCGATCCGGAGACCTGGAAAGCGGGTGGTCAACCGGCGCCTACATGCCGTGTTGGGCGTTCGTTGGCGGAAACGCGAACGAACGCCGTTTTTGTTTCTGAAGACCGCCTTGGTTGCAGGTCGGGCGCCCAGACCGATGCCGGTACGTGTGTTTCCGGGCCGTCGGGTGGCAGGATTTCGGGTGTGACTGACGTCGAAGCGCCTACGACACTGTTCGACGATCCGGAACGGGAGGCCCGCTGGCGGGCCAGGTTCACCGCGGCCCGGGTCTCGCTGCCGGAATGGGCGCGCGACGCCCAGGACCGCAACGTCTACACCTCCAACGCCAGTGGCGTGTGGGAGGTCTATGCCTGGGATCGGGCCACCGACCTCCATCGGCAGGTGACCGACCGGCCGCAGGGCACGTCGCACGCGACGCTCACGCCGGACGGCAAGGAGATCTGGTGGTTCGACGACACCGCCGGTGACGAGTTCGGTGTGTGGGTGAGCGAGCCGTTCGCCGGCAAAGCTGATGGGGAGCCCGTGCGGCCCGCGGTGGCCGGGACGCACGCCGGGTATCCGGCCGGGGTCGCCGTCGGCCGGGACGTGATCGCGCTCGGTGCGGACACCGATGACGGCTCGACGATCTGGCTGGCCAGGAACGGTGGGCCGGCCGAGGTGGCCTACGTCAGCAAGCACAGTGCCGGTGTTGCGGCGCTCTCCCGGGATGACCAGCTGGTGGTGATCGGCCACTCCGAGCACGGCGACAGCAGGCACCCTGCGCTGCGGGTACTGGCCACTTCGGACAATCACCCGGTCGCCGAGAAGTGGGACGGCGCCGGCAAGGGGCTGGAGGCGCTCGGCTTCGCCCCGGTCGCCGGCGACACCCGGCTGCTGGTCGCGCACGAGCGCCGCGGCAAGGAGGAGTTGCTGGTCTGGGACGTCGCCACGGATGACGAGACCTTGCTGGACATCGACCTGCCCGGTGAGATCACCGCCGACTGGTACCCGGACGGCGCAGCACTGCTCGTGATGCACACCTACCAGTCACGCAACACCCTGCACCGGTTGGATCTGGCCACGGGCGAACTGTCTACTGTGGACAGCGCGCCGGGCACGATCAGCAATGCCGGGGTGCGGGACGACGGCACCGTCGAGTACGCGTGGTCGTCGGCCGACTCGCCGCCGAAGGTGCGCGCGCTGGGCACCGACAACGTGGACCGGGTGCTGCTCACACCGCCCGGCCCGACGGCTCCCACCTCCACAGCCGTCACGGACGTGTTCGTGGACGGGCCGGGTGGCCGGGTGCACGCGCTGGTGGCCAGGCCTACTGACGCACCGGAAGGTCCGCTGCCCACCGTGTTCAGCGTGCACGGCGGGCCACACGCCGCCGACGAGGACCGCTTCTCGGCCTACCGGGCGGCGTGGCTGGACGCCGGCTTCGCCGTCGTCGAGGTCAACTACCGGGGGTCCACCGGCTACGGCTCGGCATGGCGGGACGCCATCGAGGGCAGGCCCGGCCTGACCGAACTGGAGGACATCGCCGCCGTGCACGACTGGGCCGTGATGGACGGCCTCGCCAACCCCGCGAAGGTCGTCGTGGAGGGCGGTTCGTGGGGCGGCTACCTGACCCTGCTGGCCCTGGGCACCCAGCCGGAACGCTGGGCGGCCGGGGTCGCCGTGGTGCCGGTGGCCGACTACGTGGCCGCGTTCGCCGACGAGATGGAGCCGCTGCGCGACTTCGACCGGGCGCTGTTCGGCGGCTCGCCGGACGAACAGCCGGAGCTCTACCGCGAATGCTCGCCGCTCACCTACGTGGACCAGGTCCGGGTGCCCGTGCTGGTGGTGGCAGGCGAGAACGACCCGCGCTGTCCGATCCGGCAGATCGACAACTACCTGGCCCGGCTGGCCGAGCGGAAGGCCGAGCACTCGGTCTACCGGTACGACGCCGGGCACGGCTCACTGGTAGTCGCCGAAACGATCAAGCAGACCGCGATGGCCATCGACTTCGCCCGCCGGGCCGTCGGCGGCTGACCCGCCCCAACTGACTCAACACCGGACAAGAACCGACCCGGGGCTCCCCCTGCTCCGGGTCGGTCCGTTCTGAGCCCCGGTAACGAACACCAGCCCGGTTCAGGCCGCCAGGGCCGGCCGCAGCGGCTCGACCTGGTCGTTCTCGGCCACCCGCTGACCGATCATCCTGGCCATCCGCATCACCCACCGGCCCTGCACGAAGACGCAGCTCGTCAGGACGACCGCCGGCACGATGTTGACCGCCCAGACCGCCGTGTTGATCGGCAGCGCGACGACCAGCGCGATCCGGCCGACGCACTCCACGATGAAGCCGACACCCCACACCAGCGTGGCCGCCTTCAGGCACGCCCGGAACGCCGCCGAGCCGGATGCCAACTCGTCCCACGCCGCCGCGCTGCCCTCGGTCCTGGCCAGGAACGCGCGGATACCGTTGGACATCGCCGGTCGGGCCAGCACCGCCGAGATGATCAGCCAGACACCTAACGTGCCGGTGCCGAGTGAATCCTTGGCCAGCAACAGTTTCGGCGACCCGGTGACGAATGCGAGCGGGATGCTGACCACCGTCAGCGCCACCACGCCGACGGCCAACCCGTCCGCCGCGCGGTCTCGGATCATGCTCCACACCACGCGCACGGCCGGCACCAGACCGGAGATCGCGAGCGCGGTGACCAGCGGGACCCCGAAGTGCCGCATGAGGTAGTACGACGCCAGGGGCACCGCCACGTCCAACAGCAGGGGCAGGAAGGGATTGCCCTTCGCCGGCGCCCTGTGCTGTGCAGTGGTGGCCGGTTGTCCAACAGTGGTAGCCGCCATGGCCGCCGCCTCCCCGTCCTCGTCGCTCTCTGGCAAGGACGACGTTACGGAGGCGGCGGCCGTCGTACGGGTGCCGAACGTCCGGAACTGGGCATGACGATTGTCAGGTCAAGATCCAGCCCGATGTCACGCTCAGGACGTGGTGGACAGGTGCACGTCGATGTTTCCCCTGGTCGCGTTCGAGTACGGGCAGACCTGGTGGGCCTTCGCGACCAGTTCGTCGGCCTTGGCCGCGTCCACCCCGGGCAGGTGCGCGACCAGCTTGACGGCCAGTCCGAAGCCGCCCTTGCCGTCCGGACCGATGCCGACCTCGGCGTCGATCGAGGTGTCGTCGTGCAGCGTGACCTTGTCGTGGGCGGCGACCAGCCGCAGCGCGCTGTGGAAGCAGGCCGCGTAACCGGCCGCGAACAGCTGCTCGGGATTGGTGAACAGGCCGCCCGGACCACCCATCTCCTTGGGCATGACCAGCTTCTCGTCGATCACACCGTCGGACGAGTGGACCTCACCGTTGCGTCCGTCGCCGATCGCGGTGGCGTGCGCTGTGTAGAGGACGTCGACCATGGGGCAGCTCCTTCGTCGTTGGCTACTACGTAGACCAACAACGAAACCGCATCACGCCATGTCATTGTTCTGCCGGAGTGCGAACTCCACCACTTGCCGGCCGATCGTGCGCAGGGTGGCCTCGACCTTGGGGTCCGAACAGCCGTACTCGTCGAACGTGACCTGCGCGGAGTTGATCGCGGCGCCCAGCGGGGTCGGCCAGCCGCGCAGGGCGTGCACGATGGACCGCAACGCCGACAACGTCGTGACCGACGCCTGCCAGCCGAATGCCGCCGCGACACAGCCGACCGCCCGGCCGTCCAGGTAGGGCGGCTCGTCGCCGCGCATGTCCTCGACGTAGTCCAGCGCGTTCTTGACCAGGCCCGAGATCGTGCCGTGGTAGCCGGGTGAGACCAACACCACACCATCGGCGGAACGCAGTTCTTCGACGAGCCGGATCGCACCTGCCGGCCGGTCGGACTCACTCGGGTCGTAGAACGGCAGCAGCAGCTGGGCCCCGCTGAACATGGTGGTCTTCGCACCTGCCGCTTCGGCCCCGGCCAGCGCGATGTGCAGGGCGCGCTCGGACTGTGAGTCGCTGCGGATCGACCCACCGATGCCCACCACGTGCACGGTCATTCTCACAATCCTTCCATCCGAACACCGGAACGAGGCCGCCGTCCGCATGACGGTATGACCTCAAGAAATCTGGAGGTCCAGCGATAGTGCCCGCCGTCACTCCGGCAGATATGGTTACCCACGAGTAACGGTAGAGGGAGGCGGCATGGCCAGCATCACCGATCGGATTCCCGCGTCGTTGCAGGCAGGCGTGGTGCGAGCGATCTACGGGCTGCCGGGACCGGTCCGCGGGGCACTGGCCGGCAAGCCGGTCCGGATCGCCGGACAGCGCCTGGACCCCGACGTGCAGCTGCTGCTCCGGCTGAGCGCCATGCAGGGCATCGGGCTCACCGCGGACACACCGGAGCTGGCCAGGGCGATCCTGGAACGCGGCGCCGCGATGGCCGGCGGCCACCAGGGCGGCCCGATGGACACCCGTGAGCTGCGGATTCCCGGTCCGGCCGGCACGATCGCGGCTCGGCTCTACACCCCGGCCGGGCTCGCGGCCGGTTCGCCGCTGGTGGTCTTCTACCACGGTGGCGGCTGGGTGATCGGCAGCATCGCCAGCCACGACAGCACCTGCCGGTACCTGGCCGGCGAGGGCGGCGTCCGGGTGCTGTCGGTGGACTACCGGCTCGCACCGGAACACCCGTTCCCGGCCGCGGTGGACGACTCGGTCGCCGTGTTCCGGCACGCGCTGGCCCACGCCGACGAGCTGGGCATCGACCCGGCCGCGATCGCCGTGTCCGGGGACAGCGCGGGCGGCAACCTGGCCGCCGCGGTCTGCCACGTGACGGCGGCGGAGCACACCGAACGGCCGGTGTTCGCGCTGCTGTTCTACCCGGCCACCGACGCGACCGTCCGGCGCCCGTCACGCGAGGTGTACGGCACGGGATTCTTCCTCACCGACGTGGACATGGACTGGTTCCGCGACCACTACGCGCCCACCGAGCAGGACTACACCGATCCGAGGATGTCGGTGCTGCTGTCCGAGCACCTGGCCGAGTTCCCGCCGACGTACCTGACAGTCGGCGGTTTCGATCCGCTGGTGGACGAGGTCGAGGCGTTCGGCGCGGCGCTGGCGGCCGCTGGCGTACCCGTGGTGGTGCGCAAGCACGCCGACCTGATCCATGGGTTCGCGGGCTTCCTCGGTGTCGTGCCCAGGGCCCGCGAGGCGGTGGCGGACGCGGTCGGCGCGCTGCGCACCGGGCTGGCGCTGACCACCAGGACCGAGGCCCGCCGGACCGCAGGCTGAAACAACACTGACATGACACGGCCCCGGCGGACGGAAGTCCACCGGGGCCGTTCGCACCCTCTCCCCGGGCGGTTCGGGTGCGAACCGGTCAACCCGCCGTCGGGGCGCCGACCGGCTGGGCTGCCGGCACGGGTACCGGCAGCGGAGGAATGGGCACGGGCAGCCCGCCGAGCAGGCCCGTGATGATCGACAGCAGTGTCGCCAGCAGCGACGTGATCAGCGTGGTGAGCGAGCCGAGGCCGGGCAGCGGGAGGTCGCCGGCCGAGTTGCCGTGGGCTGCCCGCAGCGCCGCCAATTCCTTGCCGAGCTGGGAGTTCTGGGTCTGCGCCTGCTTCGTGGCGGTGACCTCGTCGGCCGACATGGCCGCGTGGCCCTGCGGGGCCTGGAGCTTGGCCAGCTCGGCGGCCAGCGCTGTCTGCGTGGCCTGCATGCCCATGGCGTCCTTGGCGTTCCACTGGGATTCGAGCGAGTCGTGCAGCGTCCGCAACGCCGTTGCCTCCGACGACGGCGAGTGGGCCGCGACGCCGGGCGGGTTGTTCGCGAGCATCGTTGCCGCGCTCGCCATGCCGAGACTGGTCAACGAGAAAACACTGGTCGCGGCGACCACCGCGATGACACCGACCACGGTCCTTCGCATTGTTGCCCTCCTAGCGGGCTATGAATTCCCAAGCAGTGGGTGGAAAGCATGTGGTCCCCATCGTGACCACTGATCGACACGCCCGCTACCAGTGGCGATACGCGAATCAAGATCATCGAATGCGCTCCGTGTTCAGTTCGGCGGCGCCGCCGGCGACATTCACGCGATCCAGCAAAACCGAGCCGATGACGAACACCTTCGGGTCGAAAAAAGGTGAGAGGAAGTACGCAACACGACACGGCGGAGCGAATCGGGTACCTCGTCCGGAGCACGTCCTGCTGCGCACCACCGACACGCCGGAGATGTGGATCAAGATCACCTGAAGGTATGACGGGCATGAATCGGGCGTGACCAGGCGCACTGCCAGGGAAAACCTCTTGCGTCAGACCGTGGCGGCAGTATCAGATGATGGCCGTGGCACTGGGCAACTACCGACGGGTGTTGGCGCTTCCCGGGGTACGCACGCTGCTCGTTCTGATGTTCGCCGCGCGTATCCCGATGAGCGCCACGTCGATGGTGCTGACGCTGCACGTCGTGCTCACCCTGCACCGCAGCTACGGCGGCGCAGGCCTGGTCGGCGCGGCCGGCACCATCGGCATCGCCATCGGTGCCCCGCTGACCGGCAGGCTGGTGGACGGCTGGGGTCTGCGCGGGATGGTCGTGATCACCACGCTCGGCGAGGGTGCCTACTGGCTGACGTCGTGGAGCCTGTCGTATCAGACGCTGCTGGTGCTGTCGTTCATCGGCGGCCTGGTGGCGCTGCCCGTGATGTCCGTCGGCCGGCAGGCGCTGGCCGCGCTGGTGCCCGAGGAACACCGGAAAGCCGCGTTCTCGCTGGACTCCATCTCGGTCGAGATGTCGTTCATGGTCGGGCCCGCCGCGGCCGTGCTGGTGGCCACGAAGGTGTCCACGGTGGCCGCGCTGATCTCGGTCGGCTGCCTGATCATCGTGGCGGGCGCGGCGATCTTCGCGGTCAACCCGCCGATGCGCGGTGACCATGACGCCCATGAGCCGGTCGGCTTCCGGCCGCCGAGACGGCAGTGGCTGCGGCCCGCGCTGCTGGCCGCGATGGCAGCGGGCTTCGGTGCGGTGTTCGTGCTGGCCGGCGTCGAGGTCGCCACGGTGGCCGCGTTGCGTGGTGTCGGCGAGATCAGCTGGACCGGCATCGTCGTCATCGCCATGTGCGCCGCGTCCGTGATCGGCGGCCTGATCTACGGCGGGCTGCGCAGGACACCGGGTGCGTTGGTGCTGATGGGCCTGCTCGGCCTGCTGGCCGTGCCGATCGGGCTGGCCGGCGGCCAGTGGTGGGTGCTGTGCCTGGTGCTGATCCCGACGAATCTGCTGTGCGCGCCGACGCTGGCCGCCACCGGGGACAGTGTGAGCAGGCTGGCACCGGCATCGGTCCGTGGCGAGGCGATGGGTCTGCACAGTTCGTCGCTCACCCTGGGCGCGGCGCTCGGCTCACCGATGGTGGGCACCGTTGTCGACCACTTCGGGCCGACCGGCGGGTTCGCGGCGGCAGGCCTGGGCGGGGTGCTGATCGCGGTGCTCGCGTGGCCGCTGGCCCGGCGTCGGCCGATGGTCACCGGCGAGGACCTGCCGGAGCCGGTCTCAGTCGGTCAGTAGCGCGGCCAGTGCGTCGTGGGCCGCTGCGACCATCGGGCGGCTGCCGGCCAGCCGGGTGGCCAGGGCCGGGTCCGGGTGGATGGTGCCGGTCGGCGTGATCAGGTCGGCCACGTCGGCCAGTGACGGCAGCTCCCCGATACCGCGCCAGCCCAGCAGGGCCGCGCCGAGGCCGGAGCCGCCCTGGTCGGCCGTGACGGCCAGGTCCCGGTTCAGGGCCGAGGAGATCACGTGGCCCCAGATGGCTGACCGGAACGCGCCGCCGGTGGCCCGGATCTCGGTGAGATGGTCCATCGCCTCGGCCACCAGGGCCAACTGCTGGCCGACACCCTCGACCATCGCCCTGGTGATCTGGGCCCGGCCGTGTTCCCGGCGCAGGCCGAGCAGCACCGCCCTCGGGTCCGGATCCCACCACGGCGCCCGCTCGCCGAGCAGGTATGGCAACGCCAGCAGCCCGGCCGGATCGGCGGCGTCGGCCTCGTCCAGCAGCTCGTGCACCGGTACCCCGAACGTGTCGGACGCCCACGCGCCGACCACGCCGCCGTTGCTGATCGCGCCGCCGACCACCCACAGGCCGTCGGCCAGCGCGTAGCAGAACAGCCGCCCGCGCTGGTCCACGCCAGGCGTGTCGCGAACCCCGCGCAGCGCGCCACTGGTGCCCAGGGACAGCGCTGCCATGCCGGGCCGGGTGGCGCCGGTGCCGAGATTGGCCAGCGGACCGTCACCACCGCCCATGATCACCGGCAGCCCGGCCAGGAGCCCGGGAATACCGGTCAACGGCAGGACATCGGTGGGCGCCAACAACTCCGGCAGCTGGTCGGCGGTGATCCCGGCCAACGCCAGCGACGGCGGATGCCAGGCCAGCCGGTGGATGTCCATCAGCCCGGTGCCCGATGCGCACGAGTGTTCCGTGGCCAACCGGCCGGTCAGCCGGTACAGCACGTAGTCCTTCACGCCGATCCAGTGCTTCGCGACGGCACACAGCGCCGGGTCGTGCTCGGCGAACCACGCCAGTTTCACCAGCGGGCTCATCGGATGCACGGGCGTACCGGTTGCCTGGTGCAGTTCCGCGGCAGGCCCGCCCGGCGCACGCAATGCCCTGGCCACCGCGGCCGCCCGGTGGTCAGCCCAGCTCAGCGCCGGACCGAGCGGTTCGCCGGCAGCGTCCAGCGGCAGCAGCGTGTGCATGGCCGCGCTGAACGACAGGCCGGCGATGGTCCGGCCGGCACACGCCGTGACGCACTCGGTCAGTGCCGCCAATGCCGCTGCCAGCACCTGGTCGGCGTCCTGCGTCGCTTCGCCGTGCGGCCCGGTGGTCAGCGGATACTGCCGTTCCGCCAACGCATGCAGCCGCCCGTCGAGGCCGGCCGCGACCACTTTCGTCGCCGTCGTACCGAGATCGACGCCGAGCACCACCGCTTCGGCCACGGCGGATCAGACCAGCGACTCGGCGATCTGGTACGTGTTCAGCGCGGCGCCCTTGCGCAGATTGTCGCCGCACACGAAGAAGTCCAGCGTGTTCGGGAAGTCCAGCGCCTGCCGGATCCGGCCCACGTACGTCGGGTCGCCGCCGACGACGTCCGCCGGGGTCGGGAACTCGCCGGGGCCGTCGACCAGCTCGACCGTCGGGTGCGCGGTGAAGATCCGGTGCGCGTCGGCGACCGTGACCGGCCGGTCGAACGTGGCATGCACCGTCAGCGAATGCGTTGTCACCACAGGCACCCGCACGCAGGTGGCCGACACCTTGAGGTCCGGGATGCCGAGGATCTTGCGGGATTCGTTGCGTACCTTGAGTTCCTCGCTGGACCAGCCGTCGTCCTTCGCGGAACCGGCCCACGGCACCACGTTGAACGCCAGCGGTGCGGGAAACGGCGAGTCCTCTTGGGACAGTCCGGCCGCGACGAGAGCCTCACGTACGTCACCGGCCCGCACACCGACCTGCTTCGCGCCGACGGCCGCCGCTTCCGCGTACAGCCGGTCGATGCCGATCTGACCGGCGCCGGACGCTGCCTGGTAGGAGGCGACGACCAGTTCACGCAGGCCGAACTCGTGGTGCAGCGCGCCGATCGCGGCCATCATGGACAGCGTTGTGCAGTTCGGGTTGGCGATGATGCCCTTCGGCCGGGTGCCGGCGGCGGCTGCGTTCACCTCGGGCACCACCAGCGGCACCTCCGGGTCCATCCGGAACGCACCCGAGTTGTCCACGGCGATCGCGCCGCGCTCGGCCGCGATCGGCGCCCACCGCGCGGACAGCTCGTCCGGCACGTCGAACATCGCCACGTCGACCCCGTCGAACACCTCGGGGGCCAGCGCCAGCACCGTCAGTTCCTGGCCGCGCACCATGATCTTCTTGCCGGCCGACCTCGGCGACGCGATCAGCCGGATCTCACCCCACGGCACGGATTCGCGGCCGTTGATGATGTCGATCATCACGCCGCCGACGGCACCGGTGGCGCCGACCAGGGCCAGTACAGGTTCAGTCATCGTTCATCGCCCGCTTCCCGCGTAGACCACGGCTTCCTCGTCGCCGCCGAGGCCGAACGCGTCGTGGATCGCCCGCACGGCGTCGTCCACCTGTAGGTCCCGGATCAGCACCGAGATCCGGATCTCCGACGTGTTGATGATCTCGATGTTCACGCCGGCCTCGGCCAGCGCCTCGCAGAACGTGGCCGTCACACCGGGGTGCGACCGCATGCCGGCACCGACCAGCGACACCTTGCCGACGTGGTCGTCGTAGAGCACGGACTCGAAGCCCAACTCGGCCTTGGTCTTCTCCAGCGCGGCCACCGCCGTCGGGCCGTTGGTCCTGGACAGCGTGAACGTGATGTCCGTGCGGCCGGACGTGGCCGCGGAGACGTTCTGCAGCACCATGTCGATGTCGATCTCGGCGTCCGCGATCACCCGGAAGATGCGGGCGGCCACGCCGGTGTGGTCGGGCACCCCGGTCACGGTCACCTTGGCCTCGGACCGGTCGTGCGCCACGCCGGTGATCATCGCCTGTTCCACGGGAAGGCCCTCCATCGATCCGGACACCAGGGTGCCCGGCTTGTTGCCGTACGACGATCGGACTCGGATCGGGACGCCGTAGCGGCGCGCGTACTCGACACAGCGCAGCATCAGCACCTTGGCGCCTGCCGCCGCCATCTCCAGCATCTCCTCGTAGGTCACGGTGTCCAGCCGCCGTGCCTGCGGGACGATTCGCGGATCGGCCGTGTACACACCCTCGACGTCGGTGTAGATCTCGCACACGTCGGCGCCCAGCGCGGCGGCCAGCGCGACCGCCGTGGTGTCCGAGCCGCCCCGGCCCAGCGTCGTGATGTCCTTGGTGTCCTGGCTGACGCCCTGGAACCCGGCCACCAGCACGATGTGGCCGCCGTCCAGTGCCTCCCGCAGGCGGGTCGGCGTGACGTCGATGATCCTGGCCCGCCCGTGCGTCGAGTCGGTGATCACGCCGGCCTGGGAGCCGGTGAACGACCGCGCGCTGGCACCGAGGGCGCTGATCGCCATCGCCACGAGCGCGTTGGAGATGCGTTCACCCGCGGTCAGCAGCATGTCCATCTCCCGGCCCGGCGGCACGGGGTTCACCTGCTGGGCGAGGTCGAGCAGTTCGTCGGTGGTGTCACCCATCGCGGAGCAGACCACCACGACGTCGTTGCCGGCCTTGCGGGTGGCGACGATGCGCTCGGCGACCCGTTTGATCCGGTAGGCGCTTTCGAGTGAGGAACCGCCGTACTTCTGGACGACGAGCGCCAACGGGATCCAACCTCCTCGCATCGACGAGACACAGCGGGCACTGCTTGCCTGGCCAGCAGCCTACCGGCGACCGCGACCCCGTAATCTGAACGCCCAGCAGGCTGGACCAGTGATGGAGGAGCGGGCACGTGTCGACAACCGAGGTCGGCAACCACGCCGCCGAACAGGTCGACGACGCCGACCTGCCGGAACACCTCGCGCCGGCAGCCGAGTCCGACACCATGCTGTGGTTCGGTGTGCGATGGGGCACAGCACGTCGGGTGCTGGAGATTCTGGCGCCCGGACTGAGCTACATCGCCGTCCGCGAGATCGGTCTGCTGCTGCTCGGCTGGATGGCCGCCCGCAACGGCACGACCGTCACCAACGCGCTCACATCATGGGACGGCCAGTGGTACCTGGGCATCGCGAGCGGCGGCTACGGCGGTGTGCCGGCCGGGCTGACCGATGCGTTCGGCCGACGCGGCCCGGACACCCCGCTGGCGTTCTTCCCCGGCTACCCGTACCTCGTCCGGTGGGTCGGCGACCTGCCCGGTGTCGGCCTGATCGCTGCCGCGTTCACGCTCAGCCTGGTGAGTGGTGTCGCGTGTGCCTACGGCCTGGAGCGGCTTGGCCGGCACGTCGGCGGCTCGAAGATCACCGGGCTGGTCCTCGTTGTGCTGTTCGCCGCGTCGCCGATGGCGATCGCGTTGTCGATGGCGTACTCCGAGGCGTTGTTCTGCGCGTTGGCCGCGTGGTCACTGGTCGGCGTGGTGGAGCGGAAGTGGGTGCTGGCCGGGCTGTGCGCGGCCGGCACCGGGCTGGTCCGGCCGACGGCCGCCGCGCTCGTGCTCACCGTCATGGTGGCCGCGATCGTGACGATCGTGCGGCGGCGGGACGGCATCCGGCCATGGCTGGGCCTGGTGCTGGCGCCGGCCGGCCTGCTGGCCTACCTGGGTTACGTGGCCAGCAGGACGGGTCAGCTGACCGGCTGGTTCGCGTTGCAGAAACAAGGTTGGAACTCGACGTTCGACGGTGGCGCCGCCACAGTGAGGTTCGGTCTGGAGGTCCTGGCCACGGGTCGGTCGGTGCTGGAGGTCGGCACGATCGCCGTGCTGCTGGTGGCGATCGCGCTGGTGGTGATCTCGATCCGGCAGCGGGTGGCCTGGCCGCTGATCATGTACGGCACGCTCGTGCTGGTGATGGACCTGGGCGCCAACGGGTTGATGAACTCCAAGGCCCGGTTGCTGCTGCCGGCGTTCACGCTGCTGATCCCGCCCGCGGTCGCGCTGGCCAGACGTCGGCCGGGTACGGCGATCACCGTGTTGGTCGGGGTGGTCGTCGCGAGTGCCTGGTTCGGTGCCTACGCGTTGACGGGTTGGCAATATGCGATCTGACAAGCGGGCCAGCTCCAGTGTCCCACTGCACCCGCTGATCGCGGACCGGTGGAGCCCGAGGGCGCTGGATCCGGACGCCGAGGTGACCGACGAGCAGCTGCGTGCCCTGCTGGAGGCAGCCCGCTGGGCCGCTTCCTACGGCGACACGCAGCCGGCCAGATATCTGGTGGGCAGGCGTGGCGACACCACGTTCCGGCGCATCCACGACGTGCTGGTCCCCGGCAACCAGTCCTGGGCGCACGCGGCCGCCGTGCTGATGCTCGGGGTGGCCGTGACGCGCAACGAGAAGGGCGATGTGCCCTACGCCGAGTACGGCCTCGGCCTGGCCACCCAGAACCTCGTGTTGCAGGCCGTCGCCGAGGGTCTGGTCGGCCACCAGATGGCCGGTTTCGACGTGGCCGCCGCCCGGGCCGAGTTCGACCTGCCGCCCGAAGCGCGGCCGATGATCGCGATCGCCGTCGGCGGTCTCGGCGACCCGAGCCTGCTGATCGAGCGGCGGCGGGCGCGTGAGGTGGCCGCGCGGACCCGCCTGGACCTGGACGAGATCGCGTTCGGCGGGGTTTGGGGCAAACCGCTGTTCTAGCCTCGTCGGTATGACGGTTGACATGACGATGGCCGACGCGGTCGCACTGGACGCCGCCGATCCGCTCGCCGGGCTGCGGGACGAGTTCCTGCTGCCGGCCGACGTGATCTACCTGGACGGGAACAGCCTCGGCGCGATGCCGAAGTCCACACCGGACCGCATCGCCACCGTGGTCCGGCACGAATGGGGCGAACGGCTGATCCGGTCGTGGAACGAAGCCGGTTGGTGGTCGGCGTCGCGCCGGGTGGCCGATCTGCTCGCGCCGCTGCTCGGTGCGTCCGCCGACGAGGTCGTGGTCGCGGATTCCACCAGTGTCAACCTGTTCAAGCTGCTGATGGCCGGTCTGGCCATGCGACCGGGCCGGCCGGTCGTGGTCGCCGAGCGCAACGCGTTTCCCACCGACGTCTACATTGCCCGTTCAGTCACCGAACTGACAGGCGGTGAGCTACGACTGATCGATGACCAGACCGAGTTGGCTTCGGTCGTGGACGAACGAGTCGGCGTTGTCTGCTTGTCCCACGTGGACTTCCGGACCGGTGAGATGTGGCCCGCGGTCGCGACCACGGCGGCCGTGCGCGAATCCGGCGCATTGATGCTCTGGGATCTGTGCCATTCCACGGGCGCGGTCGACGTACGGTTGCACGATTGGAATGCTGACCTGGCAGTTGGATGTGGATACAAATATCTCAACGGTGGGCCCGGAGCGCCGTCCTACGCATTCGTCGCGACGGAGCACCACTCCGATCTGACCACGCCACTGCCCGGCTGGCACGGTCACGCCGACCCCTTCGCGATGCGCCCGGACTACCTGCCAGCAGCGGGAATCGGGCAACTGGCGGCCGGTACGCCGCCCATGCTGTCGCTGCTGGCACTCGAAGACGCGGTCCGGGTGCTCGCCGGGGTGTCCACAGCGGAACTACGTGCCAAGGGCATCGCACTGACGTCGTTGTTCATCAATCTGATTACAACTCGGTGCCCGGAATTGGCCTTGGTGTCCCCTCCGGACGCCGACCGGCGTGGCGCGCAGGTCTCGCTGCGCTTCGAGCACGCGTTCGGCCTGGTACAGGCCCTGATCGAACGCGGTGTGATCGGTGATTTCCGGGCGCCGGACATCGCCCGCTTCGGTTTCGCCCCAGCGTATGTGCGACACGCCGACGTCTGGGCGGCGGTCGAGGCGATCACGCAGGTCATGGCCGCTCGGGAGTACCTCGATGACCGCTTCACCAGCAGATCTGCTGTCACCTGAGCGGATCGGACAGGTCCGGGCAAGATCGACATAGCCCCCCGGTAGAGCGTTGTCACCAAAGTGATACCCAATTAGGGGACCCCCGCCGTGGATCGCTACTCAGCGACCACATAGAGTCTGCGCGTCTTGTCTTGGTAGGACGGATATCAGTCGCCAGTGTCACCCACAGCGGGGTTGTACAACCGTGAACGCCACGGTGGGTGCTTGCACCCCTGGTTGCGCTGAGCTGGTCGGGGCGGGTGCTAGGGCCGGATCGCCGTGCGCGACCGGAAGGCGACGCAGGACTTGAGAACGGGAGCAGGAATGCGGGTAGCAGCACGGCGCGCAGTCGGCATTGGTGGTGCGACAGCAGTTGCAATCGGGGCGATGCTGGCGCTGGCGCTGCCGGCCAGTGCGCACGTCCACACGGATTCGGCGGGCTGCAAGGGCAACGACGCCGTGTTCACGGTGAGCCTGACGCGGTACAACGCGGACAAGAAGAACACGGTGACGATCACCGACCAGGGCACGACCGTGGTCGACCACGTGTCGTTCGGTAGCAGCTACTCCGACACCATCACCGACACCGACGCGACGGTCGCGCACGTCTTCACGATCAACGTCGTCGCGGGCGACGACGTTGACGGCTCGCAGGGCTTCACGTTCTACGACAAGCAGACGTCGCCGGTGTGCGACACGCCGCCTCCGCCGCCCACCACGACGACCCCGCCGCCCACCACGACCACCACGACGGCGCCTCCGACGACCACCACGCCGGAAACGACTCCGCCGGCCACGACGGCGCCTCCGACGACGACCTCCGCTGTGGTCGCGGCCGCGACGACGACTCCCGGTAGCGGTTCGCTGCCCTTCACCGGTGTGAACACGGCTCTCCCGCTGGGCATCGCGGGTCTGCTGGTGGTCGCCGGTGGCGGCATCCTGTTCTGGCTCCGTATGAAGGCACGCAGGGCCTGATAGCCACTCAGTAACGAATCGGGGCCGGTGGAGAAATTCACCGGCCTCGATTCGTGTCCGGACGACTAAGCGAACTTGCGGATGATCCGCGCCAGGATCGAGCTGACGATCAGCCAGACCAATGCGGCCAGGCCGTAGTTGACCAGCACCCGCAGTTTCGCGTCGGTCGGCGTGAACAGGTCCTTGAATCCCCATGCGAGCCGATCGGACCAGCTCGTGATGAAGCTGGTGATCCCGTTGTGCGGATTGGCACCGCCCACGGTGAGCACCACCCGGACCACCAGAATCACCACCACGACCAAACCGACCCAGCGCACCAGGCCGGCCAGGACGCCGAGGACCGACGCCCTGACCTCGGCCGCGGTGCGCCGGGTCGGACTCTCCTGTTGTGCTTGCTCGGCCATGTCCGGAGTGTCGCACGGCCCGTCTCCGGCACGCTACGCGCAAGTAACAACGATTCCTGTCGTAGCGATCAGCGCGACACGAATCGCGCGATGATCCCGGTGACGACCAGCCAGAACACAGCGGCCAGGCCGTAGGTGAGGATTACCTGCCAGTCGGCGTTGTGGACGTTGAACAGCCCGGGAAAGAACAGTGCCAGCGGTACCGCGATCGATTTGATGAAGTGGTAGAACGCATTCGCGGAGTTCGCTCCGAACAGGACGAGCAAGATGAAGACGACCTCGATCACAGCGAACAGGGCACCAATACCAGTGATGACGCGGGCCGCACTGTAGCGCCCGGCGTACGTGCGTCGTGTAGTCATGGGGTGGAGATTCCCTGCTCGAAGCGCTCCGAACCCGCCGAACGGCCTAATCCTTGCGCGAGTGCTGTGCCCACGATGTGGACCTCTGCTTTTGGCTGGTCGGCCGCGTCCCGGCTAGGCTGGGACCGTGGCACGTAGCCTCCTGCTTCGCCGCCGCGCCGGGGTCTGACCAGACCGGCCCCCCGTCGCGGAGTTTGGCGTGCCGCCGGTCGAACCCCCTTCGGCCAGCAGGAGATGACGATATGAGTGCCCAATCCAGTACGGATTCCTATGAATTCGGTGTGGCCAGCAGGCTGCGTACACCATCGGGGCCGGTAGCGGCCGGCCAACCGGTGTGGAACGCCCAGCGCGGCAGCGCGATGCCGGTGCACCGCTACCGGCCGTTCGAGCAGCTGGTCGAGCCGATCTCGCTGTCCGACCGCACCTGGCCGGAACGCCGGATCACGAAGGCCCCGCTGTGGTGCGCGGTGGACCTGCGGGACGGCAACCAGGCCCTGATCGACCCGATGTCCCCGGCCCGCAAGCGGCGGATGTTCGACCTACTGGTGCGCATGGGCTACAAGGAGATCGAGGTCGGTTTCCCGGCGGCCAGCCAGACCGACTTCGACTTCGTCCGCGAGATCATCACCGAGGGCGCCATCCCGGACGACGTGCACATCCAGGTGCTCAGCCAGTGCCGCCCCGAGCTGATCGAGCGGACGTTCGATGCGGTCCGCGGCGCGGCCAAGGTGATCATGCACATCTACAACTCCACGTCGATCCTGCAGCGGCGCGTGGTGTTCCGCGAGGAACGCGAAGGCATCAAGAAGATCGCCACGTCAGCGGCTGACATGGTGGCGGAGTACGCCGCGAAGCAGTCGGACACCGACTTCCGCTTCGAGTACTCCCCCGAGTCCTACACCGGCACCGAGCTGTCCTACGCGGCCGAGGTCTGCAACGCGGTCAGCGAGATCTGGCAGCCGACACCGGAACGGCCGGTCATCATGAACCTGCCGGCGACCGTGGAGATGGCGACACCCAACGTGTACGCGGACTCCATCGAGTGGATGAGCCGCAACCTGGACAACCGCGACTCGGTGATCCTGTCGCTGCACCCGCACAACGACCGTGGTACCGGCGTGGCAGCGGCCGAACTGGGCTACCAGGCAGGCGCCGACCGAATCGAGGGTTGCCTGTTCGGCAACGGCGAGCGCACCGGCAACGTCTGCCTGGTGACGCTGGCGATGAACATGTTCAGCCAGGGCATCGACCCGCAGATCGACTTCGCCGACATCGACGAGGTCCGCAGGACCGTCGAGTACTGCAACCAGCTGCCGGTACCCGAGCGGCACCCGTACGGCGGGGACCTGGTGTTCACCGCGTTCTCCGGCAGCCACCAGGACGCCATCAACAAGGGCCTGGACGCGCTCAAGGACGCGGCCGACAAGGCGGGTCACGCGGTCGAGGACCACCCGTGGGAGGTGCCGTACCTGCCGATCGACCCGAAGGACGTGGGTCGCACCTACGAGGCCGTGATCCGGGTCAACTCGCAGTCCGGCAAGGGCGGCGTCGCCTACATCATGAAGTCCGAGCACCAGCTGGACCTGCCGCGTCGGTTGCAGATCGAGTTCTCCAAGGTCATCCAGGCGGTCACCGACAGTCAGGGCGGCGAGGTCTCGCCCGCCGAGATGTGGCACACGTTCGCGGCCGAGTACCTGGACCGGGTGTCCCCGCTGCGGGTGGTGCGCAGCAGGCTCGCCGCCCGGGACGGTGACGACGACTACGAGATCTCGGCCGTGGTCCGGGTCGAGGACTCCGACCAGGAGCTCGTCGGCCGGGGCAACGGCCCGATCGCCGCGTTCGTCGACGCGCTGGCCGCGGTCGGCTACGACATCCGCGTGCTGGACTACGCGGAACACGCGCTCAGCGCGGGCGACGACGCGCGCGCCGCTGCCTACGTGGAGTGCACGATCGGCGAACAGGTGTTGTGGGGCGTCGGCATCGACTCGTCCATCGTGACGGCGTCGCTGCGGGCGCTGGCGTCAGCCGTCAACCGCGCCAGCAGGTAAGTCGGGTCAGCGCCGGGACGCTTCGGTCGTCCCGGCGTGGTGTGCCTGGGCCGCCTTGTTGGTGCGCCTGCGGATGACCAGCCCGACACCGAGCCCGAACACCACGGCGACGACCAGTGCGATCCAGGAGAACCGGCTGAACCATTTGTCGGCGACCTCACCGAGGTAGTAGATGGCGACCGTCAGGCCGGTGGCCCAGCAGATGCCACCGGCCGCGTTGGCGGCCAGGAACCTCGGATACGGCATGCCCAGCGCACCGGACAGCGGACCGGCGAAGATCCGCAGCAGAGCGATGAAGCGGCCGAAGAACACCGCGAGCACGCCCCACCTGCTGAAGATCTTCTCCGCGTAGGCCACGTGCGCCGGCCCGAAGTGACTGGGGAACTTGCGACCCAGCCACTCGAACAGCGGCTCGCCCCACTTGCGGCCGATCACGAAGCCGATCGAGTCGCCGATGATGGCGGCGGCACTGGCCGACACCGCGATCCACACCGGGGACACCGGGATGGTGTGCTCCGCGGCGAGCAGGGCGGCCGAGATGAGCACGATCTCGCCGGGAATCGGGATACCGAGGCTCTCGATGCCGACCGCTCCGGCGACGAGCAGGTAGACGAGGAGCGGCGGGATCGCCTCCAGCCACTGGTTGACGTGCACGGCGTCACCCTCCCGTCGACCTACCTGTCGGGGTCCAGTGTGCCCGATGTGCGGGAGCGCCGAACGTCGGTCAGCCCAACCGGTTACCGCCGAGCCTGCCCAACTCGGTGTCGCGTAACTCGGTGAGCGCCGCGACGACGGTGGCCCCGTCGGCCGGTGCCGCGACGAAGTAGTCGCCTGTCGTGTGCAGCACGGCACGCCCGACGCGCATGTCGACCACCTGCACGGTGTGCGCGCAGCGGCGGCGGACACCGTGCCGATCGCGGGACGTGATGCCGAATTCGGTGAACCGCAAGCGTTTGCCACCAACCAGCGATGCGAACAGCCTCGCGTCCTGGTCGGCGACGCCTCGGCCGGTGAGGCTGTTGACCAGGATCTCGTCCTGGTCGGGTATGTCGGCGCGGCCCGCCAGGACGTATTCCATCGACCGGGTCATGGCGGCGTCCACCTCGGCGATCGGCAGGCTGATCAGCGTGCCCCTGGCCGGTTTCGCCTGCGGGAGCACGTTGACCAGGGCGGCCAGTCCGGCGTCGGCGGGCACCCTGCTGAACCGGACGTGGCCGTTCGTGACGACGGCGAGGAACGCGACGTCATCGGCGAAGGCGACGGCGGCCCGGCTGCGGCCCCGGCCGCCCACTCCGCGGCCGGCGGCGAACCGCAGATCCACCTCGACGGGTGCCGATGCGAACACGGCCATCGCCTGGTGCAGATCGCCTCTGACGATCCCACGTGGATCGATGAATCCCAGGGTGACCAGGCGATCCCGAGCCAGTTTCCCGGTCAGCCGCCCACCCTGGCCACGCTGACCACGCACGGTGAACAACGACGGCAGCGCCCCCAGGTCGACAGCCTGCCAGGCGACACCCAATTCGGTACAACCAAGCTCAATCAGCACGAACAAGACCACCCTAGGTGCACGCCCCCATGCAAGCTGTGAGGACAGTAGTCCCTACGGGGTGGCAAGAGAACGATCGTTGCCATGCGTCACACGAACGGGTGATCGTGTTGATAAGTCGCCTGACCGATTACTCCAGCATGTCGGCGCGACAGGTGCGCAGGTGATCGACAAGAGCCGAGGTCACGGTCCTGGTGAAGGTGATCTCGATGCGGTTCGCGTCGGTGTCGTCGAGGTAGAGGTAGAGCCGGGTCGGGCCGCCGTCCCGCTGGCCGTCGAAGCCGCGTTCGGCATAGGGCACGACACCCGATTCGCTGTACGGGTGCGCGCCGAGCAGGACTCGCCCACCCAGCTCGTGCTCACACGGCACGGCGCACACACCGTTGCGCTCCAGCGTCGACGCGAGCATGTCCACGCCACTGGCGGCCAGCGCCACCGAGAACCTGGACACCGACGCGAGATGCACCCACAGCCGTTGGTGCGGCGCGTCGAGCTCCACCTGCGTCGTGCAGGTGCGATAACCGGGCAGGTACCCGGTGAACAGCCGGCAGGTACTCAAGTCACGGCCGTCGACCATACGAACGATCATCCCCCATTCGAGTGACGCTTGCCTTCGGCAAACGACGCAACTTCATGGGGAGAACCGGACCAATCGGCCGTCCGAGCTGCCGCCGGGGACTCGAAGATCGGCCGCGTCCCGGGTGCCGTCCACCGCGAACCAGCCGCGCTCGAACCGCTGCCACGCCGCCAACTCCGCCCGATGGCACTCCCCATCCCTGGCCACGGCCCGGGCCAGCCGATGTTGCGCATCCGGCAGGTCCACCCAGGCGAGCAACGTCAGAAACTCACGGACCGAACGGCGGCCGGCGGACATTCCCTCCACCACCAGCACGTCCGGTACCGGCACGTCGACCCATTCACCCAGCCGTGGGCTACCGGTGGCCCAGTCCATTCGCCGGTAGGCGCCCGGCCGGCCATCGCGCAGCGGTGTGAGCACTCCGGCCACCAGCCTCGGCCACCACGACACCGGATCGGCCCAGGTGGCGAAGTGGTCGGTCGGCACCTCGGCGACGGTCAGTCCTTGCGCGCGCAACTGTGCGACCAGGTGTGCGGCCGCGGTCGACTTGCCGGCGCCGGACGGCCCGTCGATGGCCACCATCCGGACCCGACCCAACCGTGGCGGGCCGGCCAGCGGGTTCAGAGCGCGCGCCGGCCGGACAACGCCCTGCCCAGCGTCAACTCGTCGGCGAACTCCAGGTCGCCGCCCATCGGCAGCCCGGACGCCAGCCGGGTCACGGTCAGGCCGGGGAAGTCACGCAGCATCCGGACCAGGTAGGTCGCGGTCGCCTCGCCCTCGGTGTTCGGGTCGGTCGCGATGATCAGCTCGGAGATCGGGACACCGTTGTCGTTCGACCCCATCCGGGCAAGCAGCTCGCGGATTCGCAACTGGTCCGGACCGATGCCGGACAACGGATCGAGCGCGCCGCCGAGCACGTGGTAGCGCCCCTTGAACTCGCCGGTGCGCTCCACGGCAAGCACGTCCTTGGGCTCCTCGACGACACACACCATCGTCAGATCACGCCGTGGATCAGCGCAGATCCGGCAGATGTTGGCCGCGGACACGTTGCCGCAGACCTCGCAGAAGACAACGCCCTCCTTCACCCGCTGCAGGGCGTCCTGCATCCGGGTGATGTCCGCCGGATCGGCCGCGAGCAGGTGAAACGCGATGCGCTGGGCACTCTTCGGCCCGACGCCGGGCAGCCTGCCGAGCTCGTCGATCAGGTCCTGGACCGGTCCCTCGTACACGGTGTGGCTGCCTAGAAGCCCGGCAGACCGAGATTGCCGAGGCCACCGAGGTCGCCACCACCGAGGCCACCGGCCAACGGCCCCATCTTGCTGGCGGCCAGGCCCTGGGCCTTGTTGTTCGCGTCGCGCACGGCCGCCACGATCAGGTCGGCCAGCGTCTCCGTGTCATCCGGGTCGACGACCTTCGGGTCGATGTCCAGACTCTTCAGCTCACCGGCACCGGAGACCACAGCGGACACCACGCCACCGCCTGCCGTGCCGGTCACCTCCGCCTCGGCCAGTTCCTGCTGCGCGGACATGAGCTGCTGCTGCATCTGCTGTGCCTGCTGCAGGATCGCCTGCATGTCAGGCATGCCACCACCGGGCTGCACCGCAGCTCCTCTCGTCGGTAACGCGGTCACTCGCGTCGGTCACTCGCGTTGCTGTCAGCCTAGCCTCGCCCACGCTGCTAGCGTGCGTCCCGTGTTCGCGCGCCGCAGTCGAGAATTCGCAGTGTTCACGCTGGCCGTCGCCGCATTCGCGCTGGCAGGCTGTGAAACCAGCACCTCGGGCGCCCCGGCACCGGTCACTGAACTCGTCACAACCACCCCATCGGTGACCACGACCACCTCCGTGGCGCCGACCACGACCCGGCCGACCACGACCACACCGAAGCCGACCACCACGAAGCCGAAACCCACCACGGCGACCGCGGCGGCCGGACCGGCCGGGCACGGCCAGGTCATCGTGCTGGACCCCGGGCACAACGGCGGCAACGCCAGCCACCCCCGTGAGATCAACGCGCAGGTGCCGGCCGGGCGGGGGCAGGAAAAGGCCTGCAACACCACCGGTACCGCGACCAACGCCGGCTACAGCGAGCACGCGTTCAACTGGGACATCGCGGGCCGGGTGCGGGCCGACCTGGTGGCCAAGGGCTACAAGGTGATCCTCACCCGGCCGAATGACACCGGTGTCGGGCCGTGCGTCAACGTCCGGGCCGAGATCGGCAACAACGCGGACGCCGCGGCAGTCGTGTCCATCCACGGCGACGGCAACACGGCCGCGGGCGCGCACGGCTTCCACGTCGAGTACTCCAACCCGCCGCTGAACGCCGAGCAGGGCGCACCGTCCACCACGTTGGCCAGCACGCTGCGCAATGCCGTGCGGGCGGCCGGGTTCACCACCTCGAACTACCTGGGCAGCAACGGCTTGTTCGGTCGTGCGGACCTCGGTGGACTGAACCTGTCCGACCGGCCGACCGTGCTGATCGAGTGCGGGAACATGCGCGACGCGAGCGATGCCGCCATGATGACCAGCTCGGCTGGCCGGCAGAAGCTGGCCAACGCGATCGCGACCGGCATCGAGGACTACGTCGGCAAGTAGTCCACAGGACTGTGGACAACTGGCTGAACTGTGGACAACTCAGGTCATCCGGCGCGCCCGCAGGTGCTCGGTCAGCAGGTCGACGGCCACCACGTCGGCATCCCGGTGGATTGGGACCGCTGCCCGGGCGACATCCGCATCCTCGTCCCGAGGGTCCGGCGGCATGTCCTCGTCGTCCGGTGGCTCCGGCGGCGGTGGCAGGTCGGGCTCGGCTCGTGGCGTCGGTCGGGTCGGGACCTTGCGTTCGACCGGCGGCGCGGCGGCCGGCTGCGGTACGGGCGGCCGCGGTGCCGGGGCCGGGGCCGGCTCGGCGATCCTGGCTTCGGCGACCGGGCGCGTCCGGGTCGCGGTGGCCGGGCGGCGGGCGGCACCCGGGCCGTCGGATGCTGCGCCATCGCCGTGCACGCACTGGATCTGCCAGTCCCCGGCCACGATCTCGCGCAGGGTCGCCTTGATCACCTCGGCCCTGGACTCCTGGGCGAGCTGGCGGGCCAGGCCCGCGGTCGGCATGGCGAGGACGAGCGTGTTGCCATCGACCGTCTTCACGGTTGCGTTCTGCAGGAGCACCAGGGTCGGCTTGCTGCGCTCCCCCACCCTGCGCAGCAGATCCGGCCAGATCTGCCGGACCGCCGTACTGTCCATAGTGGACGGCGCGGATGCCGCTGCCGGCTTGGGTTCCGGCGTCGGTTCGGGTGCCGGGGCCGGCTTGGGCGCCTCGGCCTGCTTGGCCGGTCGTTGATACGTCGGCCGAGCGGGCTCGGCCTCGACAACCGGGGCAGCCGGCGTCGTCGGTGCTGCCGGCGCGGCTTCGACCGGAGCCAGTGTCATCCGGCGTTCCAGGCCTTCCAGCCGTTGCAGCACAGCGGCGTCGGTTGCCGACGCACCGGGCAGCAACATCCTGGCGCACAACAGTTCCACCAGCAGTCGGGGCGCGGTCGCACCACGCATCTCGACCAGGCCCGCGTGCAGGATCTCGGCGTAGCGGGTCAGCGTGGCGGGGCCGAGCTGGTCGGCCTGCGTGCGCATCCGCTCCAGCTCGTCTTCCGGCATCGCGACCAGGCCCTTGTCGGCCGCGTCCGGCACCGCCTTGAGCATCACCAGGTCCCGCAGGCGTTCCAACAGGTCCGTGGTGAACCGCCGGGGATCGTGACCTGCCTCGACGAGCCGGTCGACCGTGCCGAACACGGCAGGTCCGTCGCCGGCCGCCAACCCGTCCACGATGTCGTCGATCAGGCCGACATCGGTCACGCCGAGCAGCGACACCGCCCGTTCGTAGGTGACACCGCCCGGCCCGGCGCCGGCCAGCAGCTGGTCCAACACGGACTGGGTGTCGCGGGCCGAGCCGCCACCCGCCCGGATCACCAGCGGCAACACGGCGGGCTCGACGCTGACACCCTCATCGGCGCAGTTGCGCTCCAACAGGGCACGCATCGCGCCGGGCGGGATCAGCCGGAACGGGTAGTGGTGGGTTCGCGAGCGGATGGTGGCCAGCACCTTGTCCGGTTCGGTGGTGGCGAACACGAACACCAGGTGGTCCGGCGGTTCCTCGACGATCTTCAGCAGGGCGTTGAAGCCCTGCGTGGTGACCATGTGCGCCTCGTCGATGATGAACACGCGATAGCGCGACTCGGCAGGTGCGTAGAACGCCTTGTCCCGCAGTTCGCGGGCGTCGTCCACACCACCGTGGCTGGCCGCGTCCAACTCGACGACGTCCACCGTGCCTGGGCCTTCCGGTGCCAGCCCGATGCACGAGTTGCACACGCCGCACGGGGTCGGTGTCGGCCCTTCGACGCAGTTCAGCGACCTGGCCAGGATGCGTGCACTGGAGGTCTTGCCACATCCGCGTGGACCCGAGAACAGGTACGCGTGATTGACCCGCTTGGCGGCCAGGGCCGTGCACAGCGGTTCGGTGACGTGCTCCTGACCGACCACCTCGGCAAAGGTCGCCGGACGATACTTGCGATAGAGGGCGAGCGCCACGCCGCGAGACTACCGGTCAGCACCGACGGGCCGTCACCGCGCGACGCCGAAGGCCGCCAGCGCCAGCGCGACCGGCGCCGCGGCCGTCAGCGCGAGGCCGAAACCGATCACCAGCAGGCCGATGACCAGCACCTCAGGACCGTGCGCGAGTTGCAGCAGCAGGCCGACCGGGACCATGTTGCCATCCGGTGTGACGGCGACGCCGACGTTGCCGTAGTCCAGCGGCGGGCGGGTCACCGTGCGCACGACGGCCCCGACGGCCAGTGGCACGGCCAGCCAGGCGGCCAGCGCCAGCGGCACGGCGAACACCGCGACCAGGCCGACCCAGACAAGTGCGACCACGACCACCAGACCGGCCGTGGCCAGCCGCAGGGTGAGGTCCGTACAGCCCAGCCAGCGCCGCAGTCCGGGCACGGCGCACAGCGAAGCCAGCGCGGCGGCGAACGGCACGCCTGCGAAGTAGACCCCGATGCCGATCAGCCAGACCGGGTCGACCAGCGGCAACACCTGGTGCAGCACACCGACGGCGATCGCGGCCAGCACGGCGGGCAGCAGTGCGCGCGCCCGGGACAGCACCCCGACCAGCACAAATCTGACGACCACGTACTTGCCGGCGAGCAGCCGGGGCCACGGCAGCGGCCCGGCAGGCGGCAGCAGCGCGAGCGCGTCGCCGAAGCTCACCGAGACCTGGCGGACGACCCGAAGCATGTAGCCGGCCACCAGGTCGCGCCGGCCTGCCGAGGTGGCCACCGTGGGGTGCCGGACGGGTCCGGAGTTCCGTGCGCTCGCGATGGCCGCCAGCACGGCGCCGGCTGCCGCCGCCCACAGCACGGTGGGCGCGACCGTGGTCACGGTGGCCGAGACGGCCAGGGCGGCGAGCCCGCACAGGACGACGTACTCCAGCGCGGTTTCCGTGCGGCCCGGTTTCCGGCGGGCCAGCACCACGGCCAGTACGGCGACGCCTGCGAACAGCGCGGCACCGGCCGGCAGCCACGCCGACGTGCCGAGCAGCAGGACACCGAACACGGTCAGGTAGGCGGCAGCCAGGAACCGGGTGGCCCAACTGGCCCACAACCGCCTGCCGATCGAGCCGACCCGGGTGTCGGTCAGATCGGCCCACGTCAGGCGGGCCGGATCGGCCCAGGTGAAGTCGCGGTGCAACACCGACCGCCACACGATGGCGACGCCGAGCGCGAGTACGGCAAGACCGGCCGCCGCCGGTGGGGTGGCGGTGCCGAGCAGGTGCGTCCGCAGGTAGGCCACCTGGTAGAACGGCGAGGTCAGCAGTGCGATGGCGAACAGGCCGATGAGCAGGCGGTCGCTGATCTGGTAGAGCCAGATCGCGGCCGATTTCACGCCAGATCCAGGATCAGGTCGGCGCAGGCGTCCACCAGCACGGTCGAGTGAGTCGCCAGCACGGCGGCCGCGCCCTGCTCGGTGTCCGCGTTGACCAGGCCGGCCAGCCACTCCAGACCGGCCGTGTCCAGGGCCCGTTCCGGCTCGTCCAGCAGCACCAGGTCATGTGGCCGGGCCAGCGCGCCGAGCAGCAGCAGGCGGCGGCGCTGACCGGCGGACAGCTGCCCGGCCGGCACGTCGACCCGGTGACCGAGCCCGGCCGGTTCGAGCCAGCCGGCCACCAGGTCATCAGGCGGCAGAGCGCCGGGGAACGAGCGGAACAGCAGGTCGAGGTGCTGGCGTGGGCTGAACTCGTCGAACAGCGCCGAGTCGTCCAGGAGGACGGACACGGCCCGGCGGAAGGGTGCGGCGCGCTCGTCCGGGCTGTTGCCGCAGACCGTCACGTGGCCCTCGGTCGGCGGGCGCAGCCCGTAGAGGCAGTGCAGGAGTGTCGACTTGCCGGTGCCGTTCGGGCCGGTCAGGGCCAGACACTGGCCAGGTTCGAGGGTCAGTTCGAGTTCGCGGAACAGCCAGTCATCGCCCGCTGCGACACCGAGCTGCCCGGTCACCACAGCTTCCCCCATGATCCACAGGGTACCCGCGAAAAAGCAGAAGACCCCGGTTCGACCAGTGGTCGAACCGGGGTCTGCCCGTACGTTGGGGGACCCCGCGCACCCGCCAGAGCCCGCTTATCCTTGCTGCCTTCCGGCCCTGGGGAGGTTCACAGGATGAACGCCGCACGAGGTCCACGCACAGTGTAGCGGGCTGCGTCCACCGGGTGCGGACACCGGGTGGACACAGGATCGAAACACGCATGTCGCAGCCGGTTCCTACCGTTCGGTGAGCGCAGGATGGGCACGGCCCCGAGCGGCAGGAGGACACCGATGAGCATGCCATGCGGTGAGTGCGGTCGGATCAACGCGAAATCACCCTCGGACTACTTCTGCTCCGACGTCTGTCAGCAGCACTGGCACGCGAAGCGGACGATCGGCTATCCCATGTCACCGGAGATCCCGCTGCCGTCGCAGGTGGCCACCGTGGCCGGCCGGTGGCGGGCGGCCTAGCCGGTCGTGGTGAAGAGGACGTAGCCGTAGCTGAGTTCGGCGCGGCCGGGGTGGTCACGCAGCCAGTTGTCGATGACCTCGGCGGGGAACTCGATCCGCAGCACGGACTCCAGTT
>DASUJK010000269.1:0-46972 GCA_036279295.1 Pseudonocardiaceae bacterium | reverse complement strand
GTTTGGCCCGCGCGAGCGCGCACGACACGCGCTGCACGGTGGACGACCTGATCGAGGAGACGGCTCGGGCGGCGGGCACGGCCGGGATGTTCACCCGCCGCGATTCCCGCCAGGGACGCCGGCGCGAGGCGGCCCGCTGGGTCCTGCGCGAGCTGGTCGCCCTGGACGAGCGGCAGTCCCTGGAGGGCCTCGGGCTGCTCCGCGTGGACCTTGGCCGGGAGCCGACCTGGGCTCCTCCGGCGCCGCTGCTGCGACTCGGTCTGGACGCCGAGGAGTGCTGGACCCTGTTGGCGGAGCTGCTGCGCTCGCTGCGGCTACAGGGCGCGCTGACCATGCCCGAGGAGGTGGACCCGGCCGACGAGATCTTCGACCCGCGGCGCGGGCCCATCCATGTCCGGCAGGATGGGGCGGAGGCGCGGCAGAAGGTGCTCAGCTGGCTGCCTACCCGGGGCACCAACAAGCGCTTGGACTACCTGCGTAGGCTGCTGACCGTGCTCGGGGCCGACGGGGCCGACGCACGTGAGGTGCTGGCCGGCTGCTGGCGCGCGCTGACCGGGCCGAGGTCGGATCTCGGCGGGGACGGTTGGCTGCGTTCGGTGGCGATGCCCCGGCTCGGTCGGCTCCACCAGGTCGACCACACCTGGCTGGCCCTGGCGCCAGGGGGGCCGGACGTGTGGCAGTGCACCGTGTGCCGCCGGCTGGCCGCCGTCTCACTGCGCGGAGTGTGTCCCACCCTGCGCTGCACGGGCACGCTGTTGGCCGCCCGCCCCGACGAGCAGGATCACTATCGGGCGCTGTATCGGGACGCTGCCCCGGTGCCGCTGACCGCCCGTGAGCACACCGCCCAGTGGACCGGTGTGGAGGCCGCCGACATCCAGCAGCGGTTCCTGGCCGGCGAGGTCAATGTGCTGTCCTGCTCCACCACCTTCGAACTGGGTGTGGATGTGGGCGCGCTGAGCGCCGTGCTGCTGCGCAACATGCCACCCAGCACCGCCAACTACATCCAGCGCGCCGGGCGGGCCGGCCGGCGCAGCGACACCGCCGCGCTGGTCGTCACCTACGCCCAGCGCCGCTCGCACGACCTGTCCCGGTACCAGGCGCCGGAGAGCATGCTCGCGGGCCAGGTCCGCGCGCCGTACGTGCCGCTGGGGAACGTGCGCATCGACCGCCGGCACGCGCACTCGGTGGCGCTGGCGACGTTCTTCCGCGACGCCAAGGAGGCCGGCGGAGAGGAGTGGCGGACCGCCGGGGACTTCTTCCTGCCGCCTGCTGGCGGGCGCGAGGCGCCGTGCGCGCGGGTAGAGGCCTTCCTCGCGCCGGTGCCGCCCGAGGTGGGACGGGCATTGCGTGCCGTCCTGCCCGCCGAGGCGTACCGGGCGCTGGGCGTCGAGGATGGCAGTTGGGTGGCTGAACTGGTCGGCCACCTGGAGCAGGTCCGGCTGGAACTCGCCCAGGACGTCGCCCTGTTCGAGGAGCGGCGCCGGGAGGCCTTCGAGTCCAGGCGCAGCGACCTGGCGGCGCGCTTCGAGCGCAGCGTCAACACGCTCGTCCGCCGGCCCCTGATCGGGTTCCTCGCCAACCGCAACGTGCTGCCCAAGTACGGCTTCCCGGTGGACACTGTCGAGCTGCGCACTGCGCACTGCGACAGCCAGGTCGGCGCGCGCCTGGAGCTGACCCGTGACCTGTCGGTGGCCATCCACGAGTACGCGCCCGGCGCGGAAGTGGTCGCGGGCGGTGTGCTGTGGCGCTCGGGCGGGGTCTACCGGCTGCCCGGTCGAGAGCTGATCACCCGCAGTTACACCGTGTGCCGGGGGTGCCAGCACTACCGGGAGGGTGGACGCGAGCTGGAACCGGTCTGTCCCGCCTGCGGGCGTCCGGGTGACGGCCCGGTGCGCGAGTACTGCGTGCCGGAGTTCGGCTTCGTCGCCGAGGCGCGCACCGGCAAGCCGGCCGCGGCCCCGCCGCAGCGGTCCTGGGGCGGAGCGGTGCATGTGGTCTCGCTCGGCGAGGAGCTGGGCGAGACCCAGTGGCAGGCCGGGTCCGGGGCGGTCGCATGGTGCCGCCCGGGTGCGCGCGGGAGGCTGGTCGCCCTGGCCGAGGGGCCGGGCGGCAGCGGTTTCCTGATCTGCGACTGGTGCGGCTGGGGCGCGGCGAACCGCGGCCGCGCCCCAGCCAAACACACTGATCCGCTGCGCTCCCGCCCGTGCACCGGACCGCTGCGCTGGCGCTCGCTCGCCCACGGCTACGAGACGGACATCCTGCGGCTGCGCCTGTACGCCCCAGGGCTGAACAGCCGCGCGCAGTGGCACTCGCTGCTGTACGCGCTGCTGGAGGGCGCCGCGGAGGGCTTGGAGATCAGTCGCAACGACATCGACGGGGTGGTGCACGCCGGGGCGGACGGGCACAGCGGGCTGGTGTTGTACGACACCGTGCCGGGTGGTGCGGGCGCGGCGCTGCGCGTCGCCAGCGCACTGGACGAGGTCGTGACAGCCGCACTTGCCCGGGTGGCATCCTGCGACTGCGGCCCGGAGACCTCGTGCTATGGCTGCCTGCGCACCCAGCGCAACGAGCGACACCACGAAGACCTCAGCCGAGGTGCGGCCCTGCACGTGTTGCGCTCTCTCAGCGCGCTGCGCGCGGCGCACGGAGCGAGCCAGACCCGAGTTGAGCCACACCGTCGGACACGCGAATGATGATCCTTGACAGATGCGGCAGCATCCCAGGCCCGGTACTCCCTGCGCGGCGTCCACCCCGATGCGCAGTTGGTCGCCACCCGGCGCGATGATGTGCTGCTGCCGATCTCGCGGCCTGGCCCACCGCCGCGCGCCGCGCGGGCGAGTGCTCCGCAGGGCTGTCGTACCGATGGAGCATCATGTCGTGACGCGTGGCGACCGCACCCGCACGCGTTGACGACCACACCCGACGACCACAACGACCGAGACGAAACCAGGCACGTAAGCGAGCCTGCGAGCGAACCAATGGACTCAGCCGTGCCCGCCCGCGGGCACACCGAGCACAGCGAGATGGGACCGTGACCGACAGCTCCACGACACCGTCCGACCCCGCGGCCGCGGCGGATCCGACCTTCGGCATCGACGCCTTCACCCTCGACGACCGGTTGCGGCTGTTCCACTTCGCCGCGGCCGAGAAGCGTCACGAGTATCTGTGGTTGCTGCGCGCCTTCGACCGTGCCCGCGCCGAATACCAGGTGCTGCTGCACGCCTCCGACGCCCGGGAGGCGCTCGGCCGACTGGCCGCCGAACTGCCGGAGGCCGCCGGGGTCGGCGAGGTGCAGCCGATGCTCGACGCGCTCACCGAGTGGCAGGTGCTGGACCGCTCCTACGACGGGACCCGCGCGGCGAACCTGGCCGAGTACCGCAACCGCCACTACGTCTACCAGTTCACTCAGGCCGGCTACCGTGCCTACCGGGCGGTCGAGGAGGTGTTGGGCGCCAGCCTGGAGGACGCCCAGCTGTCCCGGCTCGTTTTTCCCGACATCCTGGCCGACCTGCGCACGCTGGCCGAGGCGGTGCGGGCGGCGGATTCCGCCGAGGCGTATCGCAAGCTGTCCCGGCTGGACGCGGTCCTCGCCGACATGGCGCAGCGCGCCGCCCGCTTCTACCTGATGCTGGGCGACCTGGCTCGCACCAACGACACCCGGCCCGAGGTGTTCCTGTCCCACAAGGACGCGCTGCTCACGCACATGCGGGAGTTCCACTCGGAGTTGGCCCGCTTCGCGCCCCTGCTGGCGCAGGCGGTCGCCGGGGTGGCCGCCGTCTCCGGCCCGGACGCGCGGCGACTGGCCGAACTCGCCGCCGAGGCGGACGAACGGCTGTTCCGCGACCAAGCCGACCGCGTCGCGGACTGGCGGCAGCGCTGGGGCGGCCTGGTGCACTGGTTCGGCGACGGCCGTGCGAGCGAGACCGAACGGCTTCAGGACGCGACCGTCACCGCCATCGCCAACGTGACCGCGCTGCTGCGCCGGGTCACCGAGTCCCGCCGGGGCGGGGTCAGCCGGGAGAGCCAGTTGCGGCACCTGGCCCGGTGGTTCGCCACCTGCCCCACCGACGGCGACGCGCACGCCCTGTTCCAGGTGGTTTTCGCCCTCGGTGGCCCCCGGCACGTCTCGGTGCCGCACGAGGACCCGGAGCTGATCCCGTCTCGGCTGTCGTGGTGGGACGCGGAGCCGGTGGAGCTGTCCCGCACCCTGGTGCGCTCCGGCCGGGTGCAGGCGCTGCAGGGTCCGGGCCGGATCGAACGCAACGAGCGGCAGCGGCTGTTGCTGCGTGCCGAACAGCTCAAGGCAACCGCACAGCGCCGCACCGCGGCTGCGCAACTGGCCTCGGACGGGGTGTACGGGCGAGTGCTGGACGAGCCGGAGACCCAGGCGTTGCTGGGCCTGTTGGATCTCGCGCTGTCGGCGCGGGCACCGGTGAGCCGTGCGGTCGCCGACGCGGCAGGGGCGGCCAGCGGCTCGGCGCACGGGGTGCGGCTGACCCTGCGTCCGGCGCCGGGCTCGACCACGGTGCGCACGGTGCGCGGGCGGCTGCACCTGGACGGCGTCGCGTTGGAGATGACGGCGTGAGGGCGGCCGCCGAGGTCGGCTCGCTGGAGCTGGCCGAATATCAGAAGACGGTACGGCTGGTGCTGCGTCACCCGCTGGTCACCGCGTCCTACCCGGACCAGGCGGCGCTGGCGACGATCCGCCGATGGGCGACGCAACTGCGCCAGGACTTCTCCGAGGTGCTCGGCTACACGCTGGTGCTCGCCGGGGACACCGCCCGGTTGCGCCGCACCCAGGACACGCTGGACGGCTCCCGGCCGGCGCTGTCGCGGGCCAAGCGTCCATTCGACCGCCGGCGCTACGCATACCTGACGCTGACGCTGGCCGCACTGGGCCGGTCCGGCGCCCAGATCGCGCTGAGCGAGTTGGCGGACGCGGTCGCGGCGGACGCTGGGCGGATCGACGGTCTGGGCATGGACACCACGCGCAAGCCGGACCGGGATGCGTTCGTGGACGCGGTCTCCTGGCTGGAAGAGCGCGGCGGGTTGCGGATGGCGGACGGCTCGGCGCTGGAGTGGGCCAATGACCCCGAACACGCCGAGGCGCTGTACGACATCGACCGGGAGGTGGTCGCGGCGATCTGGCAGCCCAGCCGGGTGCTGCAGCACCTGCGTTCGGTGACCGAGCTGCTGGACCAGGGATCGGCGCGTGGTCTGGCCCAGGGCCGGGAGGCGCAGCGGAGGACGGCGGCGCAGCGGGCACGCCGGCTTGTGGTGGAGCAGCCGGCGGTGTACTACGCCGACGTCGAGGAGTCGCTGCGCGGGCAGTTGCGGTCACCGGCGCTGGCGGAGGACCTGGAGCGGCTGACCGGGCTCGGGTTGGAGCGGCGCGCCGAGGGCGTGGCGCTGGTCGATATCGGCCGGCGGCTGTCGGACACGGTGTTCCCCTCGGGTGGCACGGTGGCGCAGGCGGCGCTGCTGTTGTGCGCGCGGATCGCCGGATACCTGGGCACCGGACGCGGACGGTTCGAACGGCTGCCCTCGGCGACGGCGGCCGAGCGGCTCGACGCGGCGGCACGCAGGCTAGACGCGGCGCTGCCGGAGCGGCCGCGCGTCGCGGAGCTACTGGATGTGGAGCCGCCGCCGGAGCGGGCGGACGAGCGGGACGGCGAGACCGAGGACCCGCCGGAGACCGCCTACCCCTTCTTGTCCGACTCCTGGCTGCGCACCGCGCTGCACAAACTCGTCGCCGACTTCGGCGCGGGCATGGCCGAGAAGCAAGCCGGCGACCCGGACCGGCTACTCGCCGACGCGCTGGCCCTGCTGGCCGCGATGGGCCTGCTGGCACGGGTGGACGGCGGGGTGTTGGTCCTGCCGCTCGTGGCCCGCTACCGCTCGGTGACCGCGCACGTCAAGGCACGACCGGCGCCGGCTTAGCGGCAAGCGGCGGCCTGGCGCCGGTCGCCGAGTTCGACCCCTCGCACACCACCGACATGAAGGACAACGACGCGCGTGACCCGCTTCGAGCCCACACGGGCCGGGATCGTCAACCTGTGGGACTACCGGGACGAGGAGTTCTGTTTCGCCGGCGGCTGGCTGGTGCTGCGCGGCCCCAACGGCTCGGGCAAGACCAAGGCACTGGAGGTGCTATTCCCGTTCGTGCTGGACGGCCGGATCGACCCGAAGCGGCTCAACCCCTTCGCCGCCGAGGACCGCACCATGAAGTCCAACCTGCTGTTCCGGGGGCAGGACAACGCCGTCGGCTATGTCTGGCTCGAACTACGCCACCGCGACACCGGTGAGTCGGTGACCGTCGGCGTCGGCATGCACGCGCAGCGACACCGGGACACGCCAGTGCGCTGGCACTTCGTCTCCGACGGCCGGGTGGGCGAGGACTTCTCGCTGCTCACGGAGGACGACCGGCCGATGACCAAGAAGCAACTCGCCGCCGAGATCGGCGACGACGCCGTGTACTCCTCCCCGACCGACTACCGGGCCGCGATCGACCAGCGGCTGTTCGGGCTGGGCCGGGAACGCTACGAGCAGTTGCTCACCCTTATCCTGACGCTACGTCGTCCGCAGCTGGCGAAGAATCTCGACCCGGTGAAGCTGTCCGACACGCTCACCGACGGGCTGCGCCCGGTGGACGACGAGCTGATCGCCGAGGCGGCCCGCTCCTTCGACGACATGGAGTCGGTGGCCCGCACCCTCGAGGGGCTGGCCGCCGCGGACGAGGCCACCGGCGCGTTTCTCGCTGGCTACACCACCTACCTGCGCACCCATGCCCGGTGGGCCGCTGACGCGCTGACCCGCCGCCGTGCGGATACCACTGCCCGCCGCGACACGGTTGCCGCCGCCGAGGTGGAGTTGGGGCTGGCCGAGCAGCAGCGGGCCGCGGCCGAGACCGGTCGGGAGGAGGCCGAGAACGCCCTGGCGGGGCTGCGCGCCCGGCTGGAGCAGTTGCGGTCCAGCGCCGCCTACCAGGCCGTGCAGCAGCTCGCCGACCTGGAACGGCTGGTACGGACCTGCGACCAAGCCGCCGGGGACGCCGCCGCGGACCTGGCCCGGCGCGGCGCGGCGACCGTTCGGGCGCGTGCCGAGTTGGAACGCGCGGGCGCCACGCTCACCGAGTTGGAGGCGGCGGTGTCGCGTGCTGCGGCCGAACTCGCCGACCACGCCACCGCCGCGAGCATCGTCTGGCCGGCCGATGACGCGCGGGCCGAGGGGCTGGCCGACCGGGTCGCCTCGCGAGCCGCCGCCCGCGAGGAGGCGGTCCGCGCGGTGCGCGCCGCACAGGCCGCGCACCACAGCGCCGTGCAGGCCCGCGACCTGGCCCGGCTGGCCCTGGACCGGGCGCGGGAGACCGCCGCCGAGGCCGAGGCTGCGGAGACGGTGACCGCGGCTACCGTGGCCGCGGCCCGGGAACAGGCCCACGAGGCGCTGCGGCAGTGGTGGGAGCGGCACGGTCGGCCACTGACCGACTCCGATTCGCGGGCCGACGCGCTGGCCGAGGCGCTCGGTGCGGCCCTTGAGAAGGTCGGTGAACCGGATGCGCCCGGCCTGGAAACCGTCTTCGGTGAGGCGACCGCCGAGGCCGTGCAAGACCTGCGCGAGCAGCGCGCCCGGCTACGTGCCGACCGCACGTCGGCCGAGCGGGAACGCGGGCTCGCCGTCGAGGAACGCGACCGGATCGCGGCCGAGCGTGACGACGCCCCACCCCCGCATCCCGGACGCACCGCCGACCGCACGGGCCGGGCCGGAGCACCACTGTGGCAACTGGTCCGGTTCGCTGCCAAAGTGACCGAGGAACGGGCCGCGGCCTTGGAGGCCGCGTTGCAGGCCGCCGGCATGCTCGACGCCTGGATCTGCGCGGAAGACCAGGCCGTGGCGGCCGGCGACAGCGACGGCTATCTGATCCCCGGCACGCCGGTCGCGGGTGCGAGCCTGGCCGACCTGCTGCTGCCCGAGAAGGGCGCACCCGTTCCCGCCGCGCACGTCAAGGCAGTCCTGCGCTCCATCGCCACGGCCGGCGAGCTGTCCGGGGCCGCGGCCATCGTGACCGGCGACGGCCGGTACGCACATGGCGTCACGGTGGGCGCGCACCACAAGGAGCACGCCGAGTACATCGGCGCCACGGCCCGTGCCCGCCGTCGCGCCGCCCGAATCGCCGCCTGCGAGGCCAAGATCGGCGAACTCGACAGCCGGCTCGCCGAGTTGAACCGGCGGGACGCCGCCGTGGAGGACGGTCTGACCGCTTTCGCCGAGACTCGTGCGGCGCTGCCGCGCACCGGGGCGGTCGCGGCGGCGCTGCGCGAGCAGGCACGGGCCGCTGGCCGGCTGCGTGCCGCGCGAGAGGCGGCCGACCAGGCCCAGGCAACCTACGACCAGGCCGTCGCCGCGAGCACGGTCACCGAGCGGGCACTACGCCGCGCCGCCGCGGAGCACGCACTGGACCCCGAGCGGTCGGAGCAGGTCGCCGACGCTGTTCGCCGGTTCGAGGCCACCGCGGGCCAGCTGACCGGACGTCGGCGGGAGGAGGCCCGGCAGCGGGAGTCCGTCGCGGAAGCCACCGCCCGGCGCGACCACGCCGCCGCGGAGGAGCGCGCCGCCACCGAGGTCGAACGCGCGGCTCGCCGCCGCCACACGGAGGAAGCCGCCAAGCTGGACGCGCTGCGCGACGCGGCTGGCGCGGAGGCCCGCGAAGTGATCGTGCGGATCGAGGACGCCGAGGCGGCCACCACCAACGCCGAACAGGCCGAGACCGCCGCCCGGACCGCCGAACGCGAGGCCCTGATCGCCGAGGCAGCGGCCCGGGAGCGCCTGGCGGCCGGCCGTCAGGCCCTGGTGGTGGCCGCCGCCGAAGAACGCCAGACCGCCCATGGCCTCGCCCCCTATGCCGCCCGCGAGTTGCTCGACCTGCTCAAGTGCCCGCCCGGCCTGGCTTGGCCAGGCCAGCAGGCGGACTGGTCCGGCACCGAGCTGCCGGCCGCCGTCACCGCCGTGCACGAGGCGATCCTCACCACGACCCGCGACCTCACCCCCACCGAGACCTCACTCAAGCAGTCCGCCACCCGCCTGACCAGGGCACTGGATGAGTTGCAGACCCAGCTCGGCGCCGCCGGCCAGGACTATCACCCCGAATGGGACAGCTCCGACGGGGTGATCGTGGTGCGGATCGCCGACGAGCAGGGGCCGCTGCCGGTCGGCGCGTTCGCGCAGCGCATCGCCGCCGCCCGCCGCGACCAGCAGTTGCTGCTGTCCGAGTCCGAGCAGCGGATCCTGGAAGACGCCCTGCTCACGCGCCTCGCCCAGCAGATCCACGACCGCACGGTGGATGCGCGGGATCTCATCCGCCGGATGAACACCGAGATGCGCTCGCGACGGATGTCGTCGGGCACCACGGTCGGTGTGCGCTGGCAGGTCGCCGACAAACTGGATGAGGAGCAGCGCGCGGTGTGCGCGCTGCTGGACGCGGACTCCTCCCGGCTGGGCCCGGATGTGCTGGCCCGGATGCGTGGCCACTTCGCCGCACAGATCAAGACCGCCCGCGCCCGCCACCGGGAACTGCCCTACCGCGAGTTGCTCGCTCAGGTGCTGGACTATCGGCGCTGGCGCCAGTTCAGCTTCCTGCTGGTCCGCCCGGAGGGTGCTGAGGAGACGCTGACCCGGGCCCGGCACAGCAGGCTGTCGGGCGGCGAGCAGTCCGTGTCGCTGCACCTGCCGCTGTTCGCCGCCGCGCACGCCATGCTCAACTCCGCGAGCCCGGATGCGCCGCGCCTGCTGGCGCTTGACGAGGCCTTCGCGGGCGTGGACGACACCGGTCGCGGGGAGCTGATGGGGCTGGCCGCGCAGTTCGACCTCGACCTGTTCATGACCGGCTACGACCTGTGGGCCGCGCACGCCGCCGTGCCGGCCGCCGCTCACTACGACCTCGCGCACTCCCCCGTCGAACACACTGTCAGCGCGCTGCTTCTGGTCTGGGAGAATGGGCAACTGCTGGCCGATGATACTGATCAACTGGCCGCCGCCCTCGGCTCACCCGGCACCCGCCGCCGAGTCGTGGCCACGACCTGAGCGAGCTCAGCCTGCGCCCGTCGGCGCAGGAAACGCGGTCGCGCGGTCCGAGCCCGTCAAGGCCCGGGAGATCTGTCCGTGCCGGGAAATATCATCCGTGC
Organism: Pseudonocardiaceae bacterium; assembly: GCA_036279295.1. Taxonomy (GTDB): domain Bacteria; phylum Actinomycetota; class Actinomycetes; order Mycobacteriales; family Pseudonocardiaceae; genus DATEPR01. The sequence continues at coordinate 36,794 of DASUJK010000269.1, read as the reverse complement.
AGGTCCGCGGGTGTCACGTCGTGAACGACCGCGGTCGGGCGTGATCACGGCTCGTGCTGGTCCGCTTCGCCTACCTCGCCGTCCTGCGGTGGCTGTGCGTGCCGAGAATCACGTCCCGCTGGGGAGATGCACTTCCATGACCTTCGACACACGCACGAGACGTGGTTGATCGAGGATCACGTGCCCCGGATCATGCGGCTGGAGCGGCTCGGTCACAAGCGCAAAGACGTTGACGACATCTACTCCCACGTCACCGATCAGATGATCGAGGACACGCTTGAGGCCCTCCAGCGGCGGTGGGAGCAGGACGGCGGGTGGACCTGGACCGAAAGCCCCGCTGTGGAGCCACAAGCGGCATGACCTCTTCGGATCGTGGGTTGTGGTCAGGAAGCCGTGCTCCCCATTTGCTCGCCACGACACGCCGATGGCCTGCCGATGTGATCATCGGCAGGCCATCTGACCAGCGAGAATGTACTGTGGGCGATGCAGGGATCGAACCTGCGACCTCTTCGGTGTGAACGAAGCGCTCTCCCGCTGAGCTAATCGCCCATTGACAACTGGAGTCAACCACAACCGGCCGGTGGCCCGACCGCTCGGTGACGTCGCAGACAGTACAGGATCGCGACGCGAAGGTGAAAATCGGGGCAGGCATACACGTTGACTCACGGGAGTGCCATCCGTGAGATCACGCACCGCCAACATTCGCATTGATGCGGTTCCGGGGTCGGCCGCTACCCGCCATGATGAACTGGTGCGGCGACAGGAGCGATCTTGGTGACGGAGCGGAGTTGACAGGTAGCGCTACGAAGTAGTTCTGGCACGGAAGAGTGAACTACGGCCAGAGTGAGAGGGATTGCGCTCACTTGCACGTCACAACTGAGTAGCTCGGTCGTTTCCTGACCGGGAGGGAGCAGAAGGGTAACGACGATGCGAAACGACCATGTGACGCTCCGCGCAACCGCGGTGTTCGACCTGCTGGCGCCCCGGTGCCCGGCTGTGCCCGTGCGGGTCGAGTTGAGGTACGACACCAGGGACCCGTACGCGGTGGTCGCCGCCTTCCGGACCGGCAAGGCCGGCTGGGTGGAGTGGGTGTTCGCGCGCGATCTGCTCGCCGACGGCCTGATCGCCGCCGCTGGTGAGGGTGACGTCCGGATCCGGCCGTCGGTGGACGACCCCGAGGTGGTTGTCGTCGAGCTCAGCTCGCCGTCCGGACACGCTGTGTTCGAGGCGTCGGCCCAGGAGTTCGCGGACTTCCTCGACCGGACCTACGACGTCGTCGTGCCCGGCAACGAGCACCTCTGGGTGGACGTGGACGAGGCGCTGACGCAGATGATTGCCACCGATCTCGGCTGATCGACAAGGGTAGGGTGCCGTTGGGGCACCCCGATTTGGTTGACAGGACCGCCGTCCGATAAAGTTTCGCTCGCACGGGACGGACGGTGACCGGCCAACACCGAACGTGAATGCATGCGGACGTAGCGCAGCTGGTAGCGCATCACCTTGCCAAGGTGAGGGTCGCGGGTTCGAATCCCGTCGTCCGCTCGGCAACGGCCCCTCCTGGTCCGGGTCGTATTCTCGGAGGTCCGACTGACCGACGAGCAACGGCGGAGTGGCCGAGTGGCTTAGGCAAGGGCCTGCAAAGCCCTGTACACGGGTTCGATTCCCGTCTCCGCCTCGGGCGATTAGCTCAGTGGGAGAGCGCTACCTTGACACGGTAGAGGTCACAGGTTCAATCCCTGTATCGCCCACCAGCGTGTTCTAGCTGGCCAGAAGCCCCGTTCCTCCTTGTGAGGGCGGGGCTTCAGCGCGGGTGCGGCCAGAGTACGGCCGGGTAGGCGGCGGTGAATAATCGAACGTCGATGCCCGGTCGTTGCCGCCAGGGTGCGGTCCGCCCAATTGGCCTGATGTGTCGGGGTCCGGCGGGTCGGGGTGGGCGTGGTGGTCACGCGTCCCGCAGTCGGAGCACCGACCCGCCGACGAGCAGCGCACCGGACGCCCACGCCGCCAGCACTCCGAGACCCGCCCACGGCGCGATCGGCAGCGCCTCCAGGTGCACCGTGGCCTGGATGGCCAGCCCAGCCGTCATCGGGCCGATCTGCAGGAAGTGCCGGTGCCACACCGGATCCCCGATGACGGTCGCCACCACCGGGAACAGGTAGAGCAGCGCGAGGACCACCCCGACCGCTACCGCGGAGTCCCGGACCGCGGTGGCCACCCCGAGGCTGAGCAGCCCGACCAGCACAAGATAGAGCACCGACCCGCCGGTCGCGCGCGCTGAGAACTCGTTGCCAGAAAACAACAGACCACTGACCACAATGGAGAGCAGAACCGCTGCGACCCCGGCCACCAGCACCACACCGCTGACCGCGAGTGCCTTCGCGGTCAGGACGGTGATCCGGCGCGGCATCGCCGTGAACGTCACCCGGATCATGCCGCCGCTGTACTCGCCACTGACCGCCAGCGCGGCCAGGATCGCCACCACCGCCTGGCCGAAGTCGATGCCGGTCAGGCTGGTCTTCGCCGGATCCGGAACACAGCCCGCCGTCGCACAACTCGCCACGGCCGCCGCGCTCAACCCGACCGTCAACACCACGATGGCCACCAGCAGCCACCCCGTGCCGGCCACCGTGCGCAGTTTCGTCCACTCGGCGTGCAGCGCCTCCCGCATGGTCACGCGTCCCGCCTGTGCAACACGAAGAACGCGACGACGAGCGCGATCGCCGTGTACCCGCACAGCACCCCGAAACCGGCCCACGGCGCCAGCGGGAAGAAGCCGTCCGCAGGTGTGTAGCTCGCCGTGACCTGCGTGTACTGGGGAATGCTCTGCTGCACGGCGAACGCTGCGGCCGGGGTGAGCCGCGCCAGCCACTCGGCAGCACCGGCCGGCAGCACCGGCGCGATCGTCAGGATGTACGGCAGCACGATCGCCACGATCACGGCCGCGACCGCGCCTGCGCCGCGCCGCACCATGGTGCCGACCGCGAGGGCGAGCACCGCGCTCACCGCGAGCAGCGCGGCCGTACCGACCACCACCCGCAGTTCCGTCAGCGGTGTCACCGTGTAGACGTAGAAACCCTTGCCGTGCTCCAGCCGCGCGACCAGTGGCACCGCGATCGACGCTGCCACCAGCCCGGCCACGAACGTGACCACACCGACCACCACGGCTTTCGCCGCCAACACTCCGCCGCGCCACGGACTGGCCGCGAGCGTCGTGCGGATCAGGCCACGCCGGTACTCGGTGGTGACGAACAGCGTGGCCACGATGATCACCGCGATCAGGCCTGCGAAGACGCCGATCAGACCGTTCTCGATCGTCTTGTCCAGCCCACCCTGTCCGGGTACGGCGGGTGCGATGTCGCCGGACCCGCTCACCGTGAGCGTGCCGCCGGACTGCTGGAACCCGCTGCCCGGTCCGCCGCCAGGACCCAGGCCTGCCACATCGCCACCGATCCACCGGCCAGGGGCCGCACCGGCCAGGCTGACGTTGTCGAACGTGCCGGTGGCCAGCGTGGGACCGTCGACGCCGGGTGAGGTCGCCAGCAGGCCTGCCTGCACAGTGGTCGGCAGCCCGGCCAGCGTCGCCGTGCTGATCACGTGCCAATGCGTGCCGTCGGTGGAGTCGTAGCCGGTGATCGTGTCACCGGCGCGGGTGAGTCGCAGCCAGCGCGGATCGCCGGGTTGACCCGCGGTGTCGTGCGTGAAGTCGTACTGCATCCGCACGCCATGGCTGCCGGTTGCCACGACCGCCGCGTAGGCCGAGCCCTGGCGTGTGCTCGCCTTGATGATCACCCCGGTCTTCGACCACGGCTGCACACTGCCGGTCAGCGACGTCAGCCGCGCGGTGATGCTGCCGTCGCCGGTCAGCGGCTGCCGCACGAAGTAGAAGCCGTCGGCCACCGCCTCACCGTCCGGACCCAGCGGAGGAGTGTGGTTCGCCAGGGTGCACGGCCGACCGCCAGGACCGGCGCAGCTGACGTTGCTGCTCGCCGGCCCCAACAGCCCGACCAGCACGGTCACGCCGACAGCCACCAGCATGCCGATCACCCAGCCGCGGACCGTCCGGAACTTCGTCCATTCCGCGTGCAACAGGTGCCAGCATGCGGTCATCGGGTCACCGCACGGAACTCGACGGCGTCCCTGGTCAGCTCCATGTAGGCCTCTTCGAGCGACGCGCGGTGCGCGGTCACCTCGGCGAACGGCACGGCGTTGTCGCCGAGCACCGCCACGATCCGCTCGGCGATCAGCCCGGACACGGTGACCGTGTCCGGGCCGGTCGCGGCCACGGTGGCCCCGGCCCGGGCGAGCACCGTCATGGCCCGTGTGCGTGCCGACGTGCGCAGCGTGACCCGGTCGCCGGACGCCGCCGTGATCAGGTCGTGCACGCTGGTGTCGGCGATGACCTTGCCCCGGCCGGCCACCACCAGGTGATCAGCGGTGTCCTGGAGTTCGCTCATCAGGTGACTGGAGACCAGCACCGCGCGACCCCGCGCGGCCAGCGACCGCAGGAAACCACGCATCCACACGATGCCCTCCGGGTCCATGCCGTTGAACGGCTCGTCCAGCATCAGCGCGGGTGGATCGCCGAGCAGCGCGGCGGCGATGCCCAGCCGCTGCCGCATGCCGAGCGAGTAGCCGCCGGCCTTCCTGCGGATCGCCGACGTGAGCCCGGCCTGTTCGACGACCTCGTCGACCCGCCGGGCGCCAAGGCCCTGCGAGTGCGCCAGCCACAACAGGTGGTTGCGCCCCGTGCGGCTGGGTTGCAGCGCGCCCGCGTCCAGCAGGGATCCGATGTGGCGGGACGGATGCCGCAGGTCCCGGTAGGACCGGCCGCCGACCAGCGCGGTGCCGTCGTCGGCGGCGTCCAGCCCGAGGATGACGCGCATCGTGGTGGACTTGCCTGCGCCGTTGGGGCCGACGAAGCCGGTGACCAGTCCGGGCTGGACGGTGAACGTCATCCCGTCCAGTGCCACTGTGGGTCCGAACCGCTTGCGCAGGCCGTTGACCTCGATGGTGTTCATGCCAGGGAGGTTATGGACTTCTCGCCCGGTGGTCGTCCCGCGCGCGAGCGATCTTCGGCGTCCCCCGAGCGAGGGACGCAGCGGCGCCGGTCAGCGGCGACAATGACGTACGTGAGCGGAGACGGTCTGGCCAGGAGCACTGCTGTGCTGGCGCTGGCCGGTGCGGTCGAGTCGATCCTGCGTGCGCTCAGCACCGACGTGAGCGCGCAGTTGGTCCCGGTGCTGTGTCTGCTGGCGCTGGCCACCACGCTGCCGCTGGCCCTGCTGCGCCCGGTCGCCGCGGCGGTTGCCGTGGTGGCGGCGAGTGTGGTGTCGCTGGTGTTCTTCCACGGCCTGACCGTCGCGGGCGGGTGCGCCGTGTCGATCGTGCTGTACCTGGCCGGGCGCCGAACCGTGTTGGCCGTCGGTCTCGCCGTGCCGTTCCTGCTGCTGGCGCTCGTCTCGCCCGCCGGTGTGGGCGCCGTGCTGCTGGCATCGCTGGCGCCCGCCGCCGCGCTGGTCGGGGTCGCCCGACAGGCCCAGGGGGAGGCCGTGGTGCACCGGGCCGCCCGGCAGGCCGTGGCCGGCACCCTGCTGGAGCACACCGCCCGAGGCGAGCGGGCGCGGATCGCCCGCGAGCTGCACGATGTCGTCGCACACCACATCTCGATGATCGCCGTGCAGGCCGAGACAGCCAGGTTGACCGTGCCGGGACTGCCGACCGCCGGTGCGCAGCGGCTGTCCGAGATCGGTGACACGGCACGGGCCGGCCTGACCGAGATGCGGCGGCTGCTCGGCGTCCTGCGGGAGGACACCGAAACCGCCGACCGACATCCCCAGCCTGGCCTGGAGCAGCTCAACGAGCTGCTGGACGACGCCAGGGAGATGTCCGGTGCCGCCACCCGGTTGATCGTGGCCGGCCCACCCGTGCCGCTCGATCCTGGTGTCGAACTGGCCGCCTACCGGATCGTGCAGGAAGCGCTCACCAACACCCGGCGGCACGCGGCAGGCGCCGCCGTCGACGTCGAGCTGCACTACACGGCTGACGCCCTGCGGCTGCGTATCCGGGACAACGGTCCCGGTTCTCGACCGTCGGCACCGACCGGTGGTCACGGGCTGACCGGCATGCGGGAACGGGCCGTCGCCGTCGGCGGGCACCTGCGCACCGGCCATGCCGCCGTCGGCGGATTCCTGGTCGAGGCCACGCTGCCGGTGGCGGTGGCGGAATGAACGTCCGGATCGTCGTGGCCGACGACCACCAGGTGATCCGCACGGGTTATGCAGCACTGTTGGACACGCAGCCCGACTTCGCGGTCGTCGGCACGGCGTCCGACGGGGCCGACGCGGTGCGGGTCTGTCGTGCCGAGGCGCCGGACGTCGTGCTGATGGACATCCGGATGCCGGGCATGGACGGCATCGAAGCCACTCGGCAGCTGGTCAGCGCGGGCGCCGGGCCACGTGTGCTGATCCTGACCACGTTCGACCTCGACGACTACGTCTACGACGCACTGCGCGCCGGGGCCAGCGGCTTCCTGCTCAAGGACGTCACGGCCGAACACCTCTTCGACGCGGTCCGGGTGGTCGCGGCAGGGGAGGCGCTGCTCGCGCCGACGGTCACCAGGCGCCTGATCAGCGAGTTCTCCCGGCTGCGTCCGGAGCCGGACACGCCACCGGCCGCGCTCGGCACGCTGACGCCACGGGAGACCGAGGTGCTGCGGCTGGTCGCCGAAGGTCTGTCCAATCCGGAGATCGCGGCTCGACTGGTGGTCACACCGGAAACCGTGAAGACCCACGTCAGCCGCGTGCTGAGCAAGCTCGGGCTGCGCGACCGCACCCAGGCGGTCGTCACGGCATACGAATCCGGTCTGGTGGTGCCACATTCCCGCGGTTCCGTTTAGCCTGTCCCCGATCACACATCGATCGGGCTCGGAGGGAACAACAGGTGAACATTCGAGGAATGAGTGGGAACATGTTACGGACAGCGACCGCCGTCGCTGTCACCGCGGTGCTCGTCGGCGGGGCCACCGCCCTGGCCGCCACCGGGAAGTCGTCGCCCGATCAGGAGCCGCCGAACGTCAGCCTGGTCGAGCAGCAGGTCGAGGCCTTCTACGGCGATCAAGTGGACTCGGCCGGCCACCACCACGCGTCGGCGAACAGCGCGTGGGGTCGGGAGGTCTCGGCTCAGATCTCCGATGCACAGCGTTACCTCGGCAAGCGGCTCGCGCACGGCGTGCACCACCCGGCGATCGTGCTGGACGTGGACGACACGTCCGAGGTGACGTTCGGCTGGGAGGTGGACAACCAGTTCGCGTTCAACGCCGCGTCCAACGAGGCCGCCATCAATGCCGACCAGTTCCCGGCGATCGCGCCGACCCTGGGCCTGGCCAAGTGGGCGACAGCCCACCACGTCGCCGTGTTCTTCCTGACCGGGCGGCCCGAGCACCAGCGTGCGGCCACGGTCGCCGACCTGATCACGCACGATGGCTACCCACAGCCCGTCTCGCTGTTCATGAAGGCGGAAGCCGGCACGCCGCCGCCCGCCTACCTCAGCTGCGGCACCACCTGCACGACCGACCAGTACAAGTCGATGACCAGGGCGCACATCCAGTCGCTCGGCTTCGACATCGTGCTGAACGTCGGCGACCAGTTCAGTGACCTGTCCATGGGTCACGAGGACAAGGCCGTCAAGCTGCCCAACCCGATGTACTTCCTGCCCTGACGGGTTCGCGGGGCGCCGGTCACGGCCGGTGTCCCGCGTCCTCCGGGTCGGTCCAGTGGTACGCCGGGTCGGCCTTCAACACATCCTGACGTGCATGGCCGAGGCTGTGCACCGTGTGGCTCTCGGTCTGCGGGTCGCCGATCTCCCTGCGCACCGCCAAGGCCTCCCGCAGGTAGCCGACCGCTTCCTGCGGACGACCAAGACCACGCATCGTGTCGCCGAGATTGTGCAGCGCATAGCCTTCCGTCACCGGACTGTCGAACACGCGCGAACAGTCCCGGCAGCGCTGGAGATAGTCGATCGCGTCGTCGAAGATCTTCAACTCGCGGAGCGCGAGGCCGATCTCGTTGAGCGCGTTGCACTTGCCGATCTGGTCGCCGATCGCCCACCATACGGCCAGCGACTCCTGGAACAACCTGATCGCGTCGTCGACCCGGCCGGCACCGGCGGCCACGATGCCGTACAGGATCAGCATGTGTGCCTCGCCGAGTTCGTCCCAGCTCTGCCGTGCGGCGGCGAGCCCGATGTCGGCGACGATGGTCAGATCGGCATAACTTCCCCGTAGCGCCAGGAAGTAACCGCACGTGCGGGCGATGCGCCAGGACAGGGCCTCCTGGCCGGCGGCGGCCGCCTGGCGGGCCGCGGACACGAGATTGACGTGTTCCAGTTGGTACCACGCCAGCGCTTCGGTCCAGGTGGTGAACGAGATCGTGCCGCGCGGCGGTCGCGAACCGTCGGTCTCCGGTGGCATCAGGGAATTCTGGGCGGCCCGGGCGGCCGCGCGTGCGCTGTGCAGGTACCACCCGAGCAGCCGCAGCAGCGCGGCATCGCGTCGTGCTGGCTCCTCCAACAGCGTGCACTCGGCCGCGTAACTGTGCAGCAGCGGCGGAAACTGGTAACGCTCGCAACTGATCCGGTCCAGGATGTTGCTGTCCACCAGGATGTCCAGCAGCCGCTTGGCCCGGTCCGGCGGGATGTCGGCCAGCGCCGCGATCGCCGGGATGCCGATGCGCTGACCGGCATGCAGGCCGAGTAACCGGAACAGCCAGGCGGCATCGTCCGGTAAGGCGTGATACGACCACGAGAACGCCGTGCGCACGGCCTCCGTCTCGTCGTCGGCGGCGGTGAGCACGTCGAGCCGGTGGTCGTCGTTCGCCAGTTCCGCGCTGAGTTCGGCCATGGTCATGTCGGTACGTGCCGCGGCGCGCTCCGCCGCGATGCGCAGTGCCAGCGGCAGGTATCCGCAGCGCTGCGCCAACCGCATCACCGCGCCCGGATCCGGCGCGGTTCGTTCCGGCCCGAGGGTCCGTTCCAGTAGGGCGGCCGCTTCGCTGGGCAGAATCGGACTGAGTGCCAGTGCATGGGCGCTGCCGTTGGCGACCAGACCAACCAGACGGCGCCTGCTGGTCACGACGACAAGACAGTCGGCCGAGCCGGGCAGCAGCGGGCGGACATGTCGTGAATTGGCTGCGTTGTCCAGGACTATCAGCATTCGCCGCCCGTTCAGCAGTGACCGGTACAACGCGGCTCTCGCATCAAGACCGAGCGGAATCCGCTCGGGTGCTACATCCAATGCCCGCAGGAACTGTTCCAGTACGTCCTCGGCTTCCGCGATCTCGCCATGTGCGTAGCCGCGAAGATCGACATAAAGGTCGCCATCGGGAAAACTGTCCCGAATACCGCGTGTCCAGTGCACGGCCAAGGCTGTCTTGCCAACTCCGGCCATGCCGCTGATGGTCGCCAGCATGACCTTTGCCGGCGGCAGTTCCTCGTTCTCGCCGAGCAGTGAGTCGAGTCTGGCCAGTTCAGCCGACCGGCCGGTGAAATTGGCTGTGTCCGCGGGCAGTTGTCTCGGCGTCGGCACTCTCGCGGGCTTCGACGCGTGCACGTGTACGCCACCCCGCACGTCCCGTGTTTGTACGACGGCGTCGCCAGCTCCGGTGAAGGCGTTTCGCATTGGTGTCGCCGTGTTGTCGACCGGATCCGGCGCACGTGATTCCGGCTCGATCTTTTTGTCAAACATTTGTCCAGGCCACTTCGGAGGTACAGCGACGGAATGTGGTTCGGCGCAGCCGGTTGACGGCCCATCGACGATGCTGCACCATACCGAACATGCGCGCGCATGGGGACCAATTCGTCGTGCACACCACGGTGATCCACGGGTGCTTCCATACGTTCGCCCGCGGGATCGACTAGCGGTAGTAGCCCTCGACCGCGGTGCGAGCTTCCTCGTACAGCGCAGGGCCCTCCTGTGCCACGGCAGGGAAACCGCCGCCCGGTTTGAGCGCGTTGAGCTGGTCGTTGGACATCGCGAACACGACGCGGCCGAGGCCGGAGCGGTCGATGGCACCGGTGCACATGCCGCACGGCTGACAGCTGGTGTACATCGTGGTGCCGGCCGCGGTGGCCGGGTCGAGTTCGCGGGCCGCCCACCTGGCCAGCTTCAGCTCCGGATGAGCGCTGATGTCGTTGTCGCTCAACACGGTGTTGTGGTCCTCGGCCAGGACGGTGCCGTCCGGCCCGACCAGCAGCGAACCGAACGGAGCGTCGCCTGCCGCCCGGCCTGCCGCCGCGAGTGCCACGGCCCTGCGCAGGAAGCGTTCGTCATCGTCGGTCATCGGGATATTCCGTTCGCTGGCTACTTGCGCAGGTCGGGCAGCAGTGCGCCGACCGCCTTGGTGAGCTCGGCGCTGTCGGTCGCGCGGACGCCGGACCCGCCGCCAGTGTCGTGGGTTGTGAGCGCGATCACGATGTACCGGTAGTCCGGCCCGATCAGGCCGGTCGTGTTGAGCACCCAGCCCGGTTCGCAGCACGCCCAGCCCTGCTTGACCGCCCACGGCAGGCTGTGGCCAACGGCGTAGGGGATGCCGAAGTACTGGTCGGTTCCGTCGGCACCGAGGTTGGTGGCGTTGTGCAGCGCGGCCAGCACGACGTTCCGTTCGCTGGCCGGCGCCTCACCGAGGATGTACTGGTAGATCCGCACCAGGTCGTCAGCCGTTGTGCTGGTGTCGCCCCACTCGCCGGGATTGCGCGGCGGCGTGGTGTCGTGCAGGCCGATCTTCGCCGCCATCCTGGTCACGATCGAGGTGCCGCCGTCGATGTCCCACAGCTTGGTTGCGGTGCCGTCGTCACTGCGGGACAGCATCTCGGCCACGGTGCTCGCGCTGCCGCCCCTGTCCAGCCGGTCCAGCCCGATCAGCAGCTTGACCACCGACTCGGTGTAGTACCGCACGTCACTGCGGTAGCTGACCACCATCGTGTCGCCGTCGCGGTCGTAGATGGCCAGCGAGAGCTCACCGTCGCCGACGGCCGCGATCGCGGCGTGTACGGCCGGGGTGAAGTCGACGGTCGGCACAGGTGGCGGCGGGGGTGGCGTGGTGGTCGGCGGGGGAGTGGTGGTCGTGGGTGGCACCGTGGACACGTTCGCCACCGGGCTGGGCTGGCCTGCCAGCTTCACGATCGGCCCACACGCCGACAGGGGCAGGCCAACTGCGAGAACGAGCGCGACTGCCGCGCCGCCGCGTGACACCCTCCGATACCGCCCGCGACCCACTGATCCCCCTTCGCCATCCCCAGTGCACGCGAGCGTAGCGGGGCGTTCGCCGCGCGGTTGCCGGTACCAGCCAATGCTGGATGGATCAGTGATCCAGGTCGCAGGTGGTCACTCCGCCGGGCTGAGGAACTCGGCCAGCCTGGCCCGCGCCGCCTGGCTGGCCGCCTGGCCGTCCTCGGCGAACGCGCGGCCGCGGGCGAAGATGCGCGGTGGCTTGTGGTAGAAGTACCGATCCAGGCCGCCAGGCTCCAGCAGGTGTACGTCCACAAGGGACTCCAGCAGCGCTGCGCTGTCGGCAGATGAGAGATTCAGCACAGCGGATGCCGCCGCAACCGAGATGTTCGGCCCGTCGGCCATGGACAGCAGCCGGAACGCCAGCCGCGCGCCGACCGCCCGCAACACCTGCGGCCGACCGCGCGACCAACTCGCGCACCCGGCCGGCTCGGCACGCACCCGCTGCACGCCGACCAGCCCTTCCAGCAACGTGACCGACTCGTCCTCGGTCAGCCCGCCCGACTGCTGCCAGCGCACGTAGGCCAGGCCGTACAGACGCTGCCGCGACGTGATCACCACGGCCGACCCGCCGACACCGGGCAGCAACGGCCGCACCTGCTCGGCGGCGTCGGCGTCGTCCAGTACGGCGAGCAGCCTGCTGCCGGTGGTCAGCGTCCGCCACAGGGCGACCCGCTCGCTGAACGACTCGGGCAGTCCGGCTGTCGGCACGCCGATGCCACGCAGCAGCTCGGCGAGCGGCTCGCCTGCCGCGCCGAGGTCGAGGAACAGTCGGCCGTCCGGGAAGTTCGCCGCCACCTCGTGGCCGATCCGGACCGCGAGAGTGGTCTTGCCCACGCCGGCCAGGCCCTCGATGCCGTCCACCGGCACACTCGCGTCCACCGGGGGCACCGCGTCGGCCAGCGCCATCCGCAGGCCGTCCCGGCCCACGAAATCGGGCACGTCCGGCGGCAGCTGGGTCGGGTTGTGCGACTGCGCGGCGGGTGCCGGACCATGCCGGTCGCGATACGGGTGTGCCGGCCTGGAGCAGCAGGATGGCCAGAATGGCACGCTGCTGTGGTGAGCCGAATTCGACCTCGTCGTCGCCGCGCCACGCGCGTACCGGGCCGAGCAACTCGAACCGCAGCCGTGCACCCACCAGCGACTCACCTCCGCAACCGACCGCGGCGCGTCGAAACTCCTTGCGCAGCACGGGGACGCCCTCGGTGCCGCGCGGTTCGACCTGCTCCAGCGCCGCCTTGTGCGGCAGACCCATACCGTCCACATTGAACAGTTGGCGCTAGTCGCCGAAGTCCTCGCGGAACTGGAGTGTCCTGTCGATCACCTGCTGCGGACTGCCGACCGCCAACGGTGTCTGGCGCATCGTCTCCTCAAGCGAGGGGCCGTGGCCGTAGACGGGGGAGTTGTCGAAGTACGGAGGGAACCCGACGATCGCGTCCTGCGAGTTCGGCCGCATGTATACCTGTTCGCCGAGCCCGACGATGGCCTGATCGGCTGGCCCGTGGCCGTAGTGCTCGAACCGGCCCCGGTACAGGTCGATCATTCGCCTGGTGTGTTCGATCGGCCAGAAGATGTGGTTCGCGAAGAACCCGTCGCCGCAGTAGGCGGCCTGTTCCGCGATCTCCGGGCTGTGAATCGAACCGTGCCAGACGAACGGTGGCATGCCATCCAGCGGCCGAGGGGTGGACGTGAACGACTGGAGTGGAGTGCGGAACCTGCCCCGCCAGTCGACCGCGAGGGCGATGCCGTCCCGGATGTCCTTGCCGAACCGCGGATACACCGGCCCGGTGTTGCCCCGGCCCAGCATCAGGTCGACGCGGCCGTCGGCCAGATGCTGGAGCATCGCGTAGTCCTCGGCGATCTTCACCGGATCGTTCGTGGTGATCAGTGCTGTCGACGTGGACAGCAACAGTGTGCTCGCCGGTCGCGAGGACGTCCAGGCCGACCTCCTCGGCCAGCAGTGCGGTGTCGTCCGCCGGGTGCGCTCGTGTTCGGTCGGCGCGTGCCCGGTGGTGGGATCGGGTGCGATGTCGCCGACCGTGAAGATGCCGAACTGAATGGTGCTCACGCTGTGAACGCGTCGTGGTGGGCGGCCAGCCATGTGGCGAAGTCCTGGAGGCCAGGGTTGAGCCGCCGGACGGCCTCGGGATCGCGGGCGCCTGCGAAGAAGTCGGCGTGCTCGGCGTAGCAGAAGAACATGTTGGCCAGGTCGTCGGCGCCGGGGAAGGGCAGCTTGCGCACGTCGTCCAGGCTCATCGGCCGGTAGGCGATGTCCTCGCCGATCTCCTTGCCGATCTCCTTGCCGATCGCGGCCGCGTACTCCTCGCCGGTCAGGTTCTCGCCGGACCCGCTGATCGTCTGCCCGACCAGCTCGGTGCCGCGCGCGAAAGATGCCGAACGCGGTGCGGCCGATGTCCTCGGACGCGATGCCGGGCAGCCGTCGGTCGGCCATCGGGAGGTGCGGCGCGAGTGTGCCGTCCTCGTCCCGGGTGGGCCGGAAGAAGTCCAGGAACGACTCGAAGTACAGCGTGGTGGACAGGAACGTGGTCGGCACGCCTGCTTCGGTGAAGAACGAGTCGGTCTCACCCTTGCTGTCGAAGTGCGGCACCTTGTAGTTGTCGTACGGCGTCGGCACACGGCCGTCGTCCAGCGTGATGTGCTTGCGGGTGTCCGGCAGCGCCGACCAGATGACGTGCCGCAACCCCACGGCCTTCGCTATCGCGCGGGCCTGCGCCTATTCACGTTCGATCGAGTTGTACCCCCGGTACGCGGTGACGAAGTACGCGCCGTAGGTACCGTGCAGGGCCTCGCTCAGGCTGGCGGCGTCGTCCAGATCGCCGGTCACCACCTCGGCACCCCGGGCGGCCAGCGAGCCGTGCACGGCTACCCGCGCCGCGATCCCGACCCGAGCGTGTTCCTCGCGTCGCGGAACCACTGAAATAACCGGCCCGCCGTGAATCCGGCGGTCAGCACGATCGGGACGAGCAGCGTGGTGGTCATTGTCAGCTCCAGTTCGTTGTCCTGCGAGCCAGTCTGCGTGCGGTGCCGGTGATCCTGACTGTCAGGTGACACTCTCGAAACCCCAGGTCACGCGAGCCCGGCGGGCCACTCGGCCATGACGACGACGGCGTCCGCTACTTAGAACCTTAATTTAAGATACGTGCAGACCCTTGACCGGCGGATCAGCCGCGACTTACGGTCCAGGCGACTTCCACTGTCGACACTGCCGGCAGCGTCGATGCTGCCGGCGTCGATCTTGAAGGAGCTCTGGACCATGTCCTCAACACACGCGGCCGGGCGCTTGCCACGGCCTGTCGTGTTCCTCGCTGCCTTATCCATGCTGGTGGCCGGCGCGGCGGTGAGCACCGCCGACCCGGCCGCGGCCGACACCTCACTACCGTGGATGAACGCGGCGCAGACCCCGCAGGCACGCGCCGGCGAACTGCTCGCCGCCATGACCCTGGCCGACAAGGTGAACATGCTGCACGGCGTGGACACCTCGCTGGCGCCGGTGCCGACCGTCGGCTGGATTCCGGCCATTCCTCGGCTGGACTTCCCCGGCGTGACCATGACCGACGGCCCGGCAGGCGTGCGGACCGGCGCGGACAAGAGCACCGAACTGCCGTCACCATCGGCGGAAGCGGCGAGTTTCGACACCAACGTCGCCAAGCTGTACGGCACGGTACTGGGCACGGACGCCAAGGATCTCGGACAGGACCAGGTGTTCGGCCCCGGCATGAACATCCAGCGGGTACCGGTCAACGGCCGCGACTTCGAGTACTACAGCGAGGACCCCTTCCTGTCCGGCACGATGGGCGGCGCCGACGTCCGGGGCATCCAGGGCCAGGGCGTGATCGCCACGCTCAAGCACTACGTCGGCAACAACCAGGAGACCAACCGCATGTCGGTCGCCGACCAGGTCGACGACCGCACGCTGCACGAGATCTACGAGAAGAACTTCGGCATCGCGGTGCAGGACGGCGACCCCGGCTCGGTGATGTGCTCCTACAACCAGATCAACGACGCCTTCGCGTGTGACAACAGCGAGACCCTCGGTTCACTCCGGTCCCAGTTGGGCTTCGACGGTTACGTCGTGTCCGACTACCCGGCGACCCACGCGACCACGTCCATCAAGGACGGTCTGAACGTCGAACTGCCGACCGGCGTGTTCAACACGATGGCGGGTGTGCGAACCGCGCTGGCCAACGGCTCGATCACCATGGCCGACATCGACGCCAGGGTCCGCGAGACGCTGGTCGTGCTGTTCAAGTTCGGCGTCTTCGACCGCTCCATCACTCGGACGCCGATCGACGCGGCCACCGACAACACGGACGCCCGGCAGATCGAGGAGCAGAGCGCGGTGCTGTTGAAGGACAGGAGCTCCGTCCTGCCGATCACCACCAAGGACACCAGTATCGCGGTGATCGGTGGCCCGGCGAAGACATCGGCGCAGGGCGGTGGCAGCAGCCAGGTGAACCCGCTGTCGGTGGACAACTCCTTCGACGCCATCGTGGCCAGGGCCGGCACTTCGGCCACCGTATCGTTCGCCGACGGTTCGGACCTGGCCCAGGCCGCCGCGACCGCCAAGGCCGCTTCGGTCGCACTCGTGTTCGTCAAGGACAGCGAGAGCGAGGGCAGCGACCGGACGAACCTGAGCCTGCCGAACAACCAGGACGCACTGGTGCGGGCCGTTGCCTCGGCCAACCCGCACACCGTCGTCGTGCTGCAGACCGGCGCCGCCGTGCTGATGCCGTGGCTGTCCCAGGTCAGCGGCGTGCTCCAGACGTGGTACCCGGGTGCCAAGGGCGGCGCTGCCACCGCGCAGCTGCTGTTCGGTGACGTGGACCCGTCCGGCAAGCTGCCGCAGACGTGGCCCGCCGTCGAGAACCAGGGTCCGGTCAGCACCCCGGCCCAGTTCCCCGGCGTGAACGGTGTCGCCGACTACTCGGAGGGCGTCTACGTCGGCTACCGGTGGTTCGACGAGCACCACCAGACGCCGCTGTTCCCGTTCGGATTCGGCCTGTCCTACACGCATTTCCAGTACAGCGACCTGAAGCTGGGTCGGCCGAACGGTGACTCGGACGAGCCTGTGAGCGTGCGGTTCAACGTCACCAACACCGGTTCGGTGGCCGGTGCCGAGGCACCGCAGGTGTATGTGGCCAAGCCGGACAACCTGGCCGACACGCCGCCCAAGGAACTCGGTGCCTTCACCAAGGTCAGCCTGCAACCGGGCCAGACGAAGACGGTCACGCTGAGCATCAGCCCGCAGGAACTGTCCTACTGGGACTCCGGCGCGCAGGCGTTCACCGTGCAGGACGGCAACTACGGCATCCTGGTCGGTGGCTCGTCGGCATCGCTGCCGCTGTCGGCCAACTACCAGGTGCGCAAGACCGACAACCCGGTACAGGAGATCGTCAGCAGCCTGCCCACGATCGTCACGCCGGGCACCACGTACACCGTGCACGCACAGGTGCTCAACCAGTCCGACTTCCCGCTGAAGGGCACCAAGGTCACCGCCGGCGTTCCGGCGGGCTGGACGGTCAAGCCGGCCAGCGGCAACTTCGGGACCATCCCGCAGACCGGTGGCAACGTCCGGACGACGTTCCAGATCACCGTGCCGACCGACGCCACGGCCGGGCAGAGCACTGTCAGCTTCACCCTCACCGGCACGGTGAACGGCAAGGCGCGCTCGGTGACCCAGACGCAGCGGACCACGGTGCCGTTCGCATCGCTGGCGGCCGCGGCGACCGTCGTGGGCCTGAGCCACAACGCCAACCCGGCTGAGGGCAACTTCGACGGCAGCGGGTTCAGCTACTCGCTGGAGAACCTGGCCGCGGCAGGCGTCACCCCGGGCGGCACGGTCAAGGTGGGCAACACGACCACCACGTTCCCGGCGCAGCCGGCCGGCACCCCGGACGCCGTCACCACCAGCGGGCAGGTGATCCGGTTCAGCGGCAGCGGTTCGGCGCTGGTCATCACGGGCGCCGCGCACAACGGGTCCGGCCAGGGCAACATGACCGTGACGTTCACCGACGGCACGACCCAGGCCGTGCCGATCTCGTTCAACGACTGGTTCAACAACGCACCGACCGGGCTGAGTTCGATCGTGGCGAGCAGCCACTGGAACCAGCCACCGGTCGGCGGCATCGGGGACCAGGTGGTCGGCCTGTACGGCGAGGTCTACCCGATCCCGGCGGACAAGACGATCGCGGACCTCACCCTGCCCAACGTCGGGAACATGAACCTGTTCTCGATCAGCACCGCCGACCCGCCGCCGAACCCGACGGCACCGCCCGGCGTCTCGTTCGAGTCGGCGGTCGACAACATCGCGGTGTCCGACGACAGCAACCCGGCACTGGGCAACCTGGACGGCGCCGGCAACAGCTTCTCGGCGGAGAAACTGGCCGCGCTCGGCATCGTCCCCGGTGGCCCGGTCACCGTCGACGGCGCCACGCTGACGTTCCCGCCGGAGGCACCGGGCACGCCGGACGCGGTCGCGGCAGCGGGCCAGACGCTCAGCCTGTCCGGGACCGGCCACAAGATCACGTTGCTGACCACGGCCAACAACGGTGAGATTCTGGCGTTCCTCCAGGTCAACTACAGCGACGGCACCAACGAACAGTTCCCCATCGATGTCAACGACTGGTTCGACAACCAGGCGACCGGCGGTGGCAGCATCGTCGCGACCACGATCTGGAACCAGCAGCCGGACAATCCGACACCGCACGACGCGAGCCTCTACGGGCTCACGGTCGACACCGGCGCGACCAACCCGAAAACCATCATCTCGATGACACTGCCCAACGACACCCGGCTGAAGATGTTCTCGGCCGCTGTGCACCCGTAACCGATCGATTCGACCCGATGCGGCCCCGGAGGCTCCGGGGCCGCATCGGCGTCACGGGTGCCGCACGTAGGGCACGTCCTTGGTGAACGGCTTGAATCCGACGTCCTCGTACAACTTCCTGGCGCCCGGATGGGCGGGGGCACCGAGACAGGCCACGAGCATCGTGGTGGCGCCTGCCGCCTTGGCCTGACGCATGCCGTAGTAGAGCAGTGCGGTGTTCAGGCCCTGCCGCCGATAGCCCTGGTGTGTCCCGACGGGCTCGAACTCGGCGGTCCCGTTGGGCGCGTCCAGCCAGGCGATCGCCGTCGCGGCCAGGGTCCCGTCCGGTGCCGCCACCAGAACGTGCAGGTCCGGTCGGTAGGGCCACGTCCTGCTGACGTCCGCCATGCCCTGGTCGGTGAAGGTGGACGGGTGCCAGGCGTCCCGGTGGGCCTGTGCCGCGGCCGTCGTGGTGATCTCCTCGGCGGTCCGGAACCGGAAGCCGGGTGGCAGTTGCGGGTCCGGCACGTCGACCAGCTCCCGCGCGTTGAACTGGTGCCAGTACCCGGTGTCGGATGCCGCCTTCGTGTCGATCTCGTAGCCGTGTGCGGCCAGCCTGGCTGCCGCGTCGTCGTCGGCGATCTGGATGTCGATGTGGCGCTCGATCCCGGATGCCTCGGCCTCATACCAGTCCAGAATGCCGTCCAGCACCGCCCGGTGCTCGGGATGCACCTGCCATCCCAGGCTCGCCGTCTTGACCTCCAGGACCTGCCCATCACTGCGTTTCACCCGATAGGGCAGGTAGACCCAGCCCCAGCCGACCACGGCGCCGTCCGCGTACCAGAGTTTGTGCCGCCAGGTGTGCCCGAGTTGGGCGTTGTCCTTGCCCCATACCCACGCCAATTCGCCGACCGTGGCGTCGGTGCTGATCAGGTCCGGCCGCAGCGCGCCCACTTGTTCGGCCAGGCCCTGCATGAGTCGAATATCATCCGGCCCGAAATCCTGCTCAGCACCCATGGCTACCTCAACTGTTCTCCGGCCGGTGTCGATGGGCACTGTGGCAGGACCGGGCGCGGCTGTCGAGCGGTTTTCGGAGTACCGCACCGGTCGACCCGAAAGTCACCGACCTGGGAATTGTTGCCGATGGCCGGGAGAATCGTCGCAAGTTGCCGTCTACTGTTGCCGTGGCGGGGCGCTACTGGGAAAAAGACCAACAGCGGCGTCGTCAGCTGTCGGCTTCGAGTTTTCTCAGGACTTCTTCAGCTTCCGCCGTGGCTTGTTCGGCCAGCGCGACCGCTTCTCGGGCGGTATCGGCCTGCTTGCGGCTGGTTTTTTCACGTTCTGTGGCGTTCGCCACGCGAGCGCTCAGCGCGGCCAATTGCTGACGAAGGTCATTCGCGGCCGCCTCGGCATCGGTGGCCGCCTGCTCGGTCTTGGCCAGCGTTTTACGGGCTTTGTCGCTGACTTGTGTCCGGTCGGTGACCGAACGACGGGCTTGCCGGATCGCCTCCTGCTTGGCCAGTTCCGCATTCTTCGTGGCGCTGACGTCGGCATTCTCGGCGACAGTGGCATCGATACCGTCGGGTAGCCGGTTGCTCTCCTGGCGTGGCGAGACGAGCGCCGGAGTGCCCATTGCGGCCGTCAGCCAATCTTGGGCCGAGGTGGGTTGCAACGCGGAACTCAGCTGGCCCGCGCGTACCGCTGCGGCCGCGTCCGCATTGGTGACCGCGGCCGTCCAGGAGTTCTCGATCTGTTCGACCGCCGCGTCACCGACAAGATGACCGGCATTGGCCGCGATCACGCGGGCATGGGCGGTGAGGACGTGAATCAGCTCGTTACGTCGCGAGGACAAATCGCGCAACTGTTCGCCGGCCAGGGCGTGGTGCGCTGCCCGCAACGCGTCACCGACCTGGGCCAGGCGGTCGATGTCATCGGGGTGGGCGCGGCTGACCTGGTTGACCAGCCACGCCGCCACCGTGGGCTTCCGCAGCCGTTTCAGCTGGTCGACGAGCTGCCGGTCGCCTGCTGAGCGGGCCTGCTTCACCCGTGAGTCACGCAGCGCGGTGAACTCCTCGCGCGGTGCTGCGAAGAGTTCGTCCAGAACTGTGTCGACGTCCATCGTGAAACGGACGTGCGGCGAACTACTTACCCTTCTTGCCGTTGGCCTTGCCCGCGCCGCTCTCGAAGGCTTCGATCACGGCGGCCGGGATACGGCCACGGTCGGACACGTCGTGCCCGTTCTTCTTGGCCCACTCACGGATGGCCTGAGTCTGTTCCCGGCTACGGCCGGAACCATTGCTCGGCGCGCCGGCGACCGTGACGGTGCCGCGCTTCGCCCGGCCACCCGTACGCCGAGCTGAGCCGATGAACTGGGCAAGACTGTCCCGCAGATGGCCTGCGTTGTCGTCGCTCAGGTCAATCTCGTAGGTCACACCATCCAGGCCGAAGGTAACGGTCTCGATGCTGTCGCTGCTGGAGCCGTCCAGGTCATCAATGAGCTGGACGATAGTCTTCTGAGCCATGGAGGTGTCCTCAGTGCCTTTCGCGCGGAGTGCTACCCGTTGTCGAGGTGTCAGCTAACTTAGGCCGTCACCAACAAACATAGCAAACGCCGGCTGGATGGCGGTATACGAGGCCCGGAATTGATGTCGTGTCAGTACTGACGAGAACCGCTGGGCTACAAATTCGCAACGGCGACCTATAGTCTGTAGGGGCCGGACACGGCTATTGATAGCCGGCTACCGGGATATTTTCGCGGCGAAGGGCTGAACGCGGGAACGGCCATCTGGTCGAAGTGGGCCGCTCGGCCTACACGTGATGCCCCGGACGGCATCCTCGACCAGGGCATCGTTACGAGAATTGATGTTTTCCCGGACGTGACGTTCACTCCTCGTTGGAGTACTTCTCCCAAGCCGACTGCCGGGTAACTCCGAAAGCCTTCCCGATACGTGCCCAGGAGACACCCCGGCTGCGCAGCAGGTCGACCAACTTTTGGATGTGCGCGTCCGCCTGGTCGCTCACCACCGCGACCCGCGGCAGGCTTTCCAGGATCTCCTCGTCCGTCTGGTTCGCCAAGATGCCGATTGGCGGCGTCGTCCGTGGCTCGATCGTTCCACCGAGGATGTCGTTGCACGTCCCCACGCAGGCGTCGCAGATGTACACGCCCGCGCCCGCGATCAGCTTGCCGACCTCCTTGGCCGGCTTGGCGCAGAAGGAACAGTGTGGCTTCCTCGGGGCGATCCCGCGTTCGGTGGTCGGCATGGCGTTCTCCACTGGAGAGAATTGACTGTCAGGGACATCCTGACATTGTCAGGGTTAACCTGACAAGAGGACGGCGGGAATCGACTGGCCTGCGTAGGTTGTTCGACAGTTGATCGCCCTGCCCACGAAGATCGCCCTGCCCACGAAGGAGGACCAGCCGGTGAAGGCCATGCGGATCGACACGTTCGGCGGTACGGACACACTGCACGAGGTCACGGTGGCGCAACCGGAACCGGGATCGGGTCAGGTTCTCCTCCGGGTGAGCGCCGTCGGCGTGAATCCGATCGATGCCAAGATCCGGTCCGGTGCCATGGAGGCCGCGTTTCCCACGCCGTTGCCCGCGATCCTCGGTATCGAGGTGGCGGGCACCGTCACGGCGGTCGGTGACGGCGTGACGGAGTTCGCCGTCGGCGACGATGTCTTCGGCTGGGCGGATTCCGGTGGCTACGCCGAGTACGCGACCGCCACCAGGGTGGTGGCCAAGCCGGTCGGCCTGTCGTGGGACGCCGCGGTCGCACTGCCGGTGGCCGGCCAGACCGCCGAGCGGATCTTGGCTCTGCTGAACGTGACCTCGGGCGAGACACTGCTGATCCACGGTGCGGCCGGCGCGGTCGGCACGATGGCCGTGCAGCTGGCGGTGGCGCGCGGTGCCACCGTGATCGGGACGGCCAGCAAGGCCAACCACGACTACATCGCCGCTCTCGGTGCTGTGCCGACGACCTACGGCGACGGTCTGGTGGCACGGGTGCGCGAGTTGGCACCCAATGGCGTCGACGCGGTGTTCGACGTCGCGGGCAAGGGCGCTTTGCCCGACTCGATCGAGTTGCGTGGCGGCACCGACCGGATCGTCACCATCGCCGACCCCGACGCGGGACGGCACGGCATCCCGTTTTCGTCGGGCGGTGGCGACGTCGACCTATCGGACCTCGCCGAGCGCGTGGTCGCCGGCACGCTGGAGGTGACGATCGCCGGGACCTACCCGCTGGCCGATGTCGCCACCGCGCATCGGGTCATCGAGGGCGGTCACGCGAGGGGCAAATTGGTTCTTACGGTCGGCTGAACCGTTTGGTTTGCTAATGTGACGAGTTAAATGTGTCGCTTCGCTCCAGGCCTTGGCACACCGGTGGTGCGCCAAGGCCTGGTAACCTTTGGCAATGTCGAACACCACGGACGAGTCGGACGCCCCGGAAAGCGTTGGCCAGGTCGGTCTGGACGCCGATTCGCCCAGGACATCGACGCTGAGCGATATCTTGACCGTCACTGCGAAGCTTTTTTCGACGATCGGCTACGGCGGTACGTCGATGCGTGATATCGCGAAGGAGGTCGGCATCAAGCCGGCCAGCCTGTACAGCCATTTCAGCTCCAAGGAGGACATCCTCTGGAGCATCGTCCGGCGCACCACCCTGGACCTGGAGCTGCTGCAAGACGCAGCCATGGCCGAGCTCACGCACCCGGTGGAGCGGCTCCGGACCTTCGTCCGGACCCACGTGATCTACCACGCCAACTTCACCCGTGAATCGCGCATCGCGAATATCCAGATCTACTCGCTGTCCACGAAACACTTCGAAGAGGTTGTCGCGTTCCGGCGTCGGTACGAGGTGTTGTTGCAGAAGATCCTGCAGGACGGTCAGCGACAGGGCTATTTTGAGAATTACGACGTGAAACTAACCTCCTATGCCATTCTCCAGATGGGCATAGGAGTGTCGTACTGGTTCGGCGGTTCGGGCCGGACCACAGCCGAGGAACTGGCGGATCTGTACGAGACGTTCGCACTGAACCTGGTCGGCGGGCGTACGCTGCTCCGCTGATTTCCTCGGGTATTTTCATCAGATCGTAAGGCGTCTCCGTTCAGTGCAGAACGTGTTCGGTCCGTAGTCGGTCGATCTCCGGCACGGACAGCCCGAGCAGGTCGGACAGCACCTGCTCGGTGTGCTCGCCGAGGCCGGGCGCCGGTCGGCCGGTCCCGCCGCGGACCCCGTCCACCAGCCACGCCGGTGCGTACATCGTGGTTGCCGCACTCGGTTCGTCGGCGCGGAGGAACGAGCCGCGGGCGGCCAGGTGCTCGTTGTCGATCAGGTTTCGAGCGGACAGTACCGGCACCGCGCTCAGTCCGGCGGACTGCAACGCGGTACACAACTCGGTCGGCGCCAGTTGGGCCAGCAGTTCCGGCAGCGGCCCCGACTTGACGCCGAGCAGCGCGGCCGCCACCTGCTCGACCCCGGCCAGCGTCGTGCCCCGGTCCGGCTCGGCGAAGCTCACCGCGATCCACGTGTCCTCGCCCTGGCAGCGCAACGGCAGACAGCGCCGCCCGCCCGGTCCCTGGTTGGCGTAGCGCCAGTCCTCGGCACCGGTGTCGAACTGTTCGGGTAGGAACGACAGCAGTGAGTCCAACTCCGAGACGTCCACGTGGGTGCTCGTGCCGGCGCGGATCGCGGCCACCGCCGACACCGCTCCGTACAGCGCGCCAGCCACGTCGGGGAACCAGCCGTTGACCGACTGCGGCCGGCCGGCACCGTCCCTGGTCAGCCAGGACAGTCCGGTCACCGCGTCCATCATCGGGCCGTAGGCCGGGAAGTCGCGCCGCGCGCCGTGTTGCCCGTAACCGCTCAGTGACAGCAGGACGATGTTCGGCCGCACCGCGCGCATCGCGGCCAGGTCCAGGCCGAGCCTGGCCAGCGTGCCCGGCCGGAAGTTCTCCACTACCGCGTCGGCCGTTGCGATCAGCCGCAGCGCGAGATCCCGGCCCTGTTCGGACTTCAGGTCGAGCGTGACGCTGAGCTTGCCCCGGTTCTGCGCCCGGAACACCGTACTGCCGTCCAGGTCGGCGACCCCGTCGACGTACGGCCCGGCCCGCCGGTGCACGTCCAGGTACCGCCTGCTCTCCACCTTGATCACTTCGGCGCCCAGGTCGGCGAGGAACTGCCCGCACAGCGGCCCGGCCCAGACGTGCGTGAACTCGATGATCCGCAAGCCGCGCAGCGGCAGGCGGGGCTCGGTCGACGCAGCGGGGACGAAGTCCGACTCCGGCAGTTCGGCGCCCAGCCCCTGGGCGACCAGGTCGGCAGGCGAGAACGCTGGTCCGACCGGTACGCCACCGGCACCGGTCAGCTCGAAGATCTCGGCCCGCGTGTGCGACCGCAGCCAACCGCCGATCAGTGCCTCGACGTCGTCGGGATGATCGAACCGGGCCTTCGCCGTGGCCAGGTGCTCGGGTGGCTTGCCGACCACACCGCACAGGGTGAGCAACCGTCGCCACTGGGCGTCCTCGATGACGCTGACGTACACCCAGCCGTCGGCCGCCGGGTAGAAGTCCGAAGGGCCGACCTGCCACAGCCGCCCACTGCGGGACGCCACCTGACCGTTGGCCAGCCATGCCCCGACCTCGCGCCGGGTCAACGGCAGCAGACAGTCCTGCATGGACAGGTCGATCAGCACGCCGGAGTCGAAGCCGGCCAGCGCGAGCAGTGCCGCGTACATGCCGCAGAAGTACTCGGCCAGGTAACCGGCAGGTGCCTGCGGCGGGATCTCACCCGCCGAGCCGGTCTGCGCAGAACGCGGGGTCACGTAACCGACACCGCCCGCGTGGAAGACCCCGAGCGCGTCGGCCGACCACGACGCCCACGGCCCGGTCAGCCCGAACGGCGTGATCACGATCGTGGCGCCACGGGCCCGACAGGGCGGCTCACCGGACGTGATGAGCACGTCGGCCGACTCGATCAGGTCCCGGGACAAGTCGGTCACCCAGTGCTTGTGCCTTGCTGTGTAGCGGAACGGCAGCGATTCCCCGTCGACCAGTGGCGGGCGGTGGCGCAGGGGGTCCGGCGTGGTCTCGATCTTGACCACGTCGGCGCCGAGCGAGCCGAGCAGGCACGCCGCGAAGGACGCCGCGATGCAGTCGTCGGCGTACTCGACGACGCGCAGCCGCTCAGTCACGCAGCAGCCCGCTCGCCGAGCCGACCAGTACCTTCTGGCCACCGAGGCGTTCCACCCAGACCTCACACCGGACCCGCCGCACGTCGTTGCCTTCGGCGTCCCGCTCCAGCGTCACGCCGATCACCCGGCCCTTCGCCGTGGTCAGGTCACCGACGTACACCGGCTTGATCATCTTCACGTCGATGTCGCCGCCGGCCAGCCAGCCCATGCCGAAGCACGTCAGCATCTGCCGGTGCACCATCGAGATCAGCTGCGGCGCCGACGCTACCGGGCCGGCCAGACCCTCGCGGGCGGCCGCTTCGGGGTCGCTGTGCAGGTTGTGCTCCGGCCACGCCTCCGGCACGACCTTGCCCGGCCCGTAGACCAGTTCATGCCGGTCGGTGAACTCCTGCTGCGTCCAGCGCCGGGCGAACGTGGGCAGTTCGGTGCCCAACTCGGGGTGGATGGCTGCGGTGAACACGGACATCGGGCCTCCTTCAGCTACTGAGCAGGCCGCTGTCGACGCCCTTGCCGGAGCGCGGCTTGTCGCGGGTGATGTAGTCCAGCGCGTGGGTGCGCCAGGTGCGGAACACGACCTGGTCGTCGTCATCGACGCCGATCGCCTCGTACGTCACGAACTCACGGTTGCGTTTGATGTACTTGTCGTGCACGGTGCCGGTGATCCGCAGCCGCTCGCCGTAGCGGATCGGGCGGACGAACTCGCCGCGGAACTGGTAGAAGACGCCCCGCACGTTGAACCGCCGGGTGAAGAGCATCCGCACCGGCGGGTACGTGGCCATCGGCGGCACCACGGGATAGCCGGCCGGCGAGTCGCTCTCGTACCACTCGTGCCAGTCCTGGTCGTTGACCAGCAGGCCGTCCACCGCCTCCCGCGTCACCGTCCACTCCAGACTGCCGAGCGAGTCGCCCACGATGAACTCCTCGTAGGTCGTGCGTGGTCCCCGGTCGTCGAACTCGACGCGGGCCAGTGGTGTCTCGGTCATCTCCGTATCACCCATCCGTCTGCTTGGCTCCGACGTCGGCCAGCCGGGGCGTGAGCTCGCCGAGCGCGTCCAACTGGTCGAGCACGCCGGCACTGTCCAGGTGTGGCCACGCCACTCGCAGCACGACCAGCGCCTCGGTCGGGATGTGTGTCGCGAGCTCGACCAGCTGGTCGGCGCACTCGTGGAGGTCGCCGGAGATCACCTCTGGCCCGACGAGGCCGGTCCAGTCGGCTCCGGACGCGGCCAGGTCGGCCCGCGCCGCCCGGTCGGTGCTGGGCAGGTCGCCCTGGTAGCCGGACTCGCCCTGGGCCTGGTAGCGCCGGGCCAGCGTGGCGTCCAGCCGTTGCCGGTCGGCCGCGCCGGTGGTCAGGAAGACATCCCGCCGGATCGGCAGGACCGATGGCATGTCGCGACCGATCCTGGCCAGTTCCCCGCGATAGACGTCGAGCTGCCGGTCCAGCGTGGCCACGTTGGTACCCGGCCCGACGTACCACGCCTCACCGACCCGCGCGGCCCGCCGTACACCGGCGTCGGACGTGCCAGCCACCCAGATCGGCACGTTCGCCTGCACCGGCGCCAGGCTGATCGGGTCCACGACGGTCGGTGCGACATCGCCGAACGTCGGCATGCCCCACAGCGTGCGCACATCGGTGAGGCACTGTTCGAGGCGACGGCCCCGCTCGGCCTTCGGGCAGTCGAACGCGGTCAGCTCCTCGGGTCGGTGACCAGCGCCGACACCGAGCAGCGCCCGACCCAGGACATCACGTCGATCGTGGCGATGCCCTCGGCCACCTCGTAGGGATTGAGCAGGCCGGCCAGCAGGATGCCGGTGCCGATCCGGACCGACGATGTCGCGCCGCTCAGCCTGCCCAGCATGGGCAACGGCTGGAGCAGGCGCTGGCCGGTGTCGGCGAAGTGCTGCGGCACCACAACCGTGTCGAAGCCGTGCTTCTCCGCGCGCACGGCCATGTCCAGCGTTGTCTCGAAACGCAGCCGGGGCGCCCAGGTCGGGGGAGTGTTCAGGAACAAGCCGATGCGCATCAGGACTCCATCAGTTCGGCGCCGAGCACTGCCTTGGCCATCTGCTCGTCCGACCGGATCGACGCGGCCGGTGTGCCGCGGTCGATGCGACCCCACGTCATCAGGTGGGCGGTGCCGCCGATCCGTTCGACCAGGCCCAGGTTCTGCTCGGCGAGGATGATGGACAGGCCCTCCTCGCGCAGCGTCCGGCAGGCGTCGCCGAGCTGTTGCACCAGCAGCGGTGCCAGGCCGAGACTCGGCTCGTCCAGCAGCAGGAACTTCGGTCTGCCGATCAGGCCGCGCGCGATGGCCAGCATCCGCTGCTCACCGCCGGACAGCGTGCCGGCGGCCTGCCTGCGTTTCACCTTGAGCACCGGGAACAGCTCGAACACGTGGTCCAGGTCCTGCTGGCGGACGTCGTAGCCGAGGGCGATCGCACCAAGGTCCAGGTTCTCCGCCACGTCGAGATTGCCGAAGACACACTTGCCTTCCGGGACGTGCACGATGCCCTTGCGCGCCCGCTTGTTCGGCCCGCCCCCGCTGATGTCCTCACCGTCCAGCCGCAGCGAGCCGGAGCGGACCGACAGCAGGCCGCCGATCACCCGGAACAGCGTGGACTTGCCGGCGCCGTTCGGGCCGACCAGCGACACGGCCTGCCCATAGCCGACGGTGAGCCCGCAGCCACGCAGCACGTCGACCCGGTTGTAACCCGCGGTCAGCCCTTCGATGACCAGGCCCTCGCTCATACTGTGCTGTTCGGTCATGATGGCACCTCGGTCACGATGCCCAGATACGCGGTGCGGACCGTCGGTACCGCCTGCACGATCTCCGGCCGGTCATCCGCGATGAGGTTGCCCTCGACCAGCGCGATCACCCGGTCCGCGACCGCCGAGATGACGTTCATGTTGTGCTCCACCAGGATCACCAGTCGGTCCTGGCCGATCTCGGTCACCAGCTCGGCGAACGACCGGGCCTCGGCCTCGGTCAGCCCCGCGGCCGGTTCGTCCATCAGCAGCACCTTCGGCTCCCGCAGCAGCGCCCGGGCCACCTCGATCCTGCGGGTCCGCGACGCGGGCAGTTCGCCCGGCCACGCGTCCAGCACATCGGTGATGCCGACGGCGTCGGCGACCGCACGCACCGATGGCGCGTCGGCGTGCTCGCGGGCGCCGACGATCAGGTTCTCCCACACCTTCATCGCCTGGATCAGCTTGGGCTGCTGGAAGGTCCGCGCCACGCCGGCCGCGGCGAACGTCCGCGCGTCGTGCCCGGTGAGCTCCCGGCCGCCGATGGTCACCGTGCCCGAGTCGGGGGTGAGCAGCCCGCTGATGGTGGCCAGCAGCGTCGACTTGCCCGACCCGTTCGGCCCGATGATGCCGACCACCCCTCGGGCCGGCAGCTCGAAGCTGATGTCACGCAACGCGTGCACACCGCCGAAGCTCTTGGTCACACCCCGCACGGCGACCAGCGAACCGGTCCCCGGTGGCGCGGTCGGCGGGGCGGCCTGCCTGCCGCGCAGCCCGCGTGCGCTGGTGCGCCATCGGGAGGTCAGCCGCCGCAGCCCGCCGCCGAGCCCCTCCGGTGAGAACACCAGGATCGCGACCATCAGCACACCGGTCGCGATGGCCGTGTAGTTGGCGTAGTTCTGGCCTTCCGCGCTCAGCACGGCGAGCACGCCGCCCGCGATCAGCGGTGCCGCCCAGTGGGTCGCGCCCGCCACGATGGCGAACGCCGAGATCTGCACGGCGACGAAGAAGTTGAAGCTGTCCGGTGAGACGAAGAAGAAGCTGTGCGCGTAGAGCGCGCCGACCAGACCGGCCACGGTGTTGCTGGCCACCAGCACGGCCGCCTTGGTGACGCCGACGTTGATCGACAGGCCGGACGCCAGCGACGGGTCGATGCGGATCGCGTCCAGCCTGCGGCCCAGTTCACTGCGGTCCAGCCAGAACCACGCCGCGACCACGATCACCACGATCACCGCCAGCGCGATCCGCGTGTCGCCGTGCGGCACCCCGGCCAGGCCGAGTGAGCCGCCGGTGAACGTGAAACCCGACTCAAGGCCGGTGGCGATGACAACAACGGCCAGCGTGGCGATCGAGGCGTACAGACCACGGACCCGGCCCAGCGGGTAGCTCAGCAGTGCCGCGACCACCAGGCAGATCAGCGTCGCCAGCAGTACGGCCAGCGGGATCGACATCTTGGCCTTCAACGTGAGCAGCGCGAACGCGTACGCACCGATCCCCTGGAAGGCCACCGGCGCGATGGACAGCAGCCCGACGCGCAGGGTCAGCGAGATCGTGTACGTGAGCAGGATGTCGATCAGGATCGTGATGACATCCGCCTGGGTCAGTGCACCCATGCCGCGAACACCCTCCTAGTAGGCTCGTCGACCGCTCTGGTGGCTGCGGCCACCGAGCCCGTCCGGTCGGATCGCGAGGACCAGGAACAGCACCGCGAACACCAGCACCTGCTGGAACGCGGCCGAACTGGTGACCAGCACCAGCAGGCTGGACGCGATGCCGAAGAAGAACGACACGATCACGGTCGCCCGGATGTTGCCCATGCCGCCCGCGATGACCGCTGCGAACGGCGTGAGCAGCACGTCGCTGCCTGCGTTGGCGCTGGAACTGCGGCTCTGCAACAGCAGCAGGATGGTCGCGATACCGACGAACAGGCCACTGATCGCCCACGCCTTCAGCGCCACGTTGCCGGTGCGGATGCCGACGGTGGCTGCCAGTTCGTGGTCGGCCGCCAGTGCCCGGTACTGCTTGCCGGAGTTGGTGTGCCGCAACGCCCACGCCCACACGATCGTGATCACCAGCGCCACGACCAACACGATGATCGGCAGCAGTTGGACGGTGACCCCGCCGATCCTGAAGTGCTGCTGCACCCGCAGGAAGTCGGGCGGCAGCTCGACCGGCTGGGACTGGGTGAGCAGCGCCGCGACCGCGGTGATGATGATCGAGAAACCCAGGGTGGCCGCGAAGCCGCCGATCTCCACGTCACCGGACCGCTTGCGCTGCCACCGCAGGGCGACGAGTTCCATCACCACCAGCAGGACGATCGGCAACAGCAGGGCAGCGAGCAGGAAACCCGTGATCCCGAAGCTGGTGGCGCCGCGGATCGCGATGATCGCCGACAGCGCGTAGGCCGCGCCGACCGCGACGTTGAGCACCCTGGTCGCGGCCAACGCCGTGAGCAGGCTCATCGCCACCAGCAGGATCGGGCCGGTCAACCCGAGTCCGTTCACCACCTGTTCGAGGAAGGTATCCATCGCTGTCCTGCCGTGCCTCTCGGTTTCGCTGTCAGCTGGCCGGTTCCGACTCGCCTGCCGCGTTGTACTTCACGACGACACCGTTGACCTTGATGAAGTTGTCACTGCCGAACTGGAGCGTGGGCGACTCGGCCGTTGCGAACTGGCCGGACTTGAGCTGGTTGACGAGGGCGGCCTTGTCGTTGCTCTTGGATTTGTTCGCCGCCTGGGTCAGCATCAGCACCGCGTCGTATGCGGCAACGCCGAACTGGTCCGGTGCGCCGGCATCCGGGTAGGCGGCCTTGAACTCGTCCACAAAGGTCTTGCCGTCGCCGGTCGCCGTCGCCGAGTTCCACCGGGTGGCGAGCACGAACTTGTCCGCCGACTTGCCGGCCACCTTGGTGAACGCGGTGGACGCGTCACCCTCGTGACCGAACAGCACGCCGGTGAAACCCTGCTGGCGCAGCTGCGACACGATCGTGCCGGTGGCAGGCGGGATCGCGAAGATGCCGATGGCGTCCGGGTGCTTGCCGAGCACTGACGTGATCTGCGGGCTGAAGTCGGTCGTGGTCAGTGCCGTGCCCTGCTCGCCGATCACGTTCATACCCGCGCCGGACAGCGCGGTCTTCAACGCGGTGCGGTCGGCGTTCAGGGTCGGCTGGTCCTGGTAGATGATGCCGACGGACTTCACGTTGGCCGGCGTCAACCCGTCCGCGACCAAGGCTTTCTGCTCGCCGGCCGGCGGCGGGGACATGCTGAACACGTTGTTGCCGCCGCCGGTCAGGTCGGTCACCTGGAGCATGATCGCCGGCCTGCCGTCCTGCGCCATCAGTGGCATGGTGGCCTGTGCCGTCTGCGTGAACGCGATGCCGACGATGGCGTTGACCGACGAGTCGGACAGCAGCCGCTGCACTGCCGACACACCCGCCGTGGGCGAACTCTGCGTGTCCGCGGTCTTCAGGCTGACGTGCACGCCCGGGTACTTCTTGTTCGCGTCCGTGACCGCCAGTTGTGCCGCCTGCTGCTGCTCGACACCCGCGAAGGCGTTGGCGCCGGTGAAGTCGTCGGGCATGCCGATGGTCAGGTTGACGGCCCCTGGTGTGCCGCCGCCGCTGCTGGAGCTGCCGTTGTCGCTGCTGCTACAGGCGGTGGCCACGCCGACGACCGCCACGAGGGTGAGGACGGCCCCGGTGCGCGACCAGGTGCCTCCTCCGTGGGTGGACCTTTGTTCGAACATACGGCGAACCTCCGAGACTGCCAACGAACGGTCGTTAGGCAGTGTTGATCCTGCGCTGTCCTTTGTCCAGCATTTCATGACGGCGGGATGTCCGCGCGATGACGTGGCCGATCTTGGGGCCGACAGGTATTGGCAGGTGAGCAGCGGTCCACCTGCGACGAACGCGCGTCCCGTGTGTCCATTACAGATTGACAACGCATCGCCCCGCCGGTTGCTAACCCTGGACTCCAGGCGAACGGTCGTTAGGATGGGGTCAGCTCTGCCCGGATCTACGGAACGGAGGCGACGCGTGCAGGCCGAGGACCGATCGTCGTTCGTCCGCGTCGTGCGCGACTTCATCGAACGCGAGGTGAAGGATCAGACGGCTGGGATGGAGGAGCGGTCCGAGTTCCCGCGCCGAGCGCTGAAGGGGCTCGCCGCGATCGGTGCGACGGCGTTGACCGTGCCCGAGGACCTGGGTGGCATCGGCGCGGACACCAGGACGTACGTCGAGGTGCTGGAGGAGATCGCGGCCGGTTCGATCTCGCTGGCCGGGACGTACATGGTGCACATGACCGTGACCGGCCTGATCGCCAGGCACGGCAGCGCGGCACAGGCCGCCCGCTACCTGCCGAGGCTGCTGGACTCGTCGGTCGGCGCGATGGCGATGACCGAGGCCGACGCGGGTTCGGACCTGCGCGGGATCCGGGGCACGGCGGTCGAGACGCCCGACGGATTCCGGTTGAACGCGTCGAAGATGTTCATCACGTCGGGTGGTGAGGCGGACGTCTACGTCGTGCTGCTGCGGCACGGCGAGGGCACGTCACTGTTCGTGGTCGAGCGCGGCACACCGGGTCTCTCGTTCGGGACCCCGCTGCGCAAGATGGGCTACAGCGGGTCACCGACCACGGCCGTCGTGTTCGACGACGTACTGGTCGGACCGGACCAGCTGCTCGGCCCGCCCGGTCGTGGCCTCCAGTCCATGTTGGAGACGCTGGACCACGGCCGGATCGGGGTCGGCGCGATGGCGGTCGGGCTGGCCCGCAGCGCACTCGACTTCGCCTACGGCTACGTGTGCCAGCGCCGCCAGTTCGGCCAGCAGCTCATCGAGTTCCAGGCGCTCCAGTTCATGGCCGCCGACATGCGGATCTCGGTGGAGGCGGCCCGGCAGCTGGTCTGGCTCGCGGCCGGCACCAGGGACGACGGCCGCGCCTGCACCGAGCAGGCCGCGATGGCCAAGCTGTTCGCCACCGACGCAGCCATGCGGGTGACCACGGACGCGGTACAGATGCTCGGCGGCTATGGCTACACCCGCGAGTATCCCGTCGAGCGGTACATGCGCGAAGCGAAGATGCTGCAGATCGTGGAAGGCACCAACCAGATCCAACGGGTGGTCATCTCCAAACAGATGCGCGACAGCTACGCGCGGCGGGCCGGATAGGGGACCGATGGCTTACCGAGACCACAGCGACTCCGATGGTGACGACGGGACGGTCACCCGGGACGGCATCGTCATCAAGCCCGTCTACGACGCCGACGACCTGGCCGCCGTGCCGGCCACCGAGATCGGCGCACCTGGCGAGTTCCCGTACACCAGGGGCATTTTCGCGCCCGCCGACCGGCCGCGGTCCTGGCGTGCCGAGCACTACGCCGGCTTCGGCGGTGCGGTCGAGTCCAAGGAGCGGTTCGCCTACCTGAAGCGGATGGGCACGTCGGGTGGCATGTCGATCGCGTTGGACATGCCGACGCAGGTCGGCCTGGACTCGGACCATCCGCTGGCCGCAGGCGAGGTGGGCCACGTCGGCGTCGCCATCGACACGCTGGCCGACGTCGAGGAACTGTTCAGCGGCAGCAGGCTGGACGAGATCCGGCACGTGTTCTGCACTGCGAACTCGATCGCGCCGATCATCCTGGCGATGATCCTGGTGGCCGCCGAGAAGCAGGGCGTCTCACCGGACAGCTTCACCGTGCAGCTGCAGAACGACTCGCTCAAGGAGTACTTCGCGCGCGGCACCCAGATCTACCCGGTGCGGGACGCGTTGCGGCTGTCCGCCGACACGATCGAGTACTGCACCCGCCACCTGCCGGAATGGTCGCCGCTGTCGATCAGCGGTGCGCACATGCGTGGCGCAGGCGCGACCGCGTTGCAGGAGCTGACCTACACGATCTGCGACGGCCTGGCCTACGTCGAGGAGGTGAGCGACCGCGGGGTCGACATCGATACGCTGGCGCCCAACCTCGAACTGCACTTCACCGTGCAGATGGACCTGTTCGAGGAGGTCGCCAAGCTGCGTGCGGCCCGCCGGATCTGGGCGAAACTGATGCGCGAGCGGTTCGGGGCGACCAGCGATGTGGCCATGGCGGCGTGGATCACCACGGCCACCAGCGGTGTCACACTGACCGCGCAGGAGCCGCTGAACAACATCATCCGCACGACGACGGAGACGATCGCGGCCATCCTGGGCGGCGCGAACAACCACCGGGTGGCCTCCTACGACGAGGCGCTGAGCATCCCGACGAAGGACTCGGCCCGGATCGCCACCCGGATACCGCAGATACTCACGCTGGAGGCCGAACTCACCTCCACAGCCGACCCGTTGGGTGGCAGTTTCTTCGTGGAGAGCCTGACGTCGGAGCTGGAAAGCCGGTTCTGGCAGGAGTTCGCGGTCATCGAGGAGCGTGGCGGGGCGGTCGCCGCGATCGAGGACGGCTACTTCTTCCGGAACATCGTGGACAGTGCGCTGCGGTGGCAGGAGGACTTCGACAGCGGAGCGGTGACCGTCGTCGCGGTGAACCGCTACCAGTCGGAGGCCGACGAGACACCGCCGGAGATCTTCGAGGGCGATCCGGACGCCGAGCAGCGGCAGGTCGACCGGCTGCACCAGGTCAAGGCGACCCGCGACCGGACGGCCGTGGACGCGAGCCTGGCGGCACTGGCCGAGGCCACCGAACGTGGTGACAACGTGGTGCCGACGGTGCTCGACGCCGTGCGCGCGTACGCCACGGTCGGCGAGATCTGCGAGGTGTGGAGCAAGCAGTTCGGCAGTTGGGACGCGGCAGCCAATGCGCTCTGAGACTTCGATCCGGGTCCTGCTGGCCAAACCCGGCCTGGACGGCCACTTTCGTGGCGTGGCCACGGTCGGTGCCGCCTTGCGCAACGCGGGCATGGAGGTCGTCTACACCGGGCCACGGCAGACGCCGGAGCAGATCGTGGCCGCAGCGGTCGCCGAGGACGTCGCCGTGATCGGGCTGAACATCATGACGGTGTCGGCGGCCCGGGTCGTGCAGCGGCTGTTCGACCTGCTGACCGAAGCAGGCGCGCGGGACGACTTCCTCGTTGTGGTCGGCGGAATCATCAAGCCTGCCGACGTCAGCTGGCTGCGTGAGCACGGCGTGGCCGGGGTGTTCGGTCCCGGCAGCGCGATGGCCGACATCGTCGATTTCATCCGCGAGCGGGTGGGAGAGGACTGAGGTGGAGCCCGAGGAGTACATCCGGCGGTATCGGGAGAAGCGCGGTTACGTCCGGACGTTCCCGATGATCATGGCCTACGCGGACGTGGAGTTCCAGAGCCGCGTCGGCCAGCTCGCCGACTACGCCTATGCACAGCAGC
This sequence comes from Pseudonocardiaceae bacterium, assembly GCA_036279295.1. Lineage (GTDB taxonomy): Bacteria > Actinomycetota > Actinomycetes > Mycobacteriales > Pseudonocardiaceae > DATEPR01. Next base: position 1,413 of record DASUJK010000269.1, on the reverse strand, counting down.
GCAGACTGTCCGCACGGGAGAAGGAAATCACGCTGATCGCGGTGCTGGCCGCCAGCGGTGCGGAGATCGAACACCTTGATGTGCACATGAAGAAGGCGTTCGGCATGGGCATCGACGCGCACGACATCCTCGAAGCGCTGGAACTGATCGTGGTGCCGGCAGGCGTGGACAAGTTCGAACGAGCCGTCCGCAGGCTGAACGAGTTCGCCGCGTTCTGCCCGCCGGAACTGCTCGCCGACGGCGGTGCGGAATGACCACGGTGCTGACCGAGGTGGCCGCCAAGGCGCTGTTGCACGACATCGGCATCCCGGTGTCCCGGCCCGAGGTGGCTCGCGACGCCGATGAGGCCCTTGCTGCCGCCGAGCGGATCGGTTACCCCGTGGTGCTCAAGGTGGTGTCCGAGTCGATCACCCACAAGAGCGACCACGGCTGTGTGATCCTGAACGTGCGGGACGAACACCAGGCGCGGCAGGCGTTCGACAGTATTTCGGCCAATGCGACGGCCGCCTACCCGGACGCGGTGATCGAGGGCATCGCGGTCGAGGCGATGGCACGCAGCGGACTTGAGGTGATCGTCGGTCTCCAGCGGGATCCGACGTTCGGGCCGACCGTCGTGTTCGGACTCGGCGGCACACTGGTCGAACTGCTCGCCGACGTGTCGATGCGGGTCGCGCCGTTCCGCAGGACCGACGCGGCGCGGATGATCGGGGAGATCCGCGCCGCGCCGCTGCTGCGTGGGTTCCGCGAACATCCGCCCCGTGACACGGCGGCCGTCGAGGAGATCATCGTACGGCTGGGTGAGCTGGCCGAGGACGACGACATCGAGTCGGTCGACCTCAACCCGGTGATCGTGTTCGAGCAGGGCGCGGGCGCCGTCGTGGTGGACGCGTTGATCACGCTGCGGGGTGATCACCGTGACTGATCTGCGGCCCCTGTTCAATCCCACGTCGATCGCGATCGTCGGCGCGTCGAACAACCTGGCCAAGCCGGGCGGTCGGCTGACGAAGTACCTGCTGGACCACGGTTACACCGGCGACGTCGTCCTGGTGAACAGCCGCGAGACCGAGATCGCGGGCCGACCGGTCTACGCGAAGCTGTCCGAGTACCCGGGAGACGTCGAGCTGGTTGTGCTGTCGGTTCCGGTGGCCGCGCTGGACGGCGTGATCGCTGACATGGCCGGCAAGCACGTCCGGTGTGTGCTGGTGAACGCGTCCGGTTTCGCCGAGGTCGGCCCGGCCGGCCAGGAACTCCAGGACCACCTGCTGGAAAGCCTCGCCGAGCAGGGCATCCGGCTGTGCGGGCCGAACACCATCGGTGTGTTCAACCCGGCCGAGTCGTTCTTCGCCGCGTTCTCGCCCGCGCTGGAGGCACCGAACGTGCCGGTCGGCGGCATCGGGTTCATCACGCAGAGCG
>DASUJK010000268.1:0-11861 GCA_036279295.1 Pseudonocardiaceae bacterium | reverse complement strand
CGGCGAGGTCCCCGTACCGGACGGCCGCGCCGACGGTCACCGTCGAGGAGTTCTCGTTGATCTCCAGTGGACAGTCGATGCCGGACACGTCGATCTGGGTGCCACCGGGGAAGTCGGCGATGTCGTTGAAGCTGTGCCGCGTGCCCAGCGGCTTCACGTTTACTGTGTTCACCACGAGTTCTCGCAGCTCATCAACACTGTTCGGGCTCAAGACCCGGTCCGCGGCGTACTTGTGGTTACCCGCCCAGTTCGATCCGCCCACCGCAGCGCCCTCCGCCCCGCCCACGCGCCAGTCGCCGTCAACATACCCCGGCACACTGACGGACCAACGCGGACCGGTTTACATCACCCTCACGCGGTCATACCATTAGACCATGACAGAACAAGGGCGGCTGGCCGCCGAACCCTGGCTGGACGCGGACTTCGCCGGCAAGTGGGCAAGCAACGACGTCAACGCCGAACTGTTGGCCTTCCCCAGGGCGATCGCCGCTGCCCTGGTGGCAGCCGACCGCCCCGGCACCACGCGGATACTGGACGTGGCCAGCGGTCCCGGTGACTTCCTCGCCGTGTTCCTGGACGAATTTCCCCATGCCACCGGTGTCTGGACCGATGTGTCGGCCGCCATGCTGGACCTGGCCCGCGACCGGCTCGCCCGGTTCGGCGATCGGGTCGAATTCCAGTTGCTGGACATGACAGACCTCGCTTCCGGCACCCTGCCCACCGACATCGACGTCGTGGTGACCTCACGGGCGGCGCACCACCTGGACAAGGCTGGCCTGGGCGCGTTCTACGCCGCCGCGGCGCGGTTGCTGGCACCCGGCGGCTGGCTGCTCAACCTGGACCACATCGGACCGGAGACCGACGACTGGGACCGCAGGCTACGGGCCGTACGCAAGCGGTTCCAGCAGGAGGCGCCCAAAACCCCGCAGCACCACCACAACTACCCACTGACCAGCGTCCGCGACCACATGGCCGCGTTCGACGGAGCCGGCCTGGTGGACGTCGAGGTGGTCTGGCGGGCCTTTGTCACCTGCTTGTTCGCGGCTCGCGCAACGCGGTGACAACCGGCGCCCGGCCACTCTCCGGCATGACGATGACGGCGTCCTCGTCCGGCCGCAGGTACACGGTGTCGCCGTGGGCCAGGCCGACCTTCTCCCGGTAGACGCGCACCTTGACCGTCTCGCCGGCCAGCGTCACGTGGTAGTCCCAGCAGTCGCCCTGGTAGATGCTGAACGCGATGGTGCCCGCCCAGTCGTTCTCGTCGTGCTGTCGCCGGGACAGCCGGAAGCTCTCCGGCCGGAGGAACAGGCTGACCCGAGAGCCGGGCTCGATGCCCTCACACGCCCGGCAGCGGAGCGTGCCCGATGCCACCGCGATGTCGGCGACCGCGCCGTCCAGCGCGGTCACCGTGCCCGTCATCGTGTTGCTCACGCCCAGGAACCGCGCCGTGAACTCCGACCTCGGCCACGTGTAGATCTCCTGTGGCAGGCCCTGTTCCACGATCCGGCCGCCGTTCATCACGACCACCAGGTCGGACACCGCGAGTGCCTCGTCCTGGTCGTGCGTGACGAACACGGTGGTGATGCCCAGCCGCTGCTGCACCGCCCTGATCTCGTCCCGCATCCGGTCCCGCAGGCCGGCGTCCAGGTTGCTCAGCGGCTCGTCCAGCAGCAGCACGGTCGGCTCCCGGACCAGTGCCCTGGCCAGTGCGACCCGCTGCTGCTGGCCACCGGACAACGCGGGTGCCGGCCGGTCGGCGAGGTCGGCCAACCCGACCCCGTCCAGCGCGGCCAGCGCGCGGGTCCTTGACTCGGCCTTGCGGCCGCGGTGCCGGCCCACCCGCAGCGGGAACATCACGTTCTCCAGCACGGTCATGTGTGGCCAGATCGCGTACGACTGGAACACGATGCCGATCGGCCGCCGGTGTGCGCCCAGGAAACAGCCAGGGCCCGCGACGACCTCACCGTTGATCGAGATCTCCCCACTGTTGGGCCGTTCCAGGCCTGCGATCAGCCGCAGCGTGCTGGTCTTGCCGCAGCCGCTCGGGCCGAGCAGGGTGACCAGTTCGCCCTCGGCGACCTCCAGGTCGATGCCGTCCACCGCGTTGTTCGCGACGGTGCGTCCCGGGTACCGCTTGACGAGACCGGTGAGCTTGATCATGTGTGCTCCAGGGCGAATCGGCGACTGATCAGCCGGACGACGCCGACCACGGCGGTGAGCAGCAGCACCATGACGACACCCAGCGCCGCGACCGTCGAGTAGTCCCCGTTGGACCACAGGTCGTAGACCTTGACGGCCATCACCTCGGTGTTCTGCGAGTACAGGAAGATGGCCGCCGAGATCTCCCGGAACGCCACGATCGTGGTGTAGAGGAACGCGGCCAGCAGCGACGGCATCAGCAGCGGCACGTAGATCCGACGGAACGTCTGTGCCCAGCCGGCACCGCTGGCCGACGCCGCTTCTTCCAGTTCGTCGTTGATCTGCGAGATGCCGGGACCGAGGTAGCGCATGCCGTAGGGCAGGCCGATGGTCACGAACGCGACGATCAGGATGGCCAACGTGCCGTACAGGTGCAACGGCAGCGGCGCGGCCAGGTACCAGTACAGGACGCCGACGCCCATCACGATGCTGGGCACCGCGATCGGCACGGTGGCCAGGCCGTCCAGCAGCCACCGGCCGCGGATCCGGGTCTTGATCGTCAGATAGGCGACCACGGCGGTCAGCACGGTGACGATCAGACCGGCCGACAACGCGGTGATCGCGCTGTTGCGCAACGAGTCCAGCAGACTCGGCGTGTCGAACAGGGTCAGGTAGTTGCGCAGCGACAGTGAGCGCAGCGCCGCCAGCGACGGCGGCCGGTACGTGGGCAGCAGCGACGACCACAGCAGCATGGCCAGCGGCAGCACCACGGTGACGAGGAAGAACACCACGAACACCGCGAACGCTGGCCAGCGCCACCTGCCGAGATCGGTCACCTTGGGCCGGAAACCCTTGCCGGTCACCGTCTGCGTGGGCGACCGCTTGGTCATCCGCTGCGACACGATCAACCCGACGGCGGCGATGACCAGCACGAACACACCGATCACCGCGACCGTGCCGTAGTCGGCCGGGAACGACTGGAGTGCGTCGTACATCCGGCTGACGAACACGAACGTGTGATTGGGTACGCCGAGCAGTTGCGGCACCTCGAACGTGGAGATCGTCTGGATGAACATCAGCAGGGCAGCGGCCAGGATCGCGGGCCGGACCAGCCGCAGCGTGATGCCGCGGAACACCCGGACCGGCCGCGCGCCCGAGCTGAGCGCCGCCTCCTCCAGTGACGAGTCCATCGACGTGAACGCCGCGACACCCATCAGGTAGGCGATCGGTGTCACGTGGGTGGACTGCACGAAGATCATGCCGCGCAACGAATAGATGTCGAAGATCGGCAGGTGGACAGCTCTGAGCACCTGATTCAGCGGTCCGGTCTGCGGCGAGAACAGCAGCGCCCACGCCACAGTGTTCAGGATTCCCGGGATGATCAACGGCACCAGCGCCGCGATCCTGGCGAAGCCCTTGGCCGGTGTGTTGGTCCTGGTCACCAGCCAGGCAAGGCCGAAGCCGAGCACGACGGACACCAGCGCGGTCGCTGCCGCGTAACCGAACGAGTTGGCCACCAGAGCGCCGAAGCCGGACGCCGTGAACGTCCGCACGTAGTTGCCGAACGTCCACGTGTCCGGCCCGATGCCCAGGAACGTGGACCGCAGGCTGGCGATCAGCATCGTGCCGACCGGCACCAGCGCCAGGTAGGCCACGACGACGGCGGCGCCGAACAGGATCAGGTATCGGGGCTCGAAAAACCTGCGCCGGTGCGGCACCGCCGGTTCGTGGGTCTCAGGTGGTACAGCGGTGAGGGTGGCCATCAGTCAGCGCCCAGGGCCTGCTTCATCTCGGTGGCGTACTGGTTGTACTGCGCCGAGGAGATGTTCGCGGCGCCGTAGGCAGGCTTCCAGACACTCGGGTTCCATACGGTCGGGTCGTTGTGCACATCCGTGCGCAGCGAAGTGTGGTTCGTCGTGTCGATCACGGCCTGCTGGCCCGGCTGGGACACCATCCAGTCGGTGAACAGCTCGGCAGCCGCCATGTGCGGTGCGTTCTTGACGATGTCGATGGGCGTGAAGGACGTCGGCAGGGGACTGGTGTTGACGAACTCCAGCGCAGTGGGGTTCTTCCGCTTCTCGCTGGCCGACTTGTAGCCGTACGCGGTCGCGGTGACGGCGGGCTCGCCTGCCTCCACCTGGGTCAGGGCGAGGGTGTGGCTGGACACCAGTTTGGGCTGGTTGGCGCCGAGTGCCTTGATCAGGGCCAGGGCCTTGTCGTGACCCTCCTGCGCGATCAGCGCGTCGTAGAAGTTCACCGCGCCGGGGTCGATGGAGAACTGGCCGCGCCACTTCGGGTCGGTCAGGTCCTGGAACGTCCTGGGCGCCGGCAGGCCCAGCCGCCGCAGCGCCGCCGGGTTGTACGCGATCGTGGTGGTGACGACGTAGACGTTGCCGCAGTAGCCCTTCGGCAGGGTCTGACCGCCGGGCAGCGGCTGCTCGTCAGGTGGACAGTACGGCTGCATCGCGCCCGCGTTGATCAGCTCGTCGACCTGCGGGGAGTCACCGGACACGACATCGGCGTTGAACTCGCCGCCGCGCTGTTCGGTGATGATCCGGGTGGGCAGCTGGTCGGCGGACAGCCGCAGCGCGTTGATCTTGATCTTCGGATAGACCTTGTTGAAGGCCTTCACCATGTCCGACACGTCGTCGGACGCGAAGGTGGTGTACCAGTTGACCTGGCCCTCCTTCTCCGCTGGCGCCTTGAGTTGGGCTTCGGACTGTGCCTTGGCGGCCGCGGGTGCGGCGCCACCGGGCGCCGCGGCACTGGTCCCACAGGCGGCGAGCAGGAGCGTGCCCGCCGTGATTGCCGTGACCGTGCCCAGTATTCGTCGTGGTCGGTGCCCTCTCATCGGTCGGCCTCCAACGTCCATGGTGGAGTGAACGTGCTTACTCTTCGATCTTGCGGGCCTGGCCGACGGACGCGAGCAGCTGCATCGCTTCCTCCATCGACAACTGGACGGCGTGCCGTTCGATCTGGTGCAGCCGCATGGTGCGCAGCAGCCCGGTGTCCTGAATGGCCAGATAACGGGACGTGTCGTCGGCGTCGAGGTTGAAGTGCTGGTGCCAGGCCCACCTCGGCGGTGCGAAGAGGGTGCCCTCCGACCACTCGACCACTTCTTCCTTCTCGCCCTCGTAGTTGATGACGGAGAAGCCCTTGCCCTTGACGCAGTACAGGTATGCCTCGGTGGTGTGCCGGTGCCGGACGGACTGGCTGCCCGGCTTCAGCTCGGACAGGTGGGCGTTGAGGATCTCGTAGCCCGCGAGGTCGAACCACTGGCCCCTGTTGTTGCGCCACTTGCGTTCGGGCAGTTCCATCTTGCGCAGGTCGTGCTGGACGACCAGACCTTTGATGGGCGGGTGCTGCCGGTTGAACTCGTCCCGGGCAGCCAGTTCCGACTCCGACTTCTGCGATGGGGCAAGCACTCCAGGGTCGTAGCTGTCGCGCATCGCTGCTCCTTCCGTGGTCCAGCTCACACATTATCGGACTGATGGTATGACCATTACAACCCTCTGCCAAGAAAAACTACCGGCCGTGTTTCGCCTTCGCCGCGAAGTAACGCCATGTGGCGTCGTCGTTGAACGCGGACCCGAGATCCGGCAGCTCCGCGATGTCCTCGGCCGGGATGTCCTGCGCTGTGCCACCGGCCATCGCGACGGTCAGCGTCACGGTCGCCAGCGTGTTCAGGTTCAGCGCGCGCACCACGGCCTGCCGCACGTTCGCGCCGGTGACCGTGATGCCGTGGCCCCGCAACAGACACACCGGCCGGTCGCCCATCGCGGCCAGCATCTCCTTGGCCAGCTCCGGCCGCCGGATCAGCACCGACCTCGGGTACACCGGCACACCGTCCAGGGCCATCCGCATCGCCGGGATGTTGAACGACCCGAACACCGGCCGCAGCGGCAGCCCGGCGATCCCGCAGGCGAGCAGCGCGGGGGGATGGGCGTGCACGACGGCACCGACCTCCGGCCGGGCCCGCATCGTCTCGCCGTGGATGGGCAGTTCGTTGGCCACCGAGTAGCCGTCGGTCAACTCGTCGCCACGGCCGTCGAAGTCGACCAGCCGTACGTCGTCGGCCGTGCTGAACAGCAACCCGTGTTCCTCGGGGCCACGGCAGCGGATCAGCATGTGCTGGTCGTCCATCCGCGCGGACACGTGCCCGAGGATGCCGTCCACCAGACCTTCGACGGCCAGGATCCGGCAGGCCAACGCGATCTCCTCGCGCATTTCGGCCAGGTTCGGCATGAGCTGTCTCCAGGTCATGGGGACACGGTCACGTGGATCGCCGTCGGGTCGGCGCGGCGGCCGGCCAGGTCCAGCGCGGCCGCGGTGTCGGCCAGCGGGAACCGGTGTGTGGTCAGCAGATCGAGTGGATGGCGGCCACCGCGGATCAGCTCGATCGCCGCCACCACGGACGCATGGTCGTGGCCGCGCACACCGATCAGGCGAAGTTCCTTGCGGACCACCCGATCGTGCGGCACGGCCACCCGCTTGCCGTGCTTGGACGCGGCCAGCACCAGCGTGCCCTTCGGCGCGCACATCGAGATCGCCGACTCGACCGTCTCGGTCGCGCCGGGGGCAAGATCGACGACGACATCGGCGAAATCGGCGGGATGGGTGTCATCGGCGTACCGCACCTCGTCGGCGCCCACCGCGGTCGCGACATCCAGCCGATGCGTGTCCGCCCGGGTCCCGATCACCACGATCCGACCGGCGCCCGCCGCCCGCCCGGCCACCACACAGCCGAGGCCGTGCTGGCCGGGGCCGATCACCACCATGGTCTGGCCGATCATCAGCCCGGCCTCCCGGACCACCCAGCGGATCCCGTTGGACACCGGCACGTACAGCGCGGCCAGTTCGGCCGGCACGTCGTCGCCGACGTGGTGCACCATCGCCCTCGGGTGCAGATACAGGTGTTCGGCGAACCCGCCGTACAGTGCCGGCGGCACAGTCACGGGTGTGCAGCCGTAGCGCAGGAAATCCCCGTCACCACGGGAGTCCGTGGCCGGGCACAGCCACGGCGCGCCCCGCCGGCACATGCCACACGCGCCGCACGGCAGGAACTCCTCGACCGCCACCCGGTCGCCGACGGCCACCCCCCAACGAGCGGCCGCCGACGAACCGAGCGCGACCACCCTGCCGATGATCTCGTGGCCGAGCACCAATGGGCCGAGCTTGGCCCCTCGGGACTCGCGGCCGTAGATCAGCCAGTCGGTGCCGCACACCGCGGTCGCCTCGATCCGCAGCAGACCGTCGTCCGGCCCGGTGGCCGGCAGCGGAAAGCGCCGCAGTTCCGTGGTGTACGGCTCGGTGGCCACGGCGGCCAGCACGTCGTTCATACCTGGTCCGGGTCCGGCTCGGCCGCGCCGACCAGCTGGCTGGGATCCACCAGTGGCGCGAAGTCCTGGTGTTTCCACCTGGTCAGCGACTCCAGTTCGATCGGGTCGAGGTACACCTCGGCACCGCTGGCCAGGTCGCGGATGTGCAGCCGAGGTCCGGTCTCCGTCTCGTACCTGGACAGCTCGACCATCGCGAACTCGTTCTGGTAGATCTCGCCCACGACGAACACCTCACAGCAGGAAGGTCAGGTTGTAGATCGGCTGGTCGGCGTTGAGCAGCAACAGTTTCTTCATGCTGATCCGCCAGCCGTGCTCGGTGGCCCGCAGCCGGTAGTCACACCTGGCCAGCAGCACCCGGGTGCCGTTCAGGCCGACCTGGCCGTCACCGCCCGGCCGGTTCTCACCGATGATCTGGTTGCACAGCACCCGGCTGTCACCATGCTCGTCGGTGCCGTCCAGTTCCACGTTGCTGACCACGTGCATCGTGCGTGATCTCGGGTTCTGGTCCAGTACCGGTGTGTGCAGGGTGCGGAACACCCGCTCCGCCCGCCGGTCGGTGTCGTCGTAGACGATCGAGATGCTGGTGGCCGCGTCGGCGATGTCGCCGTCCTCCATCGGCAGCCAGTACACGCCGTCCTCGGTGAACAGGGTCAGCCATTCCTCCAGCTGGAGCGTGTCCAGCAGCCGGGTCTCCCGGTAGAGCACCGCCTCAGCCTGTACTCGGTCCAGGATCTGCGCACGGTCCACCGTGGTCATGTCGACATCAGCCGCTTCCACTCCCGGTACAGCGCGCGCACCGGGGTCTCGTCGGTGCTGTGCCCGACCTGTTCGCCGTCCGCGTTGGTGGTCTCGCGGTGCATGCCACGTGACATCAGCACCCAGTCGATACCCCTGGCCCGCATGCCGGTCTGGTTGCACACGAAGATCTCCACGTCGTCCGGTGAACCGAAGCCGGACGGGCCGTAGAACCGTTCGTGCGCGCGGTAGCGGCCCTCGTTGAGCCCGTCCGGCACGCCGTCCAGCGCGTACACGAACAGCTGGACCTCGGTGCTGTCGTACGCGATCGGCTTGATCACCCGGATCTGGGTGTCGAACAGGTACAGGTTGGGGAACACGAAGATGTTGCGGCGAGCCGAGATCCGCTCGATCTCGGCCGGGGAGAAGTGGGCGGCCAACGCGCTCGCGTACTCCGGGTACTTGGCCATCATCCGGCCCGTCCAGCTGGCCGCGGCGGACAGGCCGCCGGGCCGCTCCAGCAGGCCGTGGCCGTAGCGCATGCCCCTGGTGCAGCCGCCGGTGCGGTACTTGCGGATGTCGCGCACGGAGTCCTCGCCGGCCCGCTCCAACACCCGTTGCCACGACTCGTGCACGTAGTTGCCGTGGTAGCCGTCGTGCCCGTTCTCGGCCTGCCACTTCCAGTTACCCGGATAGGGGTACTTGTGCGGCTTCGGCAGCACGGTGATCGTGCCGACGGGGGAGCGGTCCAGCCAGTGGTCCACGTACTTGCGGACCGGCGCGAACCACTCATCGAACGATGGCGCGTGCTCACCGAGGCACGCGAAGATCAGCCCACGGTAGGAGTGCACACCGGGTGCCTGGCGCAGGCCCCACTGGCTCTTGTCGAAATCGTCCGGGTAGCCGGACGACTGGGCCATGCCGACCAGTTCACCGTCGTTGCTGTAGCTCCAGTTGTGGTACGGGCAGCGGAAGTAGTTGGAGTGCCCGAGATCGTCCCGGCACACCACGGAACCCCGGTGTCGGCATCGGTTGAGCAGCACGTACACACCACCGTCGGAGTGCCGGCTGACGATGACCGGCTGGCTGCCGATGCTGGTGGTCTTGTAGTCACCCGACGCCGGCACCTGTGACTCGTGTGCGACGTACACCCACGAGCTCTCGAAGATGGCCCGCATCTCCGCGTCGAAGACGTCGCGGTCGGTGTAGATGTCGGTGTGCAGCTTGAATTCCCTGGATCCGTCCAGGACGAGATCCCCGTATGCGCTCCGGTATGCGGGTTCGGGCACGGCGACCATTGGCTTCTCCATGACGGTGAGCGGCCGATCGATGGGCTAATGGACTAACCATAACGTGAGCGACCTGGTCGGGCAAGAACCGGGCGGCGCACGACGGAAGTCCGGCCCGTTCGCTCCGAAATCCGACCGGGTACAAGCGCGCATCGCCGATACCCGACACGATCCGGGTGGCGTAGAACTGCGAAAGCCACTGCCTTGTGGACGGGGACGGGGCACCGACGGCGAAACAGGCACCGCCGACACATGGAGGACTATTGGTCAGACCATACTTCCACCAGATACACTGGTCAAGGAATTCTCCGGAGGGGGCAGCACCATGAACCGACCAGGGCCGGGATCGGCCGCGAAGTCAGCACCGCGCGGCGCCGACGACATGTTCAACCCGGTCAGCCTGGCCAGGGCATCGCAGGCCATCGTCGACCAGATCAGGGAACTGATCCAGGATGGCCACCTCACGGCAGGTGAGCGGCTGCCGTCCGAACGCGACCTGTGCGAGAGATTCGGGGTCAGCAGGGTGACCGTCCGGGAGGCACTGCGCATCCTGGAGGCCGGCGGGCTGGTCACGGTGAAGGTGGGCGCTCGGGGTGGCGCCTACATCACCTCGCCGTCCAGCGACCGCATCGGCAGGGGCATCGAGGACTACCTGACGATGTCCCCGACGATCACGCCCGCCGAGGTCACCGAGGCACGGCTGGTCCTGGAACTGGGCATCGTGCCGGTGGTCTGCGAACGGGCCACCGAGGAGGACATCGCCGGCCTGCTCGAACTGTGCGACGCGGCCGACGCCGCCATCGCGGCCGGCACCTACACCATGGAGATGTCCGCCGAGTTCCACATCAGGGTGGCCAGGCTCGCGCACAACGGCGCGATCGAGATGCTGCTCGGCCCGTTCCACCGGCCGATGCTCACGTCGATGAAAGCGGCTCGGGAAGCCGCGCCCGCCATGGGTGCGCTGGGCGTGAAGGAGCACCGCAAGTTCGTGCTTGCGGTGCGCGACCACGACGTGCCCAAGGCGACCGCGCTGATGCGCGCGCACCTGGAGCGCACGGCCGCCCGGGTGCAGCAGCGGAGCAAGTCGCACAGCTGAGTCCTGTTGGTTCGTCGGGTGCGGCTTGTTGGCTTTCTTGGTGCCGCCCCCGCCGCTCCGGTGTCACGACGTGTGGGGCGCTGTGGAGCGGGGGCTGGGTGGAGGTTGTGGGCCTTCACCGTTGGTTCGGCTCGTGGCGGTCAGCCTGCGGTGACCTCGTCCCGTGTTGGTGCCGCGTCGTACTCGGACGCGTTCTCGAAGTAGTGCACCTTGTCGTAGCCCAACTGCTTGAACAGCCGGTTCTGGCCGGACAGCAGGACAAGCGGCTCACCGTTGGCGGCGAAGTGCTGGGCCACGGTGTTCTGCGGCACGTAGAGCGTGTCGCCGGTCTTCAGCTCGTGGCGGGTCGGTTCCTTGGCGATCCTGGCGTAGTAGCGCTCCGCGATCTCCGCCTCGACGTCCCAGTGCAGCGAGTACCCGGAGCCGGACAGCACGTAGTACACCTCGTCGGCCATCTGCCAGCGCTTGCCGGACCGCTCGCCTGCGCCGATCGCCAGCTCGAACGCGTCCACACTGAACGTCCGCACGTCGGTGCGCTGCGGTGAGGACAGCACCCGCACCCGGCCCAGTGGCGTTGTCTCCCACACGGTGTCGGCAGGCTTGACGACCTTCTTCCGGTCGACCGCGCCCGGTGTCCACACCTGGGACCAGTCCGCACGCGGGCCGTAGCGGTCCTCGTCGGCCACCGGGCCGCTGCGGCCCTGCTGGATCATGCCCAGGTACATCCACGCGCACTTGGCCTTGAACACGATCGCGGTGGCCTGCTCGTCGTACGGGTTGAAGTGGCGGTGCACCGAGTCGGTGTGCACGAGCACGAGATCACCCTGCGACCAGTCGTAGCGCTGGTCGTCGTGGATCTCGTAGCCGCGGCCCTCCAGGATGTAGAAGGCGGCCTCGTTCTGGTGCCCGTGGCCGTGGTTGGACGAGTTGGCCGGCAACCGCACGAAGTGCACCTGCAGCGTCTGGGTCAGGAAGGGATCGTCGCCGGGGCCGACCCGCCACCAGGTCTTGGACTTGGCCGAATCCCCGGAGTGGCCGACCTTCGCGTCGTCGACGACGACGGAGTCGTCCCGCACCCTCGGTGCCGCCAGTTGCCTCGCCCGGAACTCGTCGAGGCCGTACGACTCGGACGTGATGCCGCGGAGAAAGACCCGACCGCCGCTGCTCATCGCTCGCTCCTCATGTTGTCGGCGCTAGCACGGGCTGAATGTTAGTCCATTAGACCTGCGTCAACAAGAAGTCCGGGGAGGGTGCTCACGCGCG
>DASUJK010000267.1:0-12818 GCA_036279295.1 Pseudonocardiaceae bacterium | reverse complement strand
GACAATCCTGCCGTGCGCGTCCAGTGACGGCAGCACGATCGCGGTGCTGCCGGTCACCGGGCCGCCGTCGGGGGTCACGGCCATCACCCCGACGGTGCCCGGCCCGATGTTCGCGAGGTAGAGGTTCAGCGCCTGGAAACCCAGTGGCGGGTTGAGTATGTCGGACGCGACCGACGAGAACGCGACCGTGCTGCCGTCCTGCGAAATGACCGGGTTGAGCGCCTGGCCGTCGGACGCCTTCGCGCCCGCACCCCGGTCGGACGACACCAGCAGCGTGCGCGCGGCCACGGTCTCCCGCACGTACACCTGGTTGGCCGCACCCGCACTCGGTTCGGCGAGGAATGCGATGCGGGTGCCGTCACCGGAGATCGACGGGAAGCCAGGGCTGGTCAATGCCTGACACGCTCCAGCGCCGGGCCGGCACGAGACCAGGTTCGTGGCTCCGGATCTGTGGGTGCCGTTGCCGGCCGCGTCGGTGTCGTGCCGCCACACCTGTGCGCCGCCGGTCGCCTGGGTGGCGGTGAACGCCACGAACCTGCCCTTGGTGGACAGCGACGGTGCCGCCGCGTTCGGCAGCGGGACACCTGCGCTGTTCACGCTGATCACAGTGCCGACGGCGGAGGCGAACCTGGGGCCGTGCTTGGCCACCACGACGTTCCGCACACCGGTTGTCGTGAAATAGAAGTTGGTGAACGGCACGCAGTCGATGAAGCACTCGAAGTTCTCCAGCGTGAGCAGGCTCGCTGTCGTCGCGAGCTGCCGCGGGGCGATCAGGACGTACGCATTGCACGATGTCGGCACGATGTCGTCCTCGCCGATCTCGGTACCCAGTTCCTGGTTCTGCTCGCAGGGCGGCAACCCGTTCGGGGGCGGCGGGCCGGTCGGTTTCGCCGTTGCCGGGTCGGTCAGCCGCACCGTGCAGTCCGGTGCGGTGAAGTTCAGCAGGCCGATGCCGGTGATCGTCGTCCACGCCAGCGTTGGCCTGCCGAGCTGCGTGGGGCCGCTGTCCACCACGTCGGTGTTCCCGTTGTCGGTGTTCTCCGGGGACACGTGCGGCCCGGCCACCAGCGGCAGGCCGGTCGGCACCGGGGCACAACCGGCTGTTGTCGTTGTCACCGCGGACGGCGTGGTGACCAGCGGAATGTTGGCCGCCTCGTCGGTCTCGTCGCCGTTCGCCGAGCACTCGGCCACCAGGCCCAAGCCGGTCTGGCCGTCCGGGTTGGTCGCGTTGGTGGTGAGCTGACCGCTGAGCACATCGGTGACGCCGGCCCGCGGGCACGCCGCTGTGGCGTCGACCTGGATGTTGATCTGGCAGGTCTGGTCGACCGCGAGCGTGGGCGCCACAAGCCCGCCGCAGGTGTTCTCGCGGATCTGGAACGGCGCGGTCGCAACGGGTGTGCCGACCCACCGGATCGGCGAGCCGCTGATGTTGACATAGCTGACGGTCTCGCTGAGCACGCCGAACTCGGCGCCACCGAAGGCCATCGTGTCGGACGACACGAAGTCCACGATGTTCGCCTCGGCGCTGACGTTGCCCTCACCGTCGCTGACCGACACCAGCAGGCCGGGCGACACCGGGGACAGCTGGGCCGGGTACGCCAGGGTGCTGCCGTCCGCCGACAGTGCGGGTCCGCACCGGCCGAGGCCGCGTGCTTCGTTGTTCAGGGGGCAGGCGGTGACGCGCTGGAACCGGGGGTCACCGGCATTGCCGGTCACCTGCGTCCGCACGAGATTGCCGGCGGTGTCGAACTTGCCCCTGCCGGTGGCCAGCCGGTCCACCACGTCGATCTGGTTCTCGTCGCTGACGATGTCACTGGTCTCGTACGCGACGAGCCTGCCGATGGCCGAGATGGCGGGCGAGGTCGCGGCCACCCGACCGCCGTCGCTGAGCAGTGTTGTCGTGCCGGCCAGCCGGTTGCGTGCGTAGATGCGCAGCTGGGCGCCGCCTTCGCCGGCCGCACTCTGTGGTACCGACGCGCTGACCTTGAGCGAGGCCGCCGAGACGAACGCGGTCTGGGTGCCGTCGGCGGCCAGCGCGGCCTCGCCGCTCTCCTGCTGGGCGGGCTTGCCGTCGCTGCCGGCCGAGGCCAGCGCCAGCGAGGTCTGCGCGGCTGAGACCACCGGTGTTGCCGACGTCAGCGTCTGGACACCGACCAGGAAGACCGCCAGCGCCACGACGACCGGCACACGACTCATGGCACCCAGCACACCAGGTGGCGAACGCCGGGCCAGGAGTGCTCAGCGCGGACTTCCACGCAGGCCGACGTGCCACATCACGCAGTCAGTCCCGCTGCCACCCGGCCGGCACGGGTTCGGCAGGCTCCGGGTCCACAGCGGGGGTGTCCTCGCGGTAGACGTACTTCCCGCCCCGCAGCGCCGAAGCGATACCCGCGATGACACAGGCGGCGATCGCGAAGGCGAAGGCCACGCCGAGACCCTGCGCGAACGGCCCGGAGATCAGTGACGGGAAGAACCCGCGCCCGGTGAGGAACGCGGCATGCCCGGCCGGCAGGTGCGCGAGCACGCCGGGACCGAGCAGCGTCTGGATCGGGTTGTAGCCGAGCAGCGACGCGAACAGCACCGACACCGGCGGCAGGCCGGCCAGTCGGGCGGCGTCCGAGGCCGGCACGCCCTGTGCGACCAGGCCGCTGCTCAGCGCGTGCGGCAGGGCGGACGCGAGGCCTGCGATCATCAGGCTGAAGAACACGCCGATGGACAGCACGGTCGCGGAGTTCTGGAACGTGGTGGACATGCCGGCGCCCGCGCCACGGCGGGCCGACGGCAGGCTGTTCATGATCCCGGCCCGGTTCGGCGACGCGAACAGGCCCATGCCGATGCCGTTGGCCAGCAGTGCGGCCGCGAACTCCCAGTAGGCGAAGTTCACCGGGATCAGCAGCAACCACACGAAACTGGCCGACGCGATCGCCATGCCGCCGGTGCTGAACAGGCGGGCGCCGAACCGGTCGGACAGCCAGCCCGACACCGGGCCCGCGACGAGGAAGCCGACGGTCAGCGGCAGCATGTAGATGCCGGCCCACAGCGGGGTCGACTCGAAGCTGTAGCCGTGCTGTGGCAGCCAGATGCCCTGCAACCAGATGATCAGGATGAACATCAGTCCGCCACGGCCGAGGCTGGACAGCAGGCTGGCGATGTTGCCGGCGGTGAACGCACGGATCTTGAACAGGCCCAGCCGGAACATCGGTTCGGCGACCTTGGTCTCCACGACACAGAACACCGCGAGCACGACGACGCCGCCGATCAGGCAGGCCAGGACCATCGGGTTGGTCCAGCCCATGGTGTGCCCGCCGTAGGGCTGGATGCCGTACGTGATGCCGACCAGCACCGAGATCAGGCCGACGGCGAAGGTGAGATTGCCCCACCAGTCGACCTTGGCCGGCTGCCGACTGCCGGTGTCGTGCAGTTTCAGGTAGGCCCACACGGTGCCGAACAGGCCGACCGGCACCGACACCAGGAACACGGTGTGCCATTCGATCGGCGCGAGCAGACCACCCAGGATCAGGCCGATGAACGAGCCCGCGATGCCGGCCACCTGGTTCAGCCCCAGGGCGAGGCCACGCTGGTCGGCCGGGAACGCGTCGGTCAGGATCGCGGCCGAGTTGGCCATCAGCAGCGCACCGCCGACGCCCTGCAACACCCGCATGATGATCAGCCACAGCGCGCCCGCGGTGCCGTGCAGCCAGGTCACCGACAACAGGATCGAGAACACGGTGAACACGGCGAAGCCCGCGTTGTACATCTTCACCCGGCCGAACATGTCGCCCAGCCGGCCGAAACTGACCACCAGGACCGCGGTGACCACCAGGTAGCCCATGATCAGCCACAGCAGCAGGCTGGTGTTGCCGGGCTGCAACGGGTCGACGCCAATGCCTCGGAAGATGTCCGGCAGCGCGATGAGCAGGATCGACATGTTGATCGTCACCATCAGCACACCGACTGTGGTGTTCGACAACGCGATCCATTTGTAGCCGGGTCGCCGCACGGCGGCCTCAGCCTGTGACCGCCGTCGCATTTCCCGATCCGTCACCACTGGGCCGCACCCACCTTCCTCGCCGACGCCCGGCATTACCTTAGCTATGCTAACCTTCTTGCCCGGAGGCCGCAACGTGGCGTAACCGGGCGCCCCGAGTCGCAAACATTCCCGCAATGACCACTCGTTCGGTACGGAATGTCACGCGAACGATTCTCGCATGTGTTCGATTCGCCGTAATGGGCAACAGTGTCACCCAACGCGTCGGCACCTACACGGCGCCTAGAGCAGAAGGGAGCGGGCAGTGTCTACGTCCACTCTTGCGGCCATCGACATCGGTGGTGGAGTGTCCTCAGCCTGGACCTCGGTCGCCAATTTCGTGCCCAAACTCGTCGCGTTCCTGGTGATCCTGTTCATCGGGTGGATTATCGCGAGAATTCTCCGCAAGGTTGTCAGCACAGTCCTCCGCAAGGTCGGCTTCGACCGGGTGGTCGAACGCGGTGGCATCAAACAGATGCTGGACCGGAACAACTACGACGCGTCCGAACTGATCGCGATGGTGGTGTACTACGCGGTCCTGCTGATCGCGCTCGAAGTCGCGTTCGGTGCTTTCGGGCCGAACCCGATCAGCGACATTCTGACCTCGATCGTCGGCTGGCTGCCCAAGCTCATCGTGGCGATGCTGATCATCGTCGTGGCGGGTGCCATCGCCAGGGTGGTGCGTGACCTGGTCAGCAGGGCGCTGAGCGGTGTGTCCTACGGGCGCATGCTGGGCACGATCGCGTCGGTGTTCATCTGGGGCCTCGGCATCATCGCCGCGCTCAACCAGATGGGCATCGCCACCTCGATCACCACGCCGGTGCTGATCACCGTGCTGGCCACGATCGGCGGTGTCGCGGTCGTCGGCCTGGGCGGCGGCCTGATCCGGCCGATGCAGCAGCGCTGGGAGACCTGGATCGGTCGTGCCGAGGAGCAGATGCCCTCGGCCAACGCGCACGGCCAGGCGTATCAGCGCGGCCGGGAGGACGCCATGCGGTTCGGCGACACCAGCCGGACAGCACAGCCGACCGAGCCGCACGCCGTGCCTTCCGGTGCGCAGGCGACCGGGCAGCAGCAGGGTGTGCGAACCGGGGACCAGACCGACTGGCCCACCGGCTCGCACCGCGCCGACGGCGACAACACGCCGCCGGCCGGCAACCGGTAGTCAGGAGCGAACGCGTGTGGGGCGGCCGACGATCGGCCGCTCCACACGCGTGTTCAGATGCGATACGGGCAGGTCGGCGGCTCACCGAACGGGTTCAGGGTCGGCACGGCCCGGCCAGCGGCCCACGCACGTGTTTCAGAGTTCGCCACCGCCGGTCAGCCGGGCTGGTCCGGAGTTCGGCGCCGCCCAGCGGCCGCGCGGGTTCAGAGTTCGATGCCGGCTGGCGGCATGTGGTGGCCGTCGGCGGTGCTGCGCTGGCCGTCGGCCCTGCGGGCCAGGTCGCACACCGCGAGCAGGCGCGCGGTCAGCCAGTCCACGCTCGCCCAACCGGCCGGCTTCGCCGGTGCGCCGAAGCGCCAGCCCATGGCCTTGGCCTGGTCGAGCAGCCCTCTCGCGTACCCGGCCAGCAGCACCACGGCGGCGGCAGGCGCGTCCACGCCGACCGCGAGGATGTCCCGCACCGCGGCGGCATGCTGGTCGACCTCGGCGATCAGGCCGGGCACCGCCACCGTGGCTGCCAGCCCGGGACCGCCGATGCGGTCCTGGAGCTGCGCCAACGTCCTGTGGGCGGAGAGCTCTGCCCAACCAAAACCGAACATGCCGTCACATTAATCACAGACCGCCACGGCGAACTGTGTTTCGTAGCACGTCAGCGGCTCGCGAACGAGTGACGACAGCTACTCAGAGTAGACCTCGGCCAGTGCGGCCGATGCCGGGTGGCCGGATTGCCGAGCAGTACGATCGGCACGTCGCGCGAGATCGTCGCAACGTCCTGATTGGACAGACTGCCACTTGGCAAATCGTCGATCGGTCGGCTGCCGAGGAAGACCTAACTTGTTGACCGACGCTGACATACTGCGGCCATGGCAGAACCCGCTCCGTTTCGGATCACCAGAGCCGCAGCTTCGGCCGGATTGGCCGACGCCACCGAGCGGCTGCTCGGCATGCTCCCCGCATGGTTCGGCATTCCGGAGGCCAACGCCGGGTACGTGCGGTCGGCGACCGAACTGGACGGGTTCGTCGCCACCACCGCCACCGGGACCGTCGGCGTCGTGCTGTGCCGACGGCACTTCCCGAGCACTGCCGAGATCCACCTGATCGCCGTCGACCCGGCGTGGCACCGCAGGGGTGTCGGCCGGGCGCTGGTCGCCGCCGTCGAGTCGGAGGTCATCGGGGACGGCGGGCGACTGCTGGAGGTCAAGACGCTCGGGCCGTCCCATCCGGACGAGGGCTACGCGAAGACCAGGGCGTTCTACCGGTCTGTCGGGTTCCTGCCGCTGGAGGAGTTCCACGACCTGTGGCCGGGCAACCCCGCCCTGATCCTGGTGAAGCCGCTCCACCGGCGATGACTTGACATGCAGCCAATGGGCTGCCTATCGTCACATGCAGCCAGATGGCTGCATGTGTGAGCTGGGTGGGCAATGGACGAGGTGTTCAAGGCACTGGCCGATGCCAGTCGCCGTCGACTGCTGGACAGCCTGAACACCAGGAACGGGCAGAGCCTGCGGGAACTGTGTGCCGGCCTGGACATGGCACGGCAGTCGGTCAGCAAACACCTCGCGGTGCTGGCGGCAGCCAACCTGGTGAGCACGCGATGGCGCGGCAGGGAGAAGTTGCACTACCTCAACGCCGTGCCGATCAACGCCATCGCGCAACGCTGGCTGAACCAGTACGACCACGCGCGCGCCGACGCGCTCGCCGATCTGAAATCCGCATTGGAGCAGACCCCGATGAGCGACCAGGAATTCGTCTACACGACCTACATCAACACCACGCCGGAACGGCTGTGGCAGGCGCTGACCGACCCGGCGTTCACCCGCCGCTACTGGGGTGCCACGTTCGCGTCGGACTGGCAGACCGGTTCGACGATGGTCTGGGAACAGGACGGTGTGACGATCGCCGATCCGGAGCAGGTGGTGCTCGCGGCCGAGCCGTACCGCAGGCTCGCCTACTCGTGGCACACGTTCACGCCGGAGTTCGCGCAGCACTTCGGTTTCAGCGACGAGGTACTCGCGAAAGCAGGTGCGGAGCGCCGATCCAAGGTGACGTTCGAGATCGAAGAACTCGGGCCGATGGTCAAACTCACCGTGGTGCACGACGACTTCGACGCCGGCAGCACGATCCTGGACGGTATCCGCGGCGGCTGGCCCGCCATTCTGTCCAGCCTCAAGACACTGTTGGAAACCGGGGTGGCGATGGCGCAGCCGAAGGCGGATGCGTGACAGGTTGGCCGTAGCAGTGCGTTTCCGGTGCTAGCGTGGCTGGTGAGTCGGTTCATGGATTGAACATCGACGTCGTGGGGAACCCCGTCGTGAGCACGAGGAGGTGGCCCGTCATGGATGACCAGCAGCACGTGCACCCCACGTCGGGTGCGCCGCTGCCGGACAGGTTCGAGCTGGGCGAGTTGCTCGGCCGTGGCGCGATGGCCGATGTCTACGCGGCGCACGACAGGACGCTGGACCGTCCGGTGGCCGTGAAGTTGTTCCGGCTCGACCCGGATGGCGTCACGCGCCACCGGTTCCACGACGAGGCGCGTGCGTTGGCCAGGCTGTCCGACCCCGGCCTGGTGTCGGTCTACGATGTCGGCGAGCACGACGGCAGGCCGTTCCTGGTGATGGAACTGGTGGCCGGGCAGAGTCTGCTGGACCGATTACTCATGGGTCCGATGTCGCACACCGAGACCAGACGGATGGGTGTCGTCCTGGCCGACGCACTCGCCCACGTGCACGAACGCCGCGTGGTGCACCGGGACGTCAAGCCGTCCAACATCCTGCTAGACGCCGATGACGCACCACACCTCGGTGACTTCGGCATCGCCCTGCTGGCCGGCTCGGCCCGGCTGACCAAGGTCAACGAGATCATCGGCACGCCCGCCTACCTGGCGCCCGAGCAGGTGCTCGGCAGCGAGATCGGGCCGCCGGTCGACGTCTACGCACTCGGCCTGGTGCTGTTGGAGTGCCTGACCGGCAAGATCGAGTACCTCGGCGGCAGCGAGGTGGAGACCGCCATCGCGCGGCTGCACCGCGCGCCGCACATCCCGGACGACCTGCCACACGACCTGGTCGGCCTGCTGTCGGCGATGACCGCCTACGAGCCCGCCCAGCGACCGACCGCGCAGCAGTGCGCACGACACCTCGACCCGACCAGTCTGAGCACCACCCGCCTGCCGGCGCTCGCCGTCATCGCGCCCGAACTGGCCGAATCGATGACCACCGTGACCGCCCGGCCCACTGCCGCTCGCAGCGTGTGGCGGCCGCTGGGCATCGCGGCGGCCGGGATCGCGGCGCTGGCCACCGGCCTGGTACTGACCCTGGACAGCCCGGCGACGACATCCGGTGGGCAGTCACCGCTGGTCGCCGACCAGCCGGCCCAACAGCAGCCCACCAGCACGACACCGACCACGACGCCACCGCCGACAACCGTGCAGGAGGCCCCGGTGGTCAACCAGCGCGGCCGGGGCAACGGCGGTGGTGGCGGCCGAGGTCACGGCAGTGGTCACGGTGGCGGCAACAGCGACGGTGGCGGCAACGGCGGCGGTTCGGACGGTGGCGGTTCGGACGGTGGCGGCAACTAGCCCTTGCGGCCGACCCCGGCGATGATCCGCGACTGGGAACTCTGCTTGAACAGCGCGTTGCCGTCCGGATGCCAGTCCGGCGCCCACACCAGACCCGGCTCGACCAGCTCGAAGTGACCGAAGAACCGGACGAACTCGTCGCGGGTGCGCAGCTGGCCGGGGTTCGTCGTCTTCTCGTAGAACTCCTCCAACTGGTGCAGCGCTGCGGCTTCGTCCTCGTCGGCCGGGTTCTCGTCGGACATCTGGCTGAGCACCAGCAGGCTGCCCGTCGGCAGCATCCTGCGATAGAACTCCAGCGCGTCGTCCGGGTTGGCCTCGTCCTTGATGAAGTGCAGCACCGCGGACACCAGCAGCACCACCGGCTGCGTCGGGTCGATGACGCCGGTGTCGCCGACCTGCTGCCACAGATTGAGCGGATCCAGCATGTCCGCGTAGACGGCCCGGTGCCGGCTGGCGTCGGCAAGGTCGTCGAGCAGTAGTTCGGCGTGCGCGAACGCGATCGGCTCGTTGTCGATGTAGACGACGTGGCTGTCCCGTGCCGGCCGCACCTCGTCGGCGATCTCGTGCACACTGCCGGCGGTGGGCAGGCCGGAGCCGATGTCCACGAACTGGGTGTAGCCGTGCTGGGCGGCATAGTTCACCGCGCGGCCCATGAACAGCCGGCATTCCCTGGCGTACTCACCGATCTTGGGAATCCGTGACCGCAGGCCCTCGGCGAACTGGCGGTCGATGGCGAAGTTGTGCTCGCCGCCGATGAAGTAGTCGTAGATCCGGGCAGCGGACGGCTTGTCGACGCTGTCGGCCAGTTTTGCCTTGCGGGCGGTCAGGTCGCTCGGGTCGAACACGACCGGCTCGTTTCGACCTGACCCAGGTACCTCAGTGCTCACCAATACTCCTGCCATCGCATCCGCCGTGCGGCACCAGGGTAAGGGGTCGACCACACCGCGCGACAGCGCCTGTCAGGCGAGAGTCAGCCAGAGCAGGCTGCCGGTCCCGGCCAGTACGCAGTAGATGGCGAACGGGGTCAGCGTCCTGGTGTGGAAGTAACGGGTCAGGAACCGCACGGCCAGGTAGGCGCCGATGAAGGAAACCACGCTACCGGCCAGTATCTGGCCGTGGATGCCGGCGCCGAGCGGGCCGAACAGATCAGGGAGCTTCAACACACCGGCGGCCAGGATGACGGGTGTGGCCAACAGGAACGAGAACCGGGCAGCGTCCTCATGGGACAGTCCACGGAGCAGTCCGGCGACCATCGTGACACCGGAGCGGCTGATCCCGGCCAGCAGCGCCAGGATCTGGGCCGACCCGATCAGCGTACCCCTGGCCATCGACAGTTCGGCGAGCCTGACGTCCGAGTCGGCGTCCGTCGAATTCGCCACGGGTTCCTCCGTCGACACCGCCCTGCGGCGCAGTCGTTCACCCACGTAGAGCACGACGCCGTTGGCGATCAGGAACGAGGCGGCCGGGATCGGTTTGCCCAGCGTGTCGCGGAAGACGTGTTCCAGCAGCAGGCCGGCGATGCCGACCGGGATGGTGGCGAAGATGATCAGCCACGCCAGCCGTTCGGCCGGCGTGCGCATCCTGCGGTGACGCACCGAACTGACCAGGCCGCCGAGAATCCGGACCCAGTCCCGCCAGAAGAACAGCAGCAACGCGGCCGCGGTGGCCACGTGCAGGCCGACGATGAACGCCAGGTACGGCGACTCCGGCGTGGACACGTCGAGGTCACGTTCCCACGACCCGCCGACGATGGCCGGGATGAGCACCGAGTGACCGAGGCTGGACACCGGGAACAGCTCGCTGACGCCCTGGACGGCGCCGATCACGATCGCTTCGAGATAGGTCAGCTGGCTCAACGGACTGGGCACCCCACTCTGCTTCTACAAGTTTGTAGATAGTAGCTTACGGGAAATCGCTGGTCAGGCCGGGTAGGCTGAGCCCTGGTGTCCATATAACACGAAGGCAATATCATATGAGTTCCATACCAGCGGAGGACGGCAACCGGCAACGGCGACGGCTGACCAGGGCCGTCAAGGAGTCACTGCGCGCACTCAACAACCAGTTGTCGCTGCTCAACCACCAGGTCGGCGCCCAACTCGAACTCAGGGACATCGACCTGGACTGCCTCGACCTGGTCGCCAGGCACGGGCCGCTCAGTCCGAGCGCCCTGGCCCGCACGGCAGGCCTGCACCCGGCCACGATGACGGGCATCCTCGATCGGCTGCAACGCGGCGGCTGGATCAGCAGGGACCGCGATCCGAACGCCACCGACCGCAGGGCGGTCGCCGTGCGCGCGCTGCCCGGCCGCAACGCCGACCTGTTCCGCATCTACTCCGGGATGAACACGTCGATGGACCAGATCTGCGCCGGCTACACCGAGGCCGAACTGGAACTGCTCGCCGACTTCCTGCGCCGCACCACGACCGCGGGCCACACCGCCACTGACGAACTG
Organism: Pseudonocardiaceae bacterium; assembly: GCA_036279295.1. Lineage (GTDB taxonomy): Bacteria > Actinomycetota > Actinomycetes > Mycobacteriales > Pseudonocardiaceae > DATEPR01. The sequence goes on along the minus strand of DASUJK010000267.1, from coordinate 1,600 downwards.
GCAGGAGACTGATGGACCCGACGCGGCTGATCCTGATCGAGGGCATGATCGGCGCCGGCAAGTCGACAACAGCACAGTGGCTCGGCGGCCGGCTGGCCGAGCGCGGCGACAACGCGATCGCGTACGCCGAGTTCGCGCCGGACCATCCGGTCCGCACGAAGGCCGTGGACCGGTTGCGGGCCGCCTACCCCGAGCCGGTCTGGACCCAGAACGACGTCGGCCCGGACGGCCTTGCGTTGGACCCGACCGCGTACTCGGTCGACCAGTGGGGTCGACTCGCCGAACACTGCGCCCGCGAGCAGTGGACGGTCGTGCTGGAGAGCACGTTCCTGCAGAACTCCGTGCTGCCCCTGTTCGTCAACGGTGCTCCGCTGGTGAAGCTGCGCGAGATCGTCGACCGGATCCAGGACCGGATCGCGGCCGCCGAGCCGCTGCTGATCTACCTCCGGCCGACGGACATCGACGCTGCGATCGCCCACGCACACGCCACCCGTGACCCGGTGTGGACGAAGTGGAACATCGCGTCGGCCGAGAGCTATCCCTTCGCGGTGGCCAGAAATCTGCGTGGCCGGGACGCCGTCATCGGGCTGTACGAGGAGTGGGAACGGGTCGTCGACGACGTACTGGACCGATGGCCGTACCGCGCCCTCCTGGTGGCTGACCCACAACAGGACTGGCCAGCGGCACTGGCCAGCATCCAGGCAGAGGTCGAGTCGTAGTTGTCGCTGTCATAGCGACGCGTGGTGGCGCACAAGGGGCAGGAACAGCTGGTACGCGATGTGTTCGAGTGCCTGGTCGGATGGTACGGCGCGTTCGGCGATCATGCTGCAGCGGATGAGCGTGCCCGGCATGGCGAGCACTGCCTCGGGAACGGTCCCGTCGCCGACCTCCCCGCGAGCGCGGGCACGGTCGACCACCTGCTGGAAAGCGGTGGGGATAACCGCGTGGGTCTCTTCCGGGATCTCGTTCAGCTCACTCAGTAGGCCGGTCGCGACATCGATGCCGAGCTGTTCGATCCGCTGCGCGAACTGGTGCACGAGGGCGAGCGCGTCGCCGGCCAGGGTCCCGGTCCCGGTCACGGCATGGGCCTGGTCGCGCTCGTCCCCTGCATCGCGACCCGGCCCGGCAGCGCTAGCTGAGGCGCGGATTGCGCGGGTAGGACAGGGTTTCGCCGATGCGGATCGGCAGCGGGTCGATCGGCTGCACGATCCGCGTCGGTATGAAGCGGATCCGCCGGCCGGTGCCGCCGTCGTCGCCCGGCGAGCCCGGCGTGATCCACTCCAGCGCCGCGGTGCCGGTCAGCTGGACCGTGGCGCCGGTGGTGAAGTCCACGAACAGCAGACTCGCCGACGGGTCGACAGCGAGGTTGCCGAAGCTGTTGAACATGTTGTTGCCCGGGTAGTCCGGCCACCACAAGGTGCCGCCGTCGACGCGGACTAAGCCGGCCGCACCGCCCTTGTGCGAGGAGTCGGTGCCGCGCCTCGGATGTGTGGTGCCAAGGAAGAACGTGTCCGCGGCCCGGATGATCCGCTCCTGCGCAGGGGTCAGTTCGGTGCCGACCAGTGCGCCGTGCTCGCTGTCGGCCTGCGCCCCCGGTTCG
>DASUJK010000266.1:0-12301 GCA_036279295.1 Pseudonocardiaceae bacterium | reverse complement strand
GCGCTCCGCGAGTCGACTCGGCGGAAGCAACTGCTTCAACCTCAAGCGCGGTCAGCGCCGCGTTGACGTAGCGGCCTTCGGTTTCGCCGAGGCTGGCTGCGTATTTCAGTACATCGAACGGGTCGCTGGACTTCGCGATCTCGGGTGGAGGATCGCCGTAACCGCCATCGGCCAAGACGACGCAGAGTTGGTCCACCACCACCTGTGCGGGTAGGCCGGCGAAGACATCACAGATTGGGCCGTCGAAGTCGAGGAACAGCGCTTCGGCCTCGCCGAGGATGCGGCGCAGCGTCTCCGGGTCGTCTACCGGCGGGGCCGTCACCGGACGTAGTCCGTCGCCACCGTGGTCCACATGCTGTCGAACCACGTCCGGGCCTGCTCGACGTACTGCGAACCGGTTGATGTGTCGTCGTCAGTGACCGAGTGATGGAACAGGATGGCGTCCTTGCCCATCAGGTCGTAGATAGCCCGCGGTTGTCCTCCCAGCGAGATGACATGCTCTCGTACTGGGTAGAAGCCGAAGAACACTTCCTCGTTGTTGATCAGGTACAGCTTGAACAGTGACGCCGCGCGGTGGACACGGACCTCGGCTACGGCCTCGTTGATCAGGCCCAGCTCTTGCAGCTCGGTCACGTTGTCCACGATGGCCAGCGTATTCCGGCGCATTATCTCTGTCGCGCGTGCGCGGAACTCAGGGCTGTCGGCCAGATCGTCCACCTGGCAGGGGATAGCCATCGGAACGGTGGTGTCGGGCACCAAGATGCGGACATGGATGGACTGCGGACGAAGGCGCCCGATCCTGATCTTGTCCAGCGGCTCCTGGATCACGCTGGCCAGCGTCTCCCCCGAGAAGCCGGCGAAGTCGATCGTCACCTTCTCGCTGTCGAAAGCGCGCTCGATGTGCGGCCGAAGACCGACCGGCCGCTCCGTGCGCTCCCTGACGAACACACCGCTGCCCTGGCGAGACACGATCAGTCCCTCCTCGCGCAGCTCACGCAAGGCGTTCTGGACGGTCATGGGCGCGACTTCATAGGTCTTGGCCAGCTCGTTCCGTGAGGGGAGCTTGTCCCCCGGGATGAACTTCTTGGTCAGGATCGCTGCACGGAGAGCGTTCGCCACCTGCACGTACGGCGGCCTCGGGTCGTCCGGGTCCAGGGGCATGGCTGAGCCTTCTTCCTTCAAGGTCGTCGCGTAGTCACTACCAGTCCGCACAGTGGCCGGTCCAATGCACCCAGAGTAGTAGTCCTGTCTAGCCCAGCTAGATAGACAGCTCACCTTGCCATGTGTTGACTTGTCTAGGCAGCCTGGCTACTCTGGCCAAGTCGGTGCTGATCAGTGCCGATGCGGCAAGGCAGAGGAGCAAGGACATGCCAGTTATCCCGACCAGGTTCGAGGTCTCGTTCGAGGAGGTGTTCCCGTCCGGGGCGTTCATCCTCGGCGTGGAGCCGGCCATGGCGTTCTCAGAAGACCGCAATGCACCCAAGCGGCAGGAGCGGGACAAGGAGACGAACCAACTCGTGTGGATCGTCCGCGCGCTGGACGCGAACGAAGAAGCCGCGCGTTTCGGCGCCGAGTTCAAGGTGAAGATCACCGCTCCCCAACAGCCGGTGCCACCGGCCAAGGCTCCGGGCTTCCCCTATGCCCCCGCCGAGTTCGACGGCCTGACCATCACGCCGTACGCCAACAACAAGGGCCGAGTTGCGTACAGCTTCCGGGCAACCGGCATGCACGCGCCTGGTGGTGCTGGCGCCTCGAAGTCCGCAGGCCGTGCGGCACAGAGTGAGCCGAAGGCCGCATGAACACCGTGCGACCGTCAAGGGAGTCGGTCGCTCATTGGAATACCGCATACGCCGAGCAGACAGCGGCCCTCTTTGCAGCGACACGAGCGACTGCGGCAGACGTGGCGGCGGTCCGTCGTCTGTCCTTGGCGTACTTCGGCGTTGCTCAGGCATGGCGAGTGCTGGCCGCCGATCTCGCCTCGCCGTTGTGGGCACGACATGCCGCAGCGATCGCGGCAGAGGAATTCGAGTGCCGGTCACGCATCGAGAACCAACGCGCTGACCTGGCCACGCGAGGAGAGCACGAGGAGTAGGGAGTCATGACAACTGCCGAAATCCCGGTTCGGATGTGGCGCTGGCCTGGTCCCCGTGCGGCCGCCGGCTTCCACATCACAGAGCCAGGTGAACGCGTGTTGGCGGTGTTCCTCGACCCGGTCAACCTGGTGCTGACCGTCCCGCCGTTTCCGAACGGTCACCTCGCTACGGCCCGGTTCCTGCGGGAGCTGGCGCGCGCGGCACACCAGATGGCCACAGCTATCGACCCGACTGCGGTCGATCACCCAGGCAGTCGGCCACCTGGCGCCCATCGAGCTTCGGAGCAGACCGGACGACGAAGTGACAGAAGGGAACACGAGTGACCGGCAACGGGTCAGAGGTCGGCTGCCCGGTGAGCCGCTCTCAGACGCCTCAACCTGACCGGGTGCCCCGACTGGCTCTACCGGTGGTGGGCCGGGGTGGGGTCGTGCCCTACGTGGCCACGTGGACCAGCGAACAGGCCCTGACCGCTGGCATCATCGGGCGTGGTCGGCAGGGTATCGGCTACGTCGACGAAACGTCGGTCGACCGGGACCGCGATGGTGTGCTGTGGATTCGCATGTCTTTGCGTCCTGGCCACGGGCGACCGCTCTACAACCAGATGCACCCGCTACGGCAACGCCGTGCCATGAAACGGTTGTTGTGCCAGGTCTGCGCCGGACCTGCCGACCAGACCAGCGACGGTCACCTGTGGCTGTTGACGGATCACCGGCAGGACTGGGACGGCTGGCCGGAGGGCAGCGCCAATCCATTCCCGCCGGTCTGTCTGGCCTGCGCTCGGCTGAGTACACAGCTCTGTCCGCCGCTGCGACGCGGTTTTGTCGCTGTACGGGCGCACTCAGAGCCACACGGTGTCGTCGGTGTTCAGTTCCAAGCCGACTATCCGTTGTCTGGCCTGCGGCTCGCAGAGGACGACGGCGGGATACCGGTCGCCTACAACGATCCCGTGTTGCCGTGGACTCTCGCCACCCAGCTGACCCGCACCCTGCATGGCTGCGCCCTTGTCGACCTCGACCAGCTCACCGACAACGTGATGCCAGCCGGAATCCGATAGCTGGCGACTCACCTGCTGACCGTAAGGAGGCAACAGTCATGTTCAGGACAGGAGTCCGCGCTCGTATCGGCGATGGCGAATTCACCTGGTCGTCCAGCCGACCAGCCTGGCACGGCTACGAGATCGAGAACAAGCACTACATTTCCTGGGAGGCCGATGCCCACCGCGTCCAGGAATGGGCCGTCATGCGGATTCCGGATCTCCTGCACACTGAGGATTACACCCGCGCGCTGTTCAACGATGACTGGGTATTCAGGGCCAATCACACTCTCGGAGCCCGGATGAACCCAGCGGGCCGCCGTCAACTCTACGACGAGATCCGTTCGCGGAAGGACCGGCAAGAACGGCTTGCGAACAGGCCTGACTACCCGTTGAACTACACGGCCGTGGTTGATGAAAGCGTCCTGCACAAGATGGTGGGCAGCCCCAAGATCATGCGCCATCAACTGCACATGCTCATCGACTGCGCGGGGTGGACCGACGTTGCCCTGCGCGTACTGCCAGCCACAACGGCCCCTCCGATCGGAACCACCGGCGGGTTCACGATCCTGGAGTTTCCCGGCGGGATCGAGCCAGCGATGATGTTCGCGCAGTACCCGGGCGGTGTTGTGTCCGAGCACGATCGTCACTTGGTCGACCAAGCCCAGCAAAGGTTTGACGCCGTGCTGTCGGCGGCCCTGCCGGTCCATGACTCGATGGAGTTCATCGAGCAGCTTGCTGACGAGATCTACCCGCAGTAATTGTCACCATACATAAACAACACGGACCACCGGTCACGTAGCGGTGACACTCGTCCGCATTGTCTGACAACAAAGGTAAGGCGCAGAAGCGGATCCTGGCTACCAACCTTTCTCCGCTTCTGCGCTGTCCACCCGTAGGAGTGAACAGCAATGAGAATACGCACCACTCATAGTGGTTCCGCAAGCCCCCAATGTGGTTCCAGTCGACGGAATGGGCAACTCTGCCCGCGCTGTCACCGGTTCGGAACTTTCGCCCCTCATTCTCTCGTCTGGTCCTGGTCGTGGTCGCCGGAGGTGATCACTGATGGACGCGCACTCGATTAGCGTCGTGGTCCTGGTTGCGGCCGGTCTCGGCGTACTCGCGTGGCTGTTGGCCAAGGTCGGCGCCGTGCTGGTAAAGGTCGCCGAAGCGTTCGCCGCTGTCGCAGTGCTGTTCCTCGCACTGTGGCTGGCGGTCAAGGCAGTGGGCTGGACGTTCCGACAGATTGCCGTGCACTGGCGGACCTCCCTCGCTGTGGTCGCAACGGCGATCTGGTGGCACTATGCCGGCTGGGTCTCGCTCGCGGTCGTAGTCGGTGCGGTCACGCTCTTGCTCGCGACGTGGCGGCTGCTTGACCTGACCTCCTTTGACCGGTGGCCGGGCCGGCGCCTTCGGGCGTGGTGGCTGCGTTGGACGGTGTACACCAGCAAGCTGCCGGGCTGGTTGCATGCCTGCGGTCTGTCCATGCGGGACGAGGCGTTGCCAGTCGAGGTGACCGTCAATCTCGTGGGACGTAAGAAGGTTCGCCGTGAACGGTCCTCGGCGGCCGTGCGAATGCCGGTCGTGCTCGGCGTGAGGTCGGGCGCCTCGTGGGATGAGGTTCGGGTTCGCCTCGTACCCGGCCAGAAGCCGGAGGACTACGACGAGGCCGCTCGCGCCCTGGCATCGGCCCGGAAGGTGGCGCGCTGTCAGGTTCGGGAGATCGCACCGAACGTGGTGTCGATCGACTTTCAGCGTCGCAACCTGCTTGCCGACCCGGTGACCTGTCGACCGTTGACCGGCGGCGAGATCGATCTGCGGCGGGTCTGGTCGGGCCGGACCGAGTACGGGCAGGACTGGCACGTCTCCGTGGCCGGTGGACACACGCTGGTGGCTGGCGTTACCGGAGCAGGCAAGAACTCGGTCATGTGGTGCCCGCTGGTGTCCATCGCTCCCGCTATCCGTGACGGCCTCGTCCGCGTGTCCGGGATCGATCCCAAGGGCATGGAATTGGCCTACGGCAGGCGGATCTTCCACCGCTACGCCGTCAACGGCGCTGACGCCCTGGCCGTGCTGGATGACCTGGTGTCGGCGATGGATGCCCGCAAGGCCGACTTCGCCGGTCGGGTCAGGTCGGTGCCGATCAGTACCGAGCATCCCCTGGAGATCCTGGAGTTCGACGAGATCGGCGCGCTGACCAGGTACACCGACCGCAAGACCCGCGAGGCGATCACAGAACGCGTAGCGCTGCTGACCACACAGGGTCGGGCGCTGGGGTTCACCGTGCGCGGCTACGTCCAGGAACCGACCAAGGACACTGTCCCGGTCCGGGAGTTGTTCCCTCGACGGATCTGTCTCCGCGTCTCGGCGAAGTCGCACGTTGCGATGGTCCTTGGCGATCAGGCATACGAGCGCGGCGCCTGGGCCAATCGGATCGGCGAATCGGAAGCCGGCGTCGGCTATGTGTTTGGCGAGGGCATCCGCGAGCCGCTGCGAGTGCGGGCGGGCTGGGTGTCGGACGAGACGGTCAAGGCGCTGGAGACATTCGTAACCGGCAGTCGGGTCGTGTCTCTCCCTGGCACGTCAGAGGGGGTAGCGGCATGAATGCCACCGCACAGGCGGCAACTGTCGTCCTGACCCACATGGCTACCCACGGCCTCCCTGAACCGGCATCCCTGAATCTCAGTTGTTTGGTCGAATCCGAGACTCGTATCCAGGTCCGCGCTCACGACCTGACCGCGACGGCCGGCGTTCTGCTGGCTTGGGCCAGGACGGTGCCCGCGGTGGCTTTGCACGCATGGCGAGCTGGCGCCAGTTCTGTGCACCTCGACGTGGACACCACCCTGCCGGGGCCGAGCGGTGACGTGAAGCTGACCGTATTCGGCGGCGTTGCCTTCGATCCCGACGTGTTCGCGGATCTGGAACCGGGCCAGACCGTTCCGGTGTCACTGGGCCAGCTCACCGAGTGGGCCGGCGCGTTGGGGGTGGCCGCATGAACGCCGTCACCACGCTGCCAAGTGTTCCGCAGAGCAGGGCTGAGCGGATGCGGCTGCCGCTGGCCACTGATGTCGTGGTTGCCACTGCCGAGCAACACGGCGTCTGCGTCCGTCCGTTCACGATGGAGGCCGGCGACACCGAAACTGGCGAACTGCGGTACGTGGCGGTGCCATGCGGCTCCACGATCGAATCGGTGTGCGGGCCGTGCGCCCGAAAGGCCCGTGCCCTTCGGATGACACAGTGCCGAGAAGGCTGGCACCTGACCGACGAGCCAGCGTTTGAGCGCGACGAGCCCACCACCGACCAGACGGCCCAACTCGCCTACCGGGCCGACCTCGTCAAGCTCTACCGGCAGTCCGTCGACGCGGAGGAGTTGGATCACGCGGAGGAGCTTCGGGAGGCCATCCACGAGGCGGACGCGGAACTTCGGCAACTCGGTGTCCGGGGCACGCTGCCCTCCCCTGATGTTCCGGGCCGGCGGGCGGTAACGCGGTCGACCAAACGTCGACAGGAAGCACCCAACCTGCCTCGGCGGCCCGTAGCCAAGACAACGGTTGGTCAGGAGTACGCGGGCAGGTTCCGACCATCCATGTTCGTCACGCTCACCTGTGACAGCTACGGACAAGTGCGCAGTGATGGCGCACCTGTCGACCCGGACCGCTACGACTACCGGCGGGCCGCGCGGGACGCGGTTCACTTCTCCAGCCTGGTCGACCGGTGGTGGCAGAACCTGCGGCGGGTCATCGGTTGGGACGCGCAGTATTTCGCCACAGTTGAGCCACAGCGGCGGGCCGCTCCGCATCTGCACGCCGCGATTCGGGGGAGCGTCCCGCACGAGCTGATCAGGCAGGTGACGGCGGCGACGTATCACCAGGTGTGGTGGCCTGCGCACGACGAGCTGCGCTACCTCGGCGACCACGTACCGGTGTGGGAGGCCAACAGTCGTCAGTTTGTGGACCCGGACACCCGGCAAGCATTGGTGAGCTGGGATGACGCCCTGGACCAGGTGGACGAGCCCGCACACGTCGCCACCTTCGGCCGGCAAGTGCACTCGAAGGGCATTCTCGGCGGCTCGGAGGAGGCCGGGCGGCACATCGGATACCTCACGAAGTACCTGGTCAAGAACGTGTCAGAGGTGGTGGAACAGCACACCGACGCACAACGTCAGCACGCTGACCGGCTACATGCCGAGCTGTCCGTGACGCCGTGCTCGCCGCGTTGTTCGGTGTGGCTGCTCTATGGCATCCAACCGCTTGGCGTGACCTCGAAGACCGTGCCAGGGCACTGCAAGGGCCGCGCTCACCGTCGATCGACGCTCGGTCTGCCAGGCCGGCGAGTGCTGGTCTCCCGGAAGTGGTCAGGCAAGACGCTGGCTGATCATCGGGCCGACCGGAAAGCGTTCGTCGCGCAAGCGTTGGCGGCGGCCGGGATCGAGAAGCCGGCAGAGGACACCGCCCGGCTGATCTGGCGCAAGGTCAAACCAGGTGACCAGAACGTCCCGCCCCGGACGCACCTGCTCATGCACGCCATCGCCGAGCGGATCACCTGGAAGGCCGAGTACGACCAGGCAATGTTGGCCGCTTCAGGTTCGCCACCAGGGTCGACAGAGGTTTCGGCAATTCCGACAGCGGCCTGAGCGGGGGAGATCGACATGGAAACCAAGTACCTGTCAGTGCCCGAATCGGCGCTGTACCTGAACACCTCGGTGCGGTTCGTCCGGCGGCTGATCGCCGAACGGCGGATCGCGTTTCACAAACTCGGTGCACACGTCCGGCTCGCAGTGGCCGATCTGGACGCATTCGTCGCGGCCGGCCGTGTCGAGCCGATCACGACGGCCACCGTTCTGCGGGATCTTGGGAGGGCCGCCTGATGCCGAACAACAAAGGACGGAAACGCCGGTTCGGGAGCATCCGCAAGACGCCTCTCGGCGAGCACCAGGCGAGCTACCTCGGGCCGGACGGAAGGCGGCACTTCGCGCCACGTCGGTTCAAGAAGGCGGGGGACGCCGACAAATGGCTGACCAAGGTCGAGGCCCTGATCATCGCCGGTGACTGGACGGACCCTGATCGGGCCAAGGTCACGCTGGGGGACTACGCGGACACATGGATCACGGAGCGGCCCGGCCTGCGTCCGCGCACTGTCGAGCTGTATCGGTGGCTGCTCCGGAAGCACATCGCGCCGTTCCTCGGTGCCACGGAGTTGGGCCGGCTGAGCCCGGCAGTTGTTCGGCAGTGGCGTTCCGACCTGCTCACGGCCGGCGTCTCCGCGTCGGTGGCTGCCAAGTCGTATCGGCTGCTGCGGGCCGTGCTGAACACGGCCGTCGACCCGGACCGGATCATCGCTCGGAACCCCTGCAAGGTGCCCGGTGCTGATAGAGAGACTCCCGCCGAACGGCCGGTGATCTCGGTGGCTCAGGTGTTCGATCTGGCGGAACTGATGCCGGCGAGGTTCAGGGTCATGGTGTTGGTGACCGCGTTCGCCTCGCTGCGGTTCGGTGAGGTCACTGCCCTGCGTCGGAGTGACATCGCCGAGGATGCGAGCTGGTTGCGGGTGACTCGCGGCTTCGTGGAGGTTCCCGGCCGTGGATTGATCGAGGGTCCGCCGAAGTCGCGGGCCGGCGTGCGGACGGTGATTGTTCCGAGCGCCATCCGGCCTGAGATCGTCCGGCACCTGACCGAGTTCGTGCAGCCCGGTTCGGACGCGCTGATCTTCACGGGTGAGCAGGGCCATGCGATCAGGCGGGCGAGCTTCGGCCAGCGGGTGAAGTGGGTCAAGGTCGTGGCGGACCTGGGGTTGGCCGGCCTGCACTTCCATGACCTGCGGCACGCGGGCAACATCTGGGCGTCGAAGGCGGGCATGTCGACCAAGGACCTCATGGCACGGATGGGTCATGACGACATGCGGGCCGCGTTGATCTACCAACGGGCGACCAGCGATGCCGATCAGCGGATCGCGGACAGGCTCTCCGAGATGGTGGTCGAGCACGAGGGCAAGAAGGCCCAGCCGGGGGACGACGAGGATGGCGCGGCTGGCGTCCCGGTGCCCGTGAACTGATGGCAGGCCATGTTGCTGGGATGTTGTTGGAGGGGCACCCGAAAGATCACAACGGGTGCCCCTCCAACGTGGAGAGACACCCTCATTGACCTGGCAAAACAGGCTCTGGAGCGGATGACGGGAATCGAACCCGCGTATTCAGCTTGGGAAGCTGATGTTCTACCATTGAACTACATCCGCGTTGCCGGCCAAGACTACACGGCGCCGTGGCCGGGTCCGCGACACCGTCCGACTACTCTTGTCCCCGTGTTGCTGAGTGACCGGGACCTGCGCAAGGAGTTGGACGCTGGACGGCTGGTGATCGAGCCCTACGATCCGGCCATGCTCCAGCCGTCCAGTATCGACGTGCGGCTGGACCGCTACTTCCGGGTGTTCGACAACTCCCGGTACACCCACATCGATCCGTCGATCCAGCAGGACGAGCTGACCTCGCTCGTCGAGCAGACCAGCGAGGACGAGCCGTTCGTCCTGCATCCCGGGGAGTTCGTGCTCGGCTCGACCTACGAGATGGTGGCGCTGCCCGACGATCTGGCCGGGCGGCTGGAGGGCAAGTCGTCGCTGGGGCGGCTCGGGCTGCTGACCCATTCGACCGCCGGGTTCATCGACCCCGGATTCAACGGGCACATCACGCTCGAACTGTCGAACGTCGCGAATCTGCCGATCACGTTGTGGCCGGGGATGAAGATCGGCCAATTGTGCTTGTTCCAGTTGACCAGTGCGGCCGAGAATCCTTACGGATCGGCCAAGGCCGGCTCGCGTTACCAGGGCCAGCGGGGACCGACACCGTCGCGCGCCCACCTGAACTTCCACCGGGCCGACACCCGCCGCTGATCTCCGGGCCGGCTCGGGGTCTTCCCTGATGTCCCAACGCATCCGGCTCTCTAGCTTCAAGCGGTATGGACACCAACAGGGGGTTGCGTCGGACGGCGATCGTGGTGTTACCGGTGGCCGCGGTGCTCACACTCGCGGCTTGTGGCCCGGACATCGCGGCCGTGCACTCCGGCGGTAACCAATCCAGCAGGCAATTCACCGACACCAATACGGTGCCGCAATCAATCGATCGGGTGAACATCGACAACGATGCCGGCGATGTGACCATCAGCGTCGGTGCCGGCCCGACCACGGTCCGCCGGATCGTGCGCTACTCCGACAACAGGCCGGACGCGACGACCAGCGTGGCGGGCAGTGTGCTGGATCTGAGGTCCTGCGGTCACAACTGCTTCGTGGACTACCAGGTGCAGGTACCGGTCGGCACGTCGGTCACCGGATCGGTGGCGTCCGGGGACGTGACGCTCACCGGTGTCGCCGATGTCGACGTGCGGTCCGTGTCAGGTGACGTGCGTGTCGACGGGGCGACCGGCGACGTCCACGCCAAGTCGGTGTCGGGCACGGTGGATGTCAACGGCGCCAAGGGAGACCTCAGCGCCACCACGGTGTCCGGCGACATCGACGTCGACACTCCCGCGAACAGCTCCTATCGGGTGATCACGTCCACCCTGAGTGGGGATGTGCACGTCACGACCCCCAACGACCCGACCGGCGCGCATACCCTGAAGGCGAGCACCCTGAGCGGTGACGTGCGCATCCAGGCCCAGTGAGCTGTGATCCGGAACACCACCGAAGATCGGGAACACGCCCCTCCCCTCGCCCGTTGTACGGGCAGGAAGGTTGAGCGCGGTAGGCTCAAGTCGAGCCCGGTGTCAGCATCGGGTCCGGCGCCTGGCGCGCACACCACGAACGGCATATCTGGAGGGACTTTCATGGCGCGAGCGGTCGGCATCGACCTGGGGACGACCAACTCTGTCGTCGCCGTCCTGGAGGGCGGTGAGCCGACGGTGATCGCCAACTCCGAGGGTTCGCGAACCACACCATCTGTGGTCGCGTTCGCCAAGAACGGCGAGGTACTGGTCGGTCAACCGGCGAAGAACCAGGCAGTGACCAACGTCGACCGGACCATCCGGTCCGTGAAGCGGCACATGGGCACCACCTGGAAGACCGAGATCGACGGCAAGGGCTACACCGCGCAGGAGATCAGCGCGCGCGTGCTGATGAAGCTCAAGCGCGACGCCGAGTCCTACCTCGGTGAGGAGATCACCGACGCGGTGATCACCGTGCCGGCGTACTTCGAGGACGCACAGCGGCAGGCCACCAAGGAAGCGGGCCAGATCGCCGGCCTGAACGTGCTGCGGATCGTGAACGAGCCGACCGCGGCCGCCCTGGCGTACGGCTTGGACAAGGGTGAGAAGGAACAGACCATCCTGGTCTTCGACCTCGGCGGCGGCACGTTCGACGTGTCCCTCCTGGAGATCGGCGACGGCGTGGTCGAGGTGCGGGCCACCAGCGGCGACAACCACCTCGGTGGGGACGACTGGGACCAGCGGATCGTGGACTGGCTGGCCGAGAAGTTCAAGGCTGCCAACGGGATCGACCTGTCCCGCGACAAGATGGCGATGCAGCGCATCCGGGAAGCGGCGGAGAAGGCCAAGATCGAGCTGTCCAGCTCGAACAGCGCCTCCATCAACCTGCCCTACATCACGGTCGACGGGGACAAGAACCCGCTGTTCCTGGACGAGACGCTGTCCCGCGCCGAGTTCCAGCGGATCACCTCCGACCTGCTGGACCGCTGCCGGGCGCCGTTCAACAACGTGATCAAGGACGCCAGCATCAAGGTCGGCGACATGGACCACGTGGTGCTCGTGGGTGGTTCCACCCGGATGCCCGCGGTCACCGACCTGGTCAAGGAGCTGACCGGCGGCAAGGAGCCGAACAAGGGCGTCAACCCGGACGAGGTCGTCGCCGTTGGTGCCGCGCTGCAGGCCGGCGTGCTCAAGGGTGAGGTCAAGGACGTCCTGCTGCTGGACGTGACCCCGCTGTCGCTGGGCATCGAGACCAAGGGCGGCATCTTCACCAAGCTGATCGAGCGGAACACGACCATCCCGACCAAGCGCTCGGAGATCTTCACCACCGCCGATGACAACCAGCCCTCGGTCCAGATCCAGGTCTTCCAGGGCGAGCGCGAGATCGCGGCCTACAACAAGAAGCTCGGCATGTTCGAGCTGGCCGGCATCGCCCCCGCGCCCCGCGGGCTGCCGCAGATCGAGGTCACCTTCGACATCGACGCCAA
>DASUJK010000265.1:0-12278 GCA_036279295.1 Pseudonocardiaceae bacterium | reverse complement strand
GACGTGGCCGCACTGGCCGACGCCGGCATCACCGCGTACCACGCCGTGCGCAAGGCGGTGCCACTGCTGTACCCGGGCACCGTGTGCGTCGTCAACGGCGCGGGCGGTCTCGGCCACATCGGTATCCAGTCCCTCGCGGCGCTGACCGCCACCACGATCGTCGTGGTGGACCAGAACGCGGACGCGTTGGAACTGGCCAAGAAACTCGGAGCCGACCACACCGTGCTGGCTGATGGCAAGCATGTCGACGCCGTACTGGACCTGACCGGCGGGAACGGCGCCGAAGTGGTGCTCGACTTCGTCGCCGAGCAGGGCGCACAGCAGGACGCGTTCGCCATGACCCGGCGGGCCGGCTCGCAGTTCGTCATCGGCTACGGCAGCAACATCGACATTCCCACGATCGACATCATCTCCACGGAACGCAACATCATCGGCAATCTGGTGGGCACGTACAACGACCTGGTCGAGCTGATGGTGCTCGCGCAGGCCGGCAAGGTCACGCTGCACACCAAGAAGTACCCGCTGGACGCCGCCCTGGACGCGCTGGCGGATCTGGACGCGGGCCGCGTGCGCGGTCGCGCGATTCTCACCCCCTGATTCATCGGTCAGTCAGCCCACGGCAGACCACGTAGACGACGAGGAGCACGCAGATGGCCAAGGAACTGCGCTTCGGCGCGGAAGCGCGCGACCTGTTGCTGGCGGGTGTCGACAAACTGGCGGACGCGGTGAAGTCGACGCTGGGACCCAAGGGCCGCAACGTGATCATCGAGAAGATCACCGGTTCACCTGTGGTCACCAACGACGGCGTGACCATCGCCAGGGAGATCCACCTCAAGAACCAGTTCGAGAACATGGGTGCCCAGCTGGTCAAGGAAGCCGCGATCAAGACCAACGACGTGGTCGGTGATGGCACCACCACGGCCACGGTCATCGCACAGGCCATCGTGCGGGAAGGCATGCAGCAGATCAGCAAGGGTGGCAACCCGGTGCTGATCAAGCGCGGCATCGACCTCGCGGTCGGGCGGCTCGTGCAGCACCTGGAGAAGGTCGCCCACCCCGTGGTGGACGAGAAGGACTACGCCAGGGTCGCCGCCATCTCCGCCAACGACGACGACGAGGTCGGCGCCGTCATCGCGAAGGCACTGCACACGGTCGGCGAGGGTGGCGTCGTCACCATCGAGGAGACCCCGAGGATCGGCATGAGTGTCGACTTCGTCGAGGGCTTCGAGTTCGACAACGGCTACATCTCGCCGTACCTGGTGACCGACCCCGGTCGCCTGGAGGCGGTGCTGGACGACCCGTACATCCTGATGTGCGCCGAGAAGGTGACCAGTGTCCAGCAGCTGATGCCGGTGCTGGACAAGATCATGCGGGCACCCCGCCCGCTGGTGCTGATCGCCGAGACGATCGAGGGCACCGCGCTGAGCATGCTCGTGCACAACCACGTGAACGGCACGTTCCAGTCGGTGGCGATCCGGGCACCGGGCTTCGGTGACCGCAGGATCCGCAAGCTGGAGGACCTGGCCGCGATCGTCGGCGGCTCGGTGCTGTCCAAGACCTCCAGCTTCAGCATGGAGAACATGACGCTGGAGCACCTCGGCCGGGCCCGCCAGGTCCGGGTGGACGAGAACTCCACCACGATCATCGGCGGCTACGGCTCGCCGGAGGACGTGGAGTTCCGGGTCAACCAGCTGCGGGCCGAGCGGGACCGCGCCCAGTACGGCATCGACGACGACGTGCTCACCGAGCGCATCGGCGCGTTGACCGGCAAGGTGGCGATGATCCGGGTCGGTGCCGCGACACCCGCCGAGCTGAAGGAGTTGCAACACCGGGTCGAGGACGCCCTGTCCGCGACCAAGGCCGCCATGGCCGAGGGCATCGTCGCCGGTGGTGGCGCCGCCCTGCTGCACGCCGAGAAGGTGCTCACCGGTCTCGGTCTGGACGGCGACAACGCCATCGGCGCGGACATCGTCCGGCGCGCGCTGAGCGAACCCGCCTACCTGATCGCGGCCAACGCGGGCCTGCCCGGCGACGACATCGTGGCCAGGACCAGGGAACTGGGCGACGATGAGGGCTTCGACGCACTGCACGAACAGTTCGGCAACATGATGGACCTCGGCATCATCGACCCACTGCGGGTATGTCGGTCGGCACTGCAGAACGGCGCGTCCGTCGCCGGTCTGCTGCTCACCACGAACTCGCTGATCGCCGAGGAGCAGACCCCGTGGGGTGGCAGTGCCGCCCTGATGACCGAGTTCGGACCGCTGGACGAGGGCCTGCACCAGCCCTCACCGGACTCCAGCACACCACAGTCCCTGGGCCTGGGACCGTCGGTGGGCTGATACGCGGCAGGCAGGCCGGGACACCCCGACGTTGCGAGGGAGGTACAACCGTGCTCAACCGCGACTGTCCGCCCAACGAGGTGTCCCGGCCCGCTCCCCTGCCGGCCCGGCGATCCATCGCGTCCCTGGTCGGGCCGGCTTTCGTCGCCGCTGTCGCCTACATCGACCCCGGCAACTTCGCCACCAACATCACCGCGGGCGCCCGCTTCGGCTACACGCTGGTGTGGGTGATCGTGGTCGCCAACCTGATGGCGATGCTCGTGCAGTACCTGTCGGCGAAACTCGGCGTGGCCACGGGGCGCGACCTCCCGGAACTGTGCCGGGAGCACCTGCCCAAACCGGTCTCACGGGGCCTGTGGGTGCAGGCCGAGGTGGTCGCGATGGCCACCGACCTCGCCGAGTTCGTCGGCGCCGCGATCGGGCTGAACCTGCTGTTCGGGGTGCCGCTGCCGATCGCGGGTGTGATCACCGCCGTGGTGGCGTTCGCCATCCTGGCGTTGGAGCAGCGGGGCTACCGGCCGTTCGAACTGGCCATCACCGCGCTGTTCGGCATCGTGTTCCTCGGTTTCGCCTACGATCTCGCCTCCGTGCACGTGGACGGCGGCGCACTCGCGGCTGGGCTGGCACCCAGCTTCGCGGGCTCGGACAGCGTGCTGCTGGCCGCCGGGATCATCGGCGCCACCGTGATGCCACACGTGATCTACCTGCACTCGGCACTGACCAAGACCCGCGTCCAGGGCGACAACACCGTGTCGCACCGGGGCCTGTTGCGGTCGCAGAAGATCGACGTCGCGATCGCGCTGGGGATCGCGGGGTTGATCAACGTGTCGATGCTGGTGGTGGCCGCGTCGCTGCTCAACGGTGGGCTGGGCGGGGCCGACCCGATCGAACTGGCGCACGCCGACCTCGGTCGGCTCGTCGGTGGCGCGGCCGCGCTGACGTTCGCGGTGGCGCTGCTGGCGTCGGGCCTCTCGTCGGCCAGTGTCGGCACCTACGCCGGGCAGGTGGTGATGCGCGGGTTCGTGCAGCGCAACGTGCCGCTGTTCGTGCGTCGGGGCATCACGATGCTGCCCGCGCTCGTCGTGCTCGCGCTCCAACTGCCGGTCACCGACACCCTGGTGATCTCGCAGGTGGTGTTGTCCTTCGGCATCCCGTTCGCACTGGTGCCGTTGGTGTTGCTGACCAGACGCACGGACGTGATGGGTGCGTTCGTCAACCGCCGGGTGACCACGATCGCCGCGTCCGCGTGCGCGCTGCTGGTGGTCGTGCTCAACGGCTGGCTGGTGGTCGGCGCGATCCTGGGGGGATCGACATGACAGACCTCCGATTGGCGATCGCCGCCACAGTGCTGGGCACCGCCGGCACCGTGTCGATGATCGCTTACCTGGCGGCCCTGCGACACGTGGACATCGACGTGTTACCGGGTCGGATTCTGCCCAAGGCCGTGTGGTGGCGCGACCATGTCCGGCCGGTGCTCGGCACCAGCCTGGTCCTCGTGATCGTCGGTCTGGCCGGTCTGGTCAGCGGCTGAATTTTCGACCAAGGAGGTTGAAGATCATGACAACAGTGAGCAGCGACCTGGAGGAGCGGCCGGGCACCGGTCGCCACGACGCGGGTGTGGCAGCTGCCGAGCCGCCCCCTCCGACAGGCGATCCGTTGCTGGTCGGCCTGCCGTGCTTCATCGTCGGCTCCATCGCTCTGGGCCTGGTACTGGTCGGCTACGTGTCCGCGACAGCGGTCGGTGCTTCCCTGCCGATCATCCTCGCGGCCACCGGCTTCGGCCTGGCCATCGCCGCCGTGTGGAGCGCGGCGCTCAACCAGAGCGCGGTGGCGAGCGTGTTCGCCATCTTCGCCGGATTCTGGTGGAGCTACGCCGTTCTCGTGCTCGGCCTCTCGCACAACTGGTTCGCGATCGGCGCTGCCGACGCCGTACACACGCAGGGTCTGTTCCTGATCTGCTGGCTCTCGGTGATCGTGATGCTCACCCTGGCCACGATGCGCCTGCCCAGCGCGTTCACCCTGCTGTTCGCGTTGATCGACGTGGCACTGGCCCTGGTACTGATCGGCACGCTGCAGGGCTCGGCGTCGGTGCTGAAGATCGGCGGGATCGTGGTGTTCGCGTTCGCGGTCGTCGGGATCTATCTGTTCTTCGGTTCCGCGGCAGCGGCCACCGGCGGTCGTGCCCTGCCGTTGGGGCCACCTGTCCTACGCTGATCACCACAGAGAGAAACTCCGGGAGGTAGCTCCGTCATGATCTTCATCGTCGTCAAGTTCACAGTGCGGCCCGAGCGCAGCGCCGAATGGCTCGACCTCGTCCAGGACTTCACCACGGCGGTGCGTGCGGAGCCGGGGAATGTCTTCTTCGAATGGAGCACGAGTGCCGACACGCCCAACCAGTTCGTCCTGCTGGAGGCGTTCGCCGACGGTGACGCCGGCTCGGTGCATGTGAACTCCGACCACTTCAAGACGGCCATGGCCTGGATGCCGTCGGTGATCGCGTCGAAGCCGCAGATCATCAACGTCCAGACCGAGGGTCAGGGCTGGTCGGAGATGGCCGAGCTGACGCCCACCAACTAACCCATCGTTTTCTGTCCGTCCAACGATTCCCGAATGATGTCGGCGTGCCCCGCGTGCTGCGACGTCTCCGCGATGAGATGCAGCAGCACGCGGCGCACCGACCACGTCGCACCCTGCTCGAACCACGGCGCCTCCGGCAACGGATGGGACGCGTCCAGGTCGGGCAGGGTCGCGATCACGTCCGCGGTCTGTTTCGCCGCCCGCTCATAGCGTTCCAGTACGCCGGCCAGCGTGTCGCCCTCCGTCATCCGGAACTGGCCGACCCAGTCGATGGGCACGCTCTCCATCGCCTCGGCGCCGCCGGACGCGAACCGTGTCCAGCGCTCCTCCACCGCCGTCACGTGCTTGATCAGCCCACCGAGGCACAGCTCGCTCTTGGTGGTGCACAGCGCTGCCTGCTCGTCGGTCAGACCACGCACGGTGTAGCGCAGGAAGTTGCGCTCCTGGTCCAGCGTCGCGAGCAGTTCGGCACGTTCTCCTGTCCTGGTCTCCATCCCCTCACGGTAGGAGCGGTACCCGACACCCGCTTGACCCGCTTACTCGTATCCGTATACTCGTAGGCGAGTAATCGGCAGCGAGGAGGAGCGATGGCAAAGCGACGGAGGGTCGGCAACCTGCTCGCGCTCGCCGTGCTGTCCACGGTGGTCCAGCGGCCGATGCACCCCTACGAAATGGCCTCCCTACTGCGAGAACGCGGCAAGGACCAGGACATGAAGATCAAGTGGGGATCGCTCTACACGGTCGTGGCCAACATGGAGAAACACGGCCTGCTGGCGGCCACCGAGAGCGTTCGGCAGGGCGGGCGGCCGGAACGCACGGTCTACGCGATCACCGAGGCCGGGCGCGAGGAGCTGAAGGACTGGGTGCGTGAACTGCTCGGCACCCCGGAACGCGAGCAGCCCAGACTGGCCACGGCCCTGTCCGTGATGTCCGCCCTGCCGCCCGGCGAGGCAGCCGACCTGCTGCGCCAACGCCTGGCCCTGCTGACCGCCCAACTGGACACCGACCGGGCAATGCTCGGCGAGGCAGGCCGGGAAATCCCCCGGCTGTTCCTGGTCGAGTCCGAGTACGGCCTGGCGCTGCGGACGGCCGAGATCACCTGGCTGACGACGCTGGTGACCGAACTGACCGACGGCACGTTCCCCGGTCTGGCCGAATGGCAGGCGTACCACGACACGGGCGAACTGCCCGCCGACATCGCCGAACTCGCGGAGAGGGGCAGTACGAAGCAGTGAGCACGAACCCCGGCGGGGTGCTGCAACACCGCCGCCGGGGTCCTCGACCTCGAAACCAGGACGGAACCCGGCCACAAGGTGGCAACCGAACAATAGCCGGGTTCCCCTGACACACAGTGGGGAGAACACGATGAGTGACGTAAGGACAGCACTGGTCATCGGCGGCGGCATCGCGGGCCCGGTGGCTGCGATGGCACTGCAGAAGGCCGGCATCGAAGCGGCGGTCCACGAGGCCTACGCGGGTTCGGCCGACGGCGTCGGCGGCATGCTCGGCCTGGCACCCAACGGTCTGGCGGCACTGGACGTGGTCGGTGCTGGCGACCTGGTGCGGCGCATCGGGCAGCCGGTGAACTCCATGGTGATCCAGAGCTGGACCGGCAAGCGCCTGGCCGAGTTCGGCAACCCGGCCGGCCCGGCCGCGTTCCACGGGGTGTGGCGGGCCGACCTGTACCGAGCGCTCTACGACGAATCGGCCCGCCGATCGATTCGGATCGAGCACGGCAAGCGGTTCATTGGGGCTGACGACACGGACGCCGGCGTGACAGCGCACTTCGCGGACGGCACGTCCGCGCATGGCGACATTCTGGTTGGCGCGGACGGCATCCGGTCCACCATCCGCTCGATGATCGACCCGGCGGCGCCCAACCCCCGGTACACCGGTCTGCTCGGCTTCGGCGCCAGGTCGATCCCGGATTCGGTGCGTGGGCTGGAGTCCACTCACGACTCCATGCACATGATCTTCGGCAAGCGGGCGTTCTTCGCCTACCAGGTCGACGGCCACGGCCGGACCGGTTGGTTCGCCAACCTGCCGCACGCCCGGCTCTCGCTGGCCGAGGCGCGGGAGGTCGGCAACGCGGAGTGGCTGCGGGTGCTGTGCGAGGCGTTCGCGGCCGACCGCGTCCCGGCTGCCGCGATCCTGGCCGCGGTCGACCCGGCCGAGCTCATCGTGGTCGGCGGGTTGGAGGACCTGCCCCCGGTGCCGACGTGGAGCAGGGGCAGGACGGTCCTGGTCGGCGACTCGGCACACGCCACGTCGCCCAGCTCCGGCCAGGGCGCGTCGATCGCCATCGAGAGCGCGGTCCAGTTGGCCAGGTGCCTGCGCGATCTGCCGACGGTGCCGTCGGCGTTCGTGGCCTACGAGGGCCTGCGGCGGGCCAGGGTGGAGCGGATCATCGCCGCCGGCAAGCGCACCAGCAGTGAGAAGGCAGCAGGCCCGGTCGCCCGCGTACTGCGCGACGCGCTCATGCCGGTCACGATGAAGATGCTGGCCAAGCCGGAGAAGATGGCATGGCAGATCGACTACCGGATCAATTGGGACGCGAGCGCTGACCAGGTACTTTCGCGAGTATGAGTGCTCATGTGGTGCTGGACGGCCGCACGTTGGATGCCGCCACGGTGATCGCCGTGGCCATCGGGCGGGCGGCCGTCGTGCTCGATGAGACCGGCCGCAAGCGGATGGCTGCGTCGGCGCGGGCGGCCGAGGAGATCGTGGCCAGGCAGCTGGTCTACGGCCGCAACACCGGCGTCGGCGCCAACCGCACCGAGACGGTCGCGATCGACGACCGCGAGGGCCACGGGCTGCGGCTGTTGCGATCCCATGCCGGTGGCATCGGCGAGCTGCTGCCCGAGGAGCAGGTCAGGGCGATGCTCACGGTCCGGGTCAACCAGCTGCTGGCCGGTGGCGCGGGCGTGCCGCCGGTGTTCGCGGACGTGTTGGCTGCCGCGTTGAACGCCGGCGCCTACCCGGCCGTGCACGAGTTCGGGGCGATCGGCACCGGAGACCTCACGGCGTTGGCCGAAACCGGCCTGGTCATGCACGGCGAACGGCCGTGGCTCGGTGCTGTTGGTCCCGCGCCGATCACGATGGCCCCTGGTGACGCGCTGGCTCTGATGAGCAGCAACGCGCTGACCATCGGCCTGTCCGCGCTGGCGTGGCGGAAGGTCCGTGACCTGGTGGCCGCGACCCATGTGGTGACGGGCCTGTCGTTCATGGCGGTGGACGCGTCGCTGGAGCCGTACGCCGAGCGGGTGCACCGGGCGCGGCCACACCCGGGTCAGGTGCACGTGGCGGCGCGGATGCGGGCGCTGCTGGGCACACCACCTCGGGCGCCGGCGCGTATCCAGGACCCGTACGGGTACCGGTGTTTCCCGCAGGTGCACGGGCTGGCCGTGGACGCCGTTGACGGGCTGGAGCAGGTGCTGGCGGTCGAGGTGAACGCGGCTGCGGAGAACCCGTTGATCTCGGCCGAGGACGACGACGCCTACCACCACGGTGGCTTCCACTGTGCCCATCTGGGGATGGCACTGGACACGATGCGACTGGCGTTGCTGCACACGGGCCAGCTGTCCACGGCCCGGCTGAGTACGTTGACGGAGCCGGGTTTCACCAGTCAGCGCGCGTTCCTGGCCGAAGGTGCTACGGGTAGCTCCGGGATCATGATCCTGG
Organism: Pseudonocardiaceae bacterium; assembly: GCA_036279295.1. GTDB lineage: Bacteria > Actinomycetota > Actinomycetes > Mycobacteriales > Pseudonocardiaceae > DATEPR01. The sequence goes on along the minus strand of DASUJK010000265.1, from coordinate 3,678 downwards.
AGTACAGCGCGCATTCCGCGCTGGCCGAGGTGCGGTCGATGGCCCAACCGGCCAGCCTGGGGCACGCCGTCGTGTCGCGTGGCGTCGAGGACCACTCCAGCTTCGCGTTCCAGTCGGCGCGGCAGACGTTGCGCTCAGCGGCCGCGTTCCGGCTCGCGTTGGCGTGCGAGTTGGTGGCCGCCGTGCGGGCACTGCGGTTGCGCGCCATCGAACCGGACCCGGACAGCATCATCGGCACCGCGTACCGCCTGGTCGACAAGACACTGGACCCGGACATGACGGACAGGTCGCTGAGCCCGGACGTCCAGGTAGCGGCGGCGTTGCTAGACCGCTTGGCCGAGGTCTAGTCGCACGAACGCCTGCCATTGCTCAGCGGGAAATTCCAGGGTTGGCCGCGTGTTCTTGGAGTCCCGGACCCCGACGACGTCCGTGCGCACCGCTACTTCCACACAGTTGCCGTTGCCGCCACCGCTGTAGCTGCTCTTGCGCCAGCTCTCAGCCATCGTTGCCGTCCTCCGCTCGATCGAAGCGGCTCGCCAGGTCAGCGAGAACCGTCCGTGATTCTCCCTCATCGAGCGCCACACGATCGAGTCGGTTGAGCACCTTTTGGTATTCATCGGTGTGAGTTCTGCGGTCCAAGAACAGGCTCACAGCCACCTGCTCAGCGTATGCGACCGGATCATGCTCGGCATACCTCATGAACCAGAAGGAGGCATGTACAAGACCCCGCGCGCCGGCCGAGGCGGGTATGACCCGAATGGAGCAGTGCCGCCACGAGCTGAGGAACACCAGCTGTAGCAACTGTTCATGCATAATCCGGTCGGAGCCAATCGGCGCTCGCAGCGCGTTCTCGTGGATGAAAAACGTGCAGTGCGGCGGATCAGATCGCCGAAGCAAGCTCTGCCGCTCCATCCGAGCACGCACCCGGAACTCGATGCTGTCGCCATGGAACCGGCCGATCTCCCGGAACAGCGCACGAGCGTAGTCCTCGGTCTGGAGCAACCCCGGCACGAAAACCAGCTCATAGCTGTCGATCTCAGCGGCAGTGGTCTCGTGGAAGATCAGGGTTCGGAGTTCGTCGGGAAGCTTTTCGCCGTGTGACTTGAGCCGGTGGTCATAGCCGGCTTCCCGTGCCAGATCAAGAATCCCGTCCATCTCGGCTCGTGGCACGCCGCAGCTGGCGAGATAGATCGCGATGTCCACTTCGGAGATGATCCGAGCGCCGGTCTCCACCCGGGACACCTTGGTGGTCGACCAACCGAGCCGGTTCGACAACTCCAACCCGTTGTACCCGGCCAGTTCCCGCCGCCGACGCAGCTCAACGCCCAACTCACGGCCATGCGCCGTCATCTTGTCCTCAGCCACCCTGGCAACCTACGCCCGGCGCATCACCGCAACCTGCGAAAACGCGCGACATCCACACCAAAGGACCACGCACCAACAACTCTTGCCCCATCCGAAACCGCAGAACGTCGATTGGCGAGCCCAACGAATCGCCGCCACCATGCCATTGTGGCGTCGGTAGCGCAGTTGGCAGCAGGTGTACGAGCGGTATTGCACGGAATAGCCACCGCCCGAGCAGCCATCACCCGCATAGTTCCGCCGATCGAACATGCTGGTCGTGCATACGCCCAACTGGGCCACGGCAGCTCACGATCGGACCTCGCCGACGCGGCCACATGCCTACGAACCGCATACGCTCGGTGCCGAGAAATCGTAGCCACGCTCGATCGGGTGACCAGCTTGGCAAGCGCCTACCTGACCTCGATCATCGGCGCACCATGGCAACTGGCCAGCGGCGAGGTATAAGACCTGCGCCGCGACCTGCCAAGTCCCATCACAGCCGCCGACCGAGGCACCGGCCGCAAGACCCACGGCCGCTGGGTGGGCGAGGACGGCACAACACGAAGGATCAGCAGTGCCCGAGATGCCGTTAGCTCGATGGTGACCGAGCGGTTGCGCTCGCTGGGCATCCGCCGCACCCCGTCTGTGGCAACTCATGCCGAGATGAAACTCGCCGCTCTCCTCGCACGACGCCATGAAGACACCGGCAGGCCGCAACACGCCAGCGTCGTCATCAACAACACGCCCTGCTTCGGTGAACTCAGCTGTCCAGAACTCCTGCCACAGATGATCCCTGAGGGATGTTCGCTGACCGTTTATGCTCCCCAGTACCGCAGAACGTTCACCGGAGGCGCCACCCCATGATCCCGCTCAAGCTGTGGTACTCCCATGAGCAGACCGAGGGCGACATCGCTCGCACGCACGACGAACTGGACGCCGCATTGGATCGGGTCGCTGTCTTGTCCGGTCCGGACTGGCCGGTATTGGCGGAAGTGACCCAGGCTGCCGACAAGTTCGGACCGTTACTCTACGTCGGACTGCATGTCGAGCAAGGCGCACTGCTCTACTCAGGTGACGATGATGAGGACGGCAGCTACACAACAGGCTCCGGAACACAGGACGGAGAACCCCTGCTGTACATGCAGGGCACCTCTGACTGCGAGTTCCCGCCGAATTCTGAGGTGTCGGCCACCCTGATCAGACAAGCCGCTCATGAATTCGCCGACACCGGGCTCCGGCCGACCTGCGTGCTGTGGCAGACCTGGGATCGGCCGGACGCGGACACGGATTCCGAGTGACCCGATCTGTCCTAGGAATACTCAGCGGCCGGAAACTCGCGATACACGTGTCGAAGCGCGGGATCACTGGTCGGGCCGGCCCGCCACAGCGTGCGAGAAGTGGTGGGGCCACTGTCATCCGCGAGCGCACCGGACCTGGGGGCGTCGGGGTATGCCTGCACGTGGGCGTGGGCGCAGACCAGGAAGCCGTCCGGTTGGGACGACGCCAGGATCAGACACAGCGGCGGCCGGTTGGCCACGTCGTGGATCTCGGCTGCTGCCCAGCTGAAGATCTGCTCGCGTTCGTCCGGCTCGGCCGCCCGGATGGTCAGCGGCTCGAACTGTTGGTGCAGATGCATGGCCGCGACGCCGTCGAACCAGGCGTCGAACCGGGCCGGACCACGCAACACCAGTGTTTGATGACTGACCAGGTAACGCCAGACCCAGAAACGCCTTGCCACGGTGAAGCTCGTCGCCAAGACGCCGTCACTCACCCGGCCAAGACTAGCGGGCCAGCGAGGCACCTGCCTGGCTGGCCGCCGTCGCCGTGGATGTCAGGCCGTCAGTGCCGCGTCGGCCGTGTTGACGTCCTTGTGGAAACGCTTGTGCACGTACAGCTTCGAGCCGAGGGTCTCGCACCGCCACCACAAGCCGCTCGGCGGGCCGATCCTGGTCTCGCGCGGCAGTTCCAGCAGCACCTCCTTGACCGGGGTCACCGTGAACCGGCCCGAGCGGCAGACCAGGATGCGACGGTCGGTGACCACGACGACACGGTAGGCATTGCGGAACAGGATGATCCAGTACGAGATCAGCACGAAGTACTGGCTGGTCGTCTGTGCGCAGAAGACCGACTGGATGGTCTCGTCCGGCTGGAGGTACGGAGCCGCGTTTGTCCGTAATTTGTCACGCAGTGCCACGGGATGGACCTTTCTCGGGTGAAGGAGGATCAAGCTACTGGGAGCGCCCGATCACCGTGCCCACAACAGCCAAAATGTGATCTGGTGACGCCATGACGCAACCTGGGACCTTCGCCGTCGTCGGCAGCGGCTGGCGTGCC
>DASUJK010000264.1:0-5174 GCA_036279295.1 Pseudonocardiaceae bacterium | reverse complement strand
GATGTTGCAGACTGTAGAGGACGTTCATCGCGCAGTGTTTGATTCCGTCCTCGTTTCCGGTGATCAGACATCCGCCGACCCGGCCGTAGAAGGCGTATTGACCATCCTCGTTGAGCAGGCTCGAGCAGCCGTAGAGACGTTCGATCACCCGCTTCATGACCGAGCTGTTGTCGCCCAACCAAATCGGGCCGCACAGCACGAGGATGTGTGCATCGAGCACCCGGGAGAACAGTCGCGGCCATTCATCGGTAGCCCAACCGTGCTCGGTCATGTCCGGCCACACGCCAGTGGCAATGTCGTGGTCGACGGCACGCAACTCATCGACCGCCACGCCGTGCTGACGCATGATCTGCGCACTAAGGCCTATCAACCCGCCGGTATGACTGACTTCCGGTGAGCGTTTCAACGTTGCGTTGATGAATAACGCTCGTAGCCCATCAAACCGCAGCATCGGAGTTCCGGCATCGTCCTCGGTGTTCGCTGTCATGGACCCTTCCTACCAGTAGCTTTCGTTCGTGCAGTGCCATCATGGGCCAACCATTCGATGTCCTGATCGCCTTTGAAGTCACATACTTCTAAAAGATCTCCCCCAGCGGCGTTGACCCAGTCAAACGCGTGCAAGCTGGCATTGCCGATACAGCCGTACCGCTTGGCGGTGGGATTACGATACGGGCAAAGGAGTCAGCATGGACATTGTCATACTCGTCGGCCGTATCCTGTTCGGTGCAGTGTTCTTCGGCGGCGCACTGGGCCACTTCACGAACACCGCCGCGATGAGCGCCTACACCGAATCGATGGGCTTGCGACCGGGGCGGTTGTTCGTCATCGCTAGTGGACTCTGGCAGCTGGCCGGCGCAGCACTCGTGGTCTTAGGCGTCTGGGCTGACCTGGGGGCTTTGATGCTCGCGGTGTTCGTGGTGTCCGCGGCGGTGACAATGCATCGCTTCTGGTCGGCCGGCGACGCTGAGACGAAGATGACCGAACAGATCCACTTCAACAAGGACATCTCCCTGGCCGGAGGTGCGCTCATCCTATTGGGATTCGTGGTCAAAGTCGGCGATAGTCTGGGTTACACACTGACCGGGCCGCTCTTCGGCTGACCCGAGCTTCGCCGGTGACTACCCGCCAATCGACCAGCACGGCAAGGCTTGCTCCCCGCGCTGGGTACCACGCAGGGCACCGTGCTCTTGAGCGGGGCGGTGCCCGCGGGTTGGATGGTGGGCATGCAACTACCGCAATGGCTGGCCCGGTTCAATCGGTACTTCACCAGGGAAGGTTGATCGTGCAGTTCTCCGAGCGACGCGCCCGGTTCAACCGGGTGGTGACCAATCCACTGTTTCGCCCGATATCCGGCTGGGTGCCGCTGTGGTCGATCATCGAGCACACCGGCCGGCGTTCCGGCAAGAAATACCGCACCCCGGTGTCGATGTTCAACACCCCCGACGGCGTCGCGGTGCTGCTGGTGTACGGGCCGGACCGCGACTGGGTGAAAAACCTGCAGGCAACAGGTGGTGGTCGGGCGACGTTGAGCGGCAAAACATTTGACGTAGCCCAGCCGCGCGTCGTGCCCACTTCCGAAGCGGTCGGCATGCTGAGGACACCCTGGCGGCAGTTGATCGGGCACGCCGGTGTGGCGTACACGCTGCTGCTCACCCGGGCCTAGCCATGAAGTCCCCGCAAGCTGCTTACCTGGCAACCAGTGGCGGTGCGCTCGAGTTTGACACCGACCTCTACCGCGGCATCGCCACGAGTGACACCACACCGGTGTACTCCCACGTGGTGCCGATCCGCAGCGGCCACGCCTGGGAAGTCCCGGCGGGACATCTCTGCCGGATCGTCACCGTGGACGGGCCGCAAGTCGGCGATCTGAACATCTGGAATCGCCACAATCCCCGGGAACGCTTGTGGGCCAGCAAAACCCGTCAGCTGCAGGCAGCGCATGTCAGCAGCTACGACCGGCTGTGGTCGAACCTGCCCTACCTTCGTCCGCTCGTCACGATCACCGGAGACAGCCTGGCCGGCTACGGGGTGGACTCCGACGGCGGTCGTGTTCACGACCTGCTGGGCACCCGCTGCGATCCCTATACCAACTACCTGCTGACCGGAGAGAGCTTCGACTACACATGCCATTCCAACCTGACCCGCGCCATCCTGCCTTACGGCCTGACCGAGTTCGACGTCCACGACGTGCTCAACGTCTTCCAGGTCACCGGCCTCAACGACGCTGACCAGTACTACATGAAGGCGTGCCCCGCGCGGCCGGGAGACTACTTCGAGTTCTTTGCCGAGATCGACCTGCTGTGTGCCCTGTCGACCTGCCCCGGCGGCGACCTGTCCGTCCCGCTGTGGGGTCCGCACGCCGGCGACCCGTTGCCGACCTGCCGGCCACTGGGCATCGAGGTGTACCAGCCGAGCGCCGACGCCGTCGCTGAATGGAGCAGCCCCCGGCCGGCGGGATACCCGGGCCTGCACGGCATCACGCTGCCGCAGTGGACTCAAGCTTCGGCGTGAACGCAAAACCGGAGTCCTCGCTAGCCTGGTTGCTTGAACCGCTGACAGTGCAGAGCTTCTTCGAAGACGTTTGGGGCGCAACGCATTACCACATCAAGCGAGGTGCCCCAGGCTATTTCGACAGGCTGCTGCCCGGACCGTCGGCGGCTGAGGAGCTCTTGGAGCATGCTCGGCCGGAACCAGCTGCGGTACGCCTGGTGAAGGGGGACGAGCACCGGGATTCCGACGCCTACCAGCGTGCCGACGGCAGTCTCGATCTTGCCGGCGTGCGCAACGACCTCGCCGACGGCTACACGATCATCCTGGACAGTCTTGAGCGGTACGCGCGTTCGATCACCTCGCTGTCGCATGCCATCGAGGTGGAGCTGAACTTCCCGGTGCAGGTCAACGCCTACATCACGCCGCCCGGATCAGCCGGCTTCCTGCCCCACTACGACCACCACGACGTGTTGATCCTGCAGATCCAGGGGTCGAAGGTCTGGCATTTGCACGGCGATGCCGCGGTGCCACCGCACGAGATGCAGCGCCGGCAGGAGGTCGACCCCGATGCCCTCCCGCTACCCACCGACTCACCAACCGACCTGCGTCTGGAAGCCGGTGACACCCTCTACCTGCCCCGCGGCCGGGTTCATGCTGCCGAAACAACCTCCGAGTCGTCCGTCCACCTGACCGTGGGAATCCACGTGCCCACGGTGCTGACGCTGCTCACCCACACACTGCACCTGCTCAGCCTGCGAGACGACCGCGTCCACGCCCGACTGCCACCGCGGCATCTGGACGACCCGGATGTGCGTGCGGGCCTGGGTGGCCTCCTGCACGACGTCCTCACCACCATCGAGGACCCGGACGCCCTCGCCGAAGGTCTCGGCGCCATGGAGGACGTGCTGGTCCGGCGTGGTCGCTGCCCGCCCGTCGGGCAGACCGCAGACACCGTCGGAATCGACGGGCAAACCCGGGTGGTGAAATACCAACCGCTCTACTCGCGGGTGACGGCCGTTGCCGGTGCCGTTGCGCTGCAGTTCGCCCAGTTGCTGATCAGCGCCGGATCCGACCACGAAGCCGCGATGCGCTTTCTGTCGGAGAGCAGCGAGCCGTTCCGAGTAAACGACCTGCCCGGCCTGAATGCGGCGCAGCAGGCCGAACTGGCTCGAACGCTGATCGTCAGTGGCTTCCTTGTTCGGCTGCCCGACAACTGACACCCACCGTCAGGTACACCGCAGATGCCCATAGTGCACTCAAGATAATTCCTCAATTGCAGGAGATTTCCAGAAAACTCTCTGGATTCACGGTCGACGTACGACGTAGGCTTGGCGGGTGATGGCGGGCGGCGAACAGTGACGGAGCCACTCTGGATGGCCTCGCCGCCCGAAGTGTGGTCGACGCTGCTGAGCACCGGACCGGGACCCGGACCGTTGTTGGCCGCAGCAGGCGGGTGGGACTCGTTGAGCACCGAATACGCATCGGTCGCTGGTGAACTCCGTGCCATGCTGGCCGCGGTGCAGTCCGGGGTGTGGCAGGGTCCGAGCGCGGAGTCGTATGTGGCCGCAAATGTGCCGTATCTGGCGTGGCTGATCCAGGCCAGCGCCAACAGCACGGCAGCTGCCACCCAGCACGAGACCGCGGCCACGGCCTACACCACCGCGTTGGCGGCCATGCCGACCCAGGCCGAGCTGGCGGCCAACCACACCATCCACGCGGTGCTGGTGGCGACGAATTTCTTCGGGATCAACACCATTCCGATCGCGCTCAACGAGGCCGACTACGTGCGGATGTGGATCCAGGCGGCGATGACCATGACGAGCTACCAAACGGCGTCCGCCGCTGCAGTTGCGGCGACACCGCAAAGCACCTCGGCACCGCCCATCCTGCAAGCCGCCCCCACGCACCAACACCGGCACCAGCACGACCCGGGCGGCAACCCCGCCCAGGACAACGAAAACGTCACCCAGTGGAGCTGGTGGCAGACTCGCATAGACGAAGTCACCCAGGCGATTCGGGGTGACCTGGCGGACTTTTCGACTAATCCGGGTCAGGCGATAACAAAGCTGTTGAGCGATCCGGTGCTGATCACCCTGCTTCCGCACTGGGCGGGCGAAGCGATCGTCGGGCTCGCCCCGCAATTGACGCAGTTGTCGGGTGTCATGTCCGGCCTGATCGCCCCCATCGGGTCGGCGAGTGGCTTCGCGGGGTTGGCCGGGCTGGGCGGCCTGTCCGAATCCGCCCCGGCGATAGTCGCTGCCCCGGAGGCGATAGCACCGCCTGCTCCCGACCAGGTCACCCCGGTTGCCGGGATCGCTCCACCTGTTGCCGTGCCCGCTGCGGCCACCGCAGCGGCCCCCCCGCCGCCCCCAACCGCAGCCATGCCCGGTGCCGCGCCGGGCACCCCACCCCCGCCACCGCCGCCGCCGACGGGTGTGGAGGGCCTTGCCTACCCGTATCTGGTCGGCGGTCCCACTATCGGGCGGAGATCGACGCTGAGCACCGCCACCCAGGCGAAGGCAGCGCGGCCCAGCGCCGCCGCGGTCGCCGCAACGGTTGCGGCCACCCGGGAACAGGCCCGCCGGCACCAGCGCCGGCGGAGCGGGCTGGTAGACCGCGGGTACCGCCACGAGTACCTGGATGCGGACCTGACCGTCGCCTCAGACCAAGGTGCCGGGCCGATG
>DASUJK010000263.1:0-19394 GCA_036279295.1 Pseudonocardiaceae bacterium | reverse complement strand
GATCCGGATCACCGGCCGCAGCACGCTGGGTCACCTCAAGGTGTACGGCCGAGGCTCTCGCTGGTAACCGGCGTCCGCCCGATCGCCAGGCCACCCGCCACCGCGGCCAGCTGACCCGCTGCCGCGAGCAGCAGCATGCCGGCCGGGCCGATGGTGCCGGTCAGCGTGCCGCTGAGCACCGAGCCCAGCGCGAACGCGCCGATCTTCAGGCTGGCGCCGGTGGTGGAGACCTGGGCGAGCAGTGAGTCGGGGGAGTACCGCTGCCGGGCGGCGAACACCGACGGCAGGCACGGTCCTTCCGCGATGCCCGCCGCCACGGCGACCACCAGGGTGGCCGTCAGGTTGGGCAGGAACGCCAGCACCCCGAGCAGCACCCCGTAGCCGGTCACGGAGGCGAACACCGCGCGTTCGGGCCGTTCGCCGCGCAGCCGGGTGCTGATCAGCACGACGCCCAGCAGCCCGCCGACCTCGAACGCGGTCCACAGGTAACCGGCATCGGCCGACCGGGCGCCGAGCTGGACGACCCTGGCCGGCAGCGCGACCGTCAGCAGGCCGAGGCAGCCCAGGCTGCCCACGCTGGTCAGCGTGGCCCCGCGCAACGGGGGAGTGCGGGCCAGGTGCGCCAGGCCGGACCTGGCCAGGCGGAGCAGCGACGGCCGGATGGCATCGGCCGCGCGGGGTGCCACCCGCATCGGCAGGGTGACCACCGCCGCGAGCACCGCGGCCACCGCTATGCCGACCATCGCCGTCGCCGGGCTGAACGCGGCGGCCAGCGTGCCGGCCACCGCGGGGCCGGCGATCGACGGCCCGTTGACCGACACGGCGTCCACGGTGTTCGCCCTGGCCAGCGCGGCCCGACCGACCATGGCCGGCAGCAGGCTGGAGTAACCGGCGCTGGTCAGTGGCAGGCTGACCCCGGCCAGCGCGGTGAGCAGCCCGACAACCACTGGTGCGACGTGTCCGACGGTGACCACCAGCGCGACGGCGACACACGCGAGCACCAGTTCGTTGCCGGCCAGCGCCAGTGTGGCCCGCTTGCCCGCGTTGGCCAGCCAGGCGCCCAGCAGTGGACCGGTGAGCACGGCGGGCAGCGTGTACCCGGCCACGGCGGCGCCTGCGAGTGCCGGGCTGCCGGTCCGCTCCAGCACGAACAGCACGACCGACAGGCCGACCATCTCGTCGGCGAACCGGGCCAGGGTCGCGGCCACCGCGTAGTGCGCCAGTGTGCGGATGTCGACCCCCCGTGCTCGGGCGACACGCTAGCCGTTCGCCGGTGGGCGATCGACCGAATTCAGCCCCTGCGATGGCGGCGGACCGTCTCCTCGACCAGGTCCAGCACGGGACCGAGGTCGTCGGCCGGCAGCCCCATCGCGAGGTGGGACACGAGGCCTTCCAGAACCAGTTCCAGGAACGCGGTGAGCACGTCGACGTCGACGTCGTCGCGCAGGTTGCCGGCTGCTCGCTGCCGGCGCAGCCGCTCCCGCGTGGCGGTGGTCAGCTGTTCGGAGCGCTCTGCCCACCTGGCCCGGAAGTCCCGATCGGTGCGCAGCCGCCGGGACACCTCCAGCCGGGTGCCCAGCCAGTCGGCCGGATGGTCGCCGTCGTGCTGCCCGGAGCGCTGGTCGAGCAGATCCCGCATGACCTGCACGAGACCCTGCTCGGCGACGACGTCCGCCATCCGGTGCGCGTCGTCCTCGGCCAACGCGAGGAACAGCGATTCCTTGTCCCGGAAATGGTGGAAGATCGCGCCCCTGGACAAGCCGGTCGCTTCTTCCAGCCTGCGCACTGTGGCGCCCTCGTAGCCGTACCGCGCGAAGCACGCCCGCGATCCGTCGAGGATCTGCCTGCGCCGGGCGTCGAGGTGATCCTGGCTGACCCTGGGCATCCGCCAATCGTCCCAGCAGAAGGGCCCTCATTGCAAACCGTACGTACGGCTGGGGACTGTTCGCCTGGCGTGGCGCCCAGCATAACGCCAACACCGTCCCAGCCGATGGCCGTCGCCGCTCGGGGACTGGGATTTCGTGGCCACCGGGCACGTTTTGCGCATTCCTGATGCCGGCCCTGATCTGCCTGCTCACCGGCCTGCCGGCCACGGTCCCGGCACGCCGGGGTCGCCCGGTGGACCCCGGCCGTTCACCGTCGGGTCCGTGCGGCTGTCGGACCCCACGGGTAGCGTCGATCGCCAGACCCAAACGTTGCCGCAGTCAGTGAACAGGACCATCAGGAACAGGACGTGTGACATGACCGCCTTACGGGATACGGCGGCGACTGAATCCGTTTCCTCACCGCTGCATGACCGAGCGGCAGCCGAAACGTACGTCGCCTCCGTGTGTTTCAAGCACGGACCACCTCGGCTGGTCGGTGTCGAGCTGGAGTGGACAGTGCACGACGCGCTCGATCCACGTGCTCCGCTCGAACTCCGGCGGCTGGCGACCGCCCTTGGACCGCATGCCCCCACCACCGTCAACCCGGACAGCCCGAACCTCCCGATGTCGCAAGGTTCGCTGGTTACTGTCGAACCGGGTGGCCAGGTCGAGATTTCCGCTCCACCACACAGCTCCCTGGCTGATCTCATCACCGCCGTCGCCGCGGACACCGCGGCACTGGGCGATCTCCTTGCCGAACATGGTCTTGTGCTTGGTACCTCCGGCCTGGACCAGGATCGTGCCGTGCGCAGGCTGCTGGACACCCCGCGTTATGCCGCGATGGCTGGCGAGTTCGCCAAGTACGGCCCGGACGGCCTTGCGTGGATGTGCGCGTCGGCCGGGCTGCAGGTGTGTGTGGACGCAGGTCAGCCGGACCGGGTGGCCGGCCGGTGGGCAGCGCTGCACGCACTCGGTCCGGTGCTCTCCGCGCTTTTCGCCAACTCCGGCCAGCGTCGGGGCGAGCGTTCGACCTGGGTGTCCGGCCGGATGCGGACGATGTTCGGTGCCGACCCGGTACGCAATCGCCCGTCCTCGGTCACCGAGGACCCGGCCGAGTACTGGGCCCGCAAGGCACTGGACGCGCCGGTGATGTGCGTCCGCAGCGCTGATGGCTGGGTACCCCCGGTGCGGATGACGTTCGCCGAGTGGATCGACGGCGCCATCCCCCAGCGGCCGACGGAGGACGACCTGGACTACCACCTGTCCACGCTGTTCCCGCCGGTCCGGCCACGTGGCTACCTGGAGGTCCGCTACCTGGACACCCAGCACGGCGACGACTGGGTGGCACCTGCTGTGGTGCTGGCCGGCCTGATGGCCGACGAGACCACTGTGGACGAGGTGCTGGCCGCGACCGAACCGGCGGCCGGCCGCTGGCTGCACGCCGCCCGCTACGGCCTGGCCGACCGGCGGATCGCGGCGGCCGGCAACGCCGTGCTGGCACTGGCCGAACGTGTGCTGGCCACCGGTACCCGACTGGGCGCCGACATCGGGCCTGCCATGGCGGCGAGCGTCATCGGGCAGTTGGCGGAACGGATCGAGACGGGTGCTGGGGCGCACCTGGGAGAGGCTTGTTGATGAGCATCGAGGCCGATATCGGGAGTATCGAACGCCTGCGCGACTCGGTCGAGCAGGCGTTGCGCAGGGCACGGCACCGCAGCAGCACGCTGACCGACGCGGTGGACGACGACGATCTGGTCAAGCAGCACTCGACGCTGATGTCGCCACTGGTGTGGGATCTGGCGCACATCGGCAACCAGGAAGAACTGTGGCTGGTCCGGGATGTCGGCGGCCGAGAGCCGGTCCGCGAGGACATCGACCAGCTCTACGACGCGTTCCAGCACTCCAGGGCGAGCAGGCCGAGCCTGCCGCTGCTCAACCCGGCACAGGCCCGCGGTTACGTGCGGGAGGTGCGGGACAAGGTGTTGGACGTGCTGGCCGCGGCCCCGCTGGAGGGCACTCCGTTGCAGGAGCGGGCGTTCGCGTTCGGCATGATCGCCCAGCACGAGCAGCAGCACGACGAGACCATGCTGGCCACGCACCAGCTCCGGACCGGTCCTGCCGTGCTGGACGCGCCGCCGCCGCAACGGCCACCGGCAGGCCAGCGGCTGCCCGCCGAGGTGATCGTGCCGGCAGGCCCGTTCACCATGGGCACGTCGGCCGAGCCGTGGGCACTGGACAACGAGCGCCCGGCACACCAGGTGCACGTCGACGCCTACGCGATCGACACGGTGCCGGTGACCAATGGCGCGTACCTGCGGTTCATCGCGGCAGGCGGCTACGACGACCCGCGCTGGTGGAGTGAGCAGGGCTGGGCGCACCGCAAGGAGATCGACCTGTGCGCGCCCCGGTTCTGGAGCCGGGACGGTGACGGCTGGGTGCGCAACCGGTTCGGCGTGATCGAGCCGGTGCCGGTCGACGAACCCGTTGTGCACGTGTGCTTCTACGAAGCCGAGGCGTACGCGAGGTGGGCCGGTCGGCGGCTGCCCACCGAGGCCGAGTGGGAGAAGGCGGCCCGGTTCGATCCGGCCACCGGCCGATCCCGTCGGTTCCCGTGGGGTGACGACGAACCGACGCCGGAGCGGGCCAATCTCGGTCAGCGGCACCTGCGCCCGGCCGAGGTCGGTGCCTATCCGGCCGGAGCGTCCGCACTGGGCGTGCACCAGCTGGTCGGGGACGTGTGGGAGTGGACCGCCAGCGACTTCACCGCCTATCCCGGTTTCGTCGCGTTCCCGTACCGGGAGTACTCGGAGGTCTTCTTCGGGCCGGACTACAAGATGCTGCGCGGCGGCTCGTTCGGCACCGACCAGGTGGCCTGCCGGGGCACGTTCCGCAACTGGGACTACCCGATCCGGCGGCAGATCTTCGCAGGCTTCCGTTGTGCCAGGGACGTGCGGCCCGACGAGTTGGCCTGACGTGTGCCGGCACATCGCCTACCTCGGCCCTGCCCGGACGCTGGCCGATCTGTTGCTGGACAAGGAACACGCGCTGCTCAAGCAGAGCTGGGCGCCGTGTGACATGCGTGGCGGCGGCACCGTCAACGCGGACGGGTTCGGTGCCGGCTGGTATCCCGCCGACGGTGGCCAACCGCTGCGCTACCGGCGATCCGTTCCGATGTGGACGGACGCCAACTTCACCGGCCTTGCCGGTGCGGTCTCGTCGACGGCGGTGTTGGCGGCGATCCGGTCGGCCACTGTCGGCATGCCGATCACCGAGATGGCGTGCGCGCCGTTCACCTGGGACAAGTGGCTGTTCAGCCACAACGGGCGGATCACCGGCTGGCCCGACTCGGTGGCCGGCCCGGCCGCCGGGCTGCCGGTGACCGACCTGCTGACGATGGACGCGCCGACCGACTCGGCGCTGCTGTGGGCGTTGCTGCGCCACCGACTCAGCAACGGCGAAGCACCCGCGGCCGCGCTGGCCGGCGTGGTCTCCGAGGTGGCCGCGCTGGCTCCGGGTTCCCGGCTGAACCTGCTGCTCACCGACGGCGAGACCGTGCTGGGCACCGCGTGGGACCACGCGCTGTCCGTGCTGCCCGGCACGGGGGAGGTGGTCGTCGCATCCGAACCGTGGGACGACGACCCCGGCTGGCAGGCGGTGCCCGACCGGCATCTCGTGCTGGCCACCCGGTTCGGCGTCCGGATGCACAACCTCAGTGCCGATCTTGCTGCCGATCTTGCTGCCGACCTCACTGACGACCTGGCGACACCAGAGACGAGGACAACATCATGAGCGACATCGCGGTGGACGTGTACCTCAGCCAGGACCACATGGCCCAGTCGCTGCGGGCCGACGTGCTCGACGGGCTGTTGGCGATGCCGAAAACCTTGCCGCCCAAGTGGTTCTACGACGCGCGGGGCAGCGAACTGTTCGAGCGGATCACCGAACTGCCCGAGTACTACCCGACCCGCTCGGAGCGCCGCATCCTCGCCGACCACTCACCGGAGATCGCCGAGCTGACCCGTGCGGTCAGTCTGGTGGAGCTGGGCTCCGGGTCGTCGGAGAAGACGCGGCTGCTGCTGGACGCCCTGTGCACCACCGGCCTGCGCCAGTTCGTGCCGATGGACGTGTCCGCGACCGCGCTGCGCGAGGCCGCCGCCGCCATCGCCAGGGACTACCCGGGACTGGCCGTGCACGGCGTCGTCGGCGACTTCACCGAGCACCTGGACCGGTTGCCCGGGCAGCGGCCGAGGCTGGCCGCGTTCCTCGGCGGCACCATCGGCAACCTCGTGCCCAGCGAGCGGGCCAAGTTCCTCTCCGCCCTGCGTTCGGTGCTGTACGAGGGGGAGTGGCTGCTGCTGGGCACCGACCTGGTGAAGAACCCGGAGGTGCTGGTCCGGGCCTACGACGACTCGGCGGGCGTGACCGCCGAGTTCAACAAGAACGTGCTCGCCGTGCTGAACCGGGAGCTGGACGCCGACTTCGACGTGTCGGCGTTCGAGCACGTCGCATTGTGGGACGCCGAAACCGAGTGGATCGAGATGCGGCTGCGGGCCACGCGGGCCATGCGGGTCCGGCTGGCCGCACTGGACCTGGACATCAGCTTCGACTTGGGCGAGGAACTGCGGACGGAGGTGTCCGCCAAGTTCACCCGACCGGGCGTCACGGCCGAACTGGCCGCCGCGGGTTTCGAGCTGACCGGGTGGTTCACCGATCCGGCCGGCCGGTTCGCCGTGACACTGGCGCGGGCGGCCGGCTGACCCTCGTAGGGTGGCCGGCATGAATCCGCTCGCAGCGCTGGCCCGCCGGTCGGGCAAGGCGTCGTGGTTCCCGTCGGTGGCCAAGCGCCTCGTACCGCTGGACGAAGCCGTACAGCGGTGGACCAACGGCCGGTTCAGCCTGTTGTCACTGGCCGGTGTGGACGGTCTGCTGCTGACCACCACCGGCAGGCGGTCCGGTGCCCGGCGCACGGTCGCGCTGCTGTACGTGCCGGGGCCGGACGGCTACGTGGTGGCCGGCTCGAACTACGGCGGCAACACCCACCCGGGCTGGTCGGCGAACCTGCTGGCGCAACCCGACGCCGAGGTGACGGCTGCGGGTGCGACGGTGCCGGTGCGGGCCCGGCTGGCCGAGGGCGCCGAACGCGAACGGCTGTGGCCGCTGCTCACCGCGCGGTGGCCCGCCTACGACACCTACGCCGGCCGAGCCGGCCGGGACATCAGGGTGTTCACCCTCGTCCCGGCCGGCTCGTGACCAGGTGGGGCCGACGTCGCCCATAACGCCGACCCCACGGCCCCCCAGTGGATGGTCAGCTAGCCGCGCAGGACGGCGTCGGAATGCCGTTGCTGCCGCTGTAGCTGGCCTGGAAGCCGAATGACGTGTTGCCGCCGGCCGCCAGTGCCCCGTTGTAGCTGAGGTTGGTCGCCGACTGCGCCGTGCCGGTCTGTGCGCTGGTCGCGTTCCACATCCCGGTCACCTGCTGGTTGCCCGGCCACGCCCACTTCACCTGCCACGCGCTGGTCGGTTTGGTGCCGGTGTTGGTGACCACGACGTTGGCCGTGAAGCCGGTGTCCCACTGCGTGGTGATCGAGTAGGCCGCCGTGCACCCGGCCGTGCCGCCACCGGCCGGTGCGGGTGTCGTCGCGGTGACCGCCGCCGATGCCGCCGACACGTTGCCGGCCGCGTCGACCGCCTTGACCGTGTAGCCGTACATCGTTGCCGCGGTCAGTCCGGTGTCGGTGAAGCTGGTGCCGGCCGTGGTGCCGACCATCGTGCCGCCCCGGAACACCTGGTAACCGGTGACACCGACGTTGTCGGTCGACGGACTCCAGGACAGCGACGCGCTGGTGGCCGTCGTGCCGGTGACCGCGAGGCCGGTCGGTGTGCTGGGTGCCTGGGTGTCGCCGGTGGTGCCCGTGCCGGCCGTGGCCGAGAACGAGAAGCTGTTGGTGGCCAGGCCCTGGCCACCCTGCCAGATCTCGAAGCCTGCCTCGGCGTCGATCAGGTAGTGCGCCGAGTTGAGCGAACCCCTGGCCACGGCGTCGTCGATCAGCGCCTTGATGTTCAGGTTGGTGAACGACGTGCCGCCCGGGTTGAGGACGTAGGAGATGATCTTCCAGGACGTCTGCTGTCCGGTCCACACGTTCCAGTTGTCGCCGTCGATGTTCGCGGTGCCGGTCTGGCCGCCGAACGGCTGCACGCCACCCCTGCTGTTCAACCAGATCATCAGCTCGGTGCCGTTCGGCTGGCCGGGCGTGGTCGGCGTCGAGTTGAACCAGATGTCGTAGGCGACATCGTAGGCACCGGAGGCCGGCTGCGTCGTGCTCCACGAACTCGTCGCCGTGGCGAGCTTGCTCACCTGGATGGGCATCGTGTCACCGGTCGGCGTGCACAGGCCCCAGTGGCAGCCGGCGTAGATCGACGGATAGGTGGCCGGTGCGCCGTTGGTGGGGAGGTTGAAGTTGGCCGTGCTGACCGACCATGCCGTACCGGTGGTGTAGGTCAGGCATTGTTCGGCGGTCGAGTTCCACTCGTTGTCCTGGATGATGTACTGGCCGCCCTCGATCGACGTGGTGCCGGTCGGGGTGGCCGTCGAGCTGCAACTCACGCTGTTCGGCGTGACGGCGGCGGACGCTGCCTGCGTCCCGCCGAGCGCGGCCAGCATCGCGGCGCCCACCGCTGCCACCGCGGCAGCCGCGCGTACCCGGGACGCCCATGGCCTGGATAGTCGTGTCGGCACTTGCGGGTCCTTTCCTCGGTCGACCCTCGGACGGGTGTTGACGAGAGAAGTTAGGTCGGCCGCAGGCCCCGGTAAACGCTTCCCGGGCGACGTGTTACTCACCGATTAGTGGTCTAGACCATAACTCTGGATCGGCCGGTCGGCATACCGCCGCTGACCTGCGTGAACCGGGATGCGGCCGTTCGGTGGCGACCGGTTCGGACCGGCTCGATCGATTCACCGGCATGAAAGTTGCATGCGGTCGCCCGTGCGGGCTGTCGGTGTTGCCTGTTTCCCACTCCGCGAGCGCTCTGGCAACTCCTGTTGCCTGCCGACCGGCCGAGCAATCATGGTCATATCAGGAATTGATTGCCACGTCGGAACGGAAATTCGATCCACCGAATTGCCCCGACGTTGGCGAAACAATTGTGGGGAGATTGTCGTGAGGATGTTCTGTGCCGTTTCGTCGGTCGTTCGGGTTGCCGCTTTCGCTCTGCTCATCGGCATCGTGCTCGGCATCGTGCTCGCAGCTCAGTTCGCTCCGGTGCCCGGTTCCTAGGGCCGGACACCGGAGTCGAGTGCACATCCGATTCCGAAGGGAGGTGAATCCCATGGAGCCGCACGGCGTCTTCATTCTGCTGACCACGCTGCTGGGCATCTTCTTCGGCTGAGCGCGGGCAGTGTCATCTAGTGTCAATCTAGTGCCGATCTAGTGCCCATCCAGTATCCGTCTTCGGACCGGGACCGCGCTACCCGGCCCGAAGGCGGATACCCGGACAGCCCAAGGTCTGCCGCCAAGTCAGTCAGGCAACCATTGGGCGCCATAACCGTGGCCCGGCCGCAGATCGCGGAACAGCAGGTTGATCTCGCCCGCCTTGTCGATCGTGAGCAGGTCGTCGGTCGGCCGGTTGTCGTCGATCTCCCGATGGAAGACCTCGGTGACTCGCCAGACCGTGCTCGGCCGCCGGTCCCGGTCGAACCGGATCCGCAGCCGGAACTCATCACACCGGCGATCCGGGAAGAACACGTAGTGGGTGCGCATCGGCTGGTTCGGCGGCACGCCCCAGCGCATTCCGTACTCATGCCGGTCGCCGGTCGCCAGCGGCTCTGGCAGGCCGAGCTGGAAGTCGAACCGGTTGTCCGACTTGCGATCCGTGGCCAACAGTGTGGCGCCGAAGGACAGCTCGGCGTACAGGTCGTGCTCGTCGGCCGCGCGGTGCTGGTCCCTGGGTAGGGTGAACATCACCTGGATCTGGTCCAACCCGTCCCGCTCGGCCACGATCCGCCGCCGCTCGAAGCAGACCGGGGACGGCTTGTCCATGCGCAGGATGGCTTCGACGCGGTCGATGTACCAGTCGAGGCCGCTGCCCCGAACCGCCGTCTCATCTGGTTTGGTGGCCATTTCGGCGAGCAGGTCGAATCCCTCGTCCATCCGTCGGCGAATGGTCCGCACGTCGCGCTTCTGCAGATCGGCCAGGAACTGTACCCGGTCCTGGAGGAACGGCTGCTTGGTGTCCGGGTGCAGCCCGAGGGCGATGGTGACGGCCAACCGCAGATCCTCGGGCAATCTGTCCGAGAGAATACGCAGCCGCTCCGAGAGCCTGTCCCGGATCGCCGCTGTGTTCTCCGTTCCCGCAGCTCCGCACAGCTGTAGCAGCAGCGGACCGACCTGGTCGGTAAGTCTGGCAGTTTGCAGGCCCCGGCCCTTGCGAAGCGTCTTCAGTTCGTTCGCGAGCTCGGCTGACCCGGTGAGCACGGATACCTCCAATAGGGGATCGAGTTCCTATCGTGGCACGCATCCGCAGCGGATGTCCAGGATTTGACCAGCGGTGTCATGCGTCGCCGAAGGCCATCCGTCGGCTATTCTGACGGGAGTTGTCGGATTATCTTTCGGATGCCCGTTTCTATTGGTTGGGGACAATTGTGACTCGGTCCACAATGGTGGCCGAGTCCTGCGAGGACGTACTTTTCGATCTGGCCAGGACAGTCTGCCGTGGACGGTCGAGCGGCCGGCGTGCCGGCGGTGCCCGCGTCGTCGGTGGCCGCGTGAACGTGTCCATGGGTCGACGGTAGTGGCTGGTGGGCGTGTTGACCGAGAAAGGTTCGCAGGTCAGCGATGAATCGCCTGATTGGCCTAATGGTATGGCCCACCTGAGGCCTTGCGTCGGTCACCGATCCACTCGTACTTGACCATCCCGTTATGTTCGGCCGCCAGGCCGGGACGGCATCATGGGCCGGTGACCGGATTCTGCGCACGCGCGTGGCAGCACACCGAGCGGCTGCGGCGCGCCATGATCGAACTGCCGTTCAACACCGAGCTCGCGAAGGGATCGTTGAGCACTCAACGGTTCCAGTTCTACCTGGTGCAGGACGCCCGCTACCTGGTCGGCTTCGCCCGTGCCCTCGCGGTGGCAGCGGCCAGGGCCGGGTCCAGCCGGGACGTGGCGTTCTTCGCTGGCGCGGCGCAGGAGGCGGTCGTGGTGGAGCGCGCGCTGCACGACAGCTACTTCGACCGGTTCGGCATGACCGTCGCCGACCAGGACGCCGTCGAGACGTCTCCGACCTGCCTGGCCTACACGTCGTTCCTGCTGGCCACGGCGCAGACCGGCGCCTACCCGGAGCTGATCGCGGCGCTGCTGCCGTGCTTCTGGATCTACCAGCAGGTCGGCACCGAGATCCTGGCCAACCTGGTGCCCGGCGCCGACAACCCGTACCTCGCGTGGCTCGACACCTACGCCGACGACGAGTTCGCCGAGTCGGTGCTGGCGTGCCGGCACGCGGTCGACCAGGCCGCCGCGACGGCCGACTCGCACACCCAGGACGTCATGCTGGCAGCGTTCACCAGGGCCACCGAGTACGAGTGGCTGTTCTGGGACAGCGCATATCGGCTGGAGACCTGGCCGACCGAGTCGTTGCGCCAGTGTCCCGAGCGGGGCACTAGCGGCCGATGTCGATGACCAGGCGGCTCGGCCTGGTCAGCGTGAACAGGTGCACCCACGAGCGATGCCGAGCACCGACCCCGACACTGAGCACCCGCTCGAAGTCGCCGGTGATCGCGACCGCTCGCACGTTGGTCAACTGCGGGGTGTTGAACCTCGTCGGGCCGTGGAACACGAGTCGGCCGGTGACGTCGAAGCGGGATGTGCCGTGCACGACGACGTTGAGGAACTTGTTGCCGCGCAACGCGACGCGCTTGCCGGACGGGTCCTGGGTGAGAACCGGAACCCAGGCCGCGGTGAACTGTCTTGGCACCGGCCCGTGGAAGTCCAACACGATTCTGTCGTAGGTGGCATGTCTGCCCACTCTGATGTCACTCAGGCCGGGACCGGTGGTCGGCGCCGTGGTGGCGTCGGCGAGCGTGGGTACGACCACCGCGCCTGCCGTCAGGGTGGCCAGCGTGACCGTGGCGACGGCCAGGGTCCTGATGGTGCGCCAAGGATGCTGCCGCATGTCCTGCTCCTCACGTCGTACTGCCTTGTGGCGTACTGCCTTGTGCATGGACAGACGTGTGGATGATGTGATGGTTGCCACACGGAACGGCGGGACCGCGACTTTCTCGCGGTCCCGCCGTTTCCGTATTCGGCCAGGTTCAGTTCTGCAACATCTTGCGCAGCACGTACTGCATGATTCCGCCGTTGCGGTAGTAGTCGGCCTCGCCGGGGGTGTCGATCCGGACCCCGGCGTCGAACTCGACCGTCGAGCCGTCCGTCTTCGTCGCGGTGACCTTGACCGTCGCCGGGGTGCCACCGTCGTTCAGCGCGGTGATGCCGGTGAAGTCGAACGTCTCGTCGCCGGACAGGCCCAGCGACGCCGCGGTCCTGCCCTTGGGGAACTCCAGCGGCAGCACGCCCATGCCGATCAGGTTCGAGCGGTGGATCCGCTCGAACGACTCCGCGATGACCACTCGGACGCCCAGCAGTGACGTGCCCTTGGCCGCCCAGTCACGCGACGAGCCGGAGCCGTATTCCTTGCCGCACAACACAACCAGCGGCACACCGGCCTCGGCGTATGCGACGGCGGCGTCGTAGATCGTGGTCTGCTCGCCGTCGGCGAGGAAGTTCCTCGTGAAGCCGCCCTGCACGTCGTCCAGCAGCAGGTTGCGCAACCGGATGTTGGCGAACGTGCCCCGGATCATCACCTCGTGGTTGCCGCGCCGGGAACCGTAGGAGTTG
This sequence comes from Pseudonocardiaceae bacterium, assembly GCA_036279295.1. Classification (GTDB taxonomy): domain Bacteria; phylum Actinomycetota; class Actinomycetes; order Mycobacteriales; family Pseudonocardiaceae; genus DATEPR01. Next base: position 6,642 of record DASUJK010000263.1, on the reverse strand, counting down.
AAGTCCCTGCGGGCCACACCGTGGTCGGTGAGGTACTTGCCGGCCGGCGAGTCCAGCTTGATCGAGCCGGCGGGGGAGATGTGGTCCGTGGTGACCGAGTCGCCGAGCAGCGCCAGCACGCGGGCACCGCTGACGTCGGTCACCGGGCTGGGCTGCGCGGCCATGCCGTCGAAGTACGGCGGCTTGCGCACGTAGGTGGAGTCGCCGTCCCACTCGAAGATCTTGCCGGTCGGCGTGGGCAGCGAGCGCCACCGCTCGTCACCGGCGAACACGTCGGCATAGTCGGAGGTGAACATGTCCGACGAGATCGCCGACGCGACGACGTCCTGGATCTCCTGCGGCGTCGGCCAGATGTCGGCCAGGAACACCGGCTTGCCCTCGGTGTCGGTGCCCAGCGGCTCGGTAGCCAGGTCCACGTCCATCGAGCCGGCCAGCGCGTACGCCACCACCAGCGGCGGGCTGGCCAGGTAGTTCATCTTCACGTCCGGGTTGATCCGGCCCTCGAAGTTCCGGTTGCCCGACAGCACCGCGGTCACGGCGAGGTCGGCCGAGTTGATCGCGGCGGAGATCTCCTCCTGCAGCGGGCCGGAGTTGCCGATGCAGGTCGTGCAGCCGTAGCCGACCAGGTTGAAGCCCAGCTTCTCCAGGTAGGGCAGCAGACCCGCGCGCTCGTAGTAGTCCATGACGACCTTCGAGCCCGGTGCCAGGGTGGTCTTCACCCACGGCTTGCGGTTCAGGCCGCGCTCGACCGCCCGCTTGGCCAGCAGCGCGGCGCCGATCATCACCGACGGGTTCGACGTGTTGGTGCACGACGTGATCGCGGCGATCGCGACGGCACCGTGGTCGATCTCGAAGGTCTTCCCGTCCACGGTGACCTCGGTCGGCCTGCTCGGCCGGCCACTGGCCCCGTTGGCCGCCGACGAGTGGGATGGCGCGTCACTGGCCGGGAACGACTCGTCGGACGCCTCGTCCACCATGTCGCTCGCTGCGTCCTTGGTGTAGTTGCCAAGCACCGTGCGGAAACCCTGCTTCGCGCGGGACAGCTCGATCCGGTCCTGCGGGCGCTTCGGGCCCGCGATGGACGGCACGACCGTGCCCAGGTCCAGCTCCAGCGTCTCGGAGAAGTTCGGCTCGACGTCCGGATCGTGCCAGAGGCCCTGTTCCTTGGCGTACGCCTCGACCAGCGCGAGCTGGGCGTCGTCCCGGCCGGTGAACTTCAGGTACTCGATGGTCTCGGCGTCGACCGGGAAGATCGCGCAGGTGGAGCCGAACTCCGGGCTCATGTTGCCGATGGTGGCCCGGTTGGCCAGCGGCACCGCGGCGACGCCGGAACCGTAGAACTCCACGAACTTGCCGACCACACCGTGCTTGCGCAGCATCTCGGTGATGGTCAGCACGAGGTCGGTCGCGGTGGCGCCGGCGGGCAGCTCGCCGTGCAGCCGGAAACCGGCCACCCTCGGGATCAGCATCGACACAGGCTGGCCGAGCATGGCGGCCTCGGCCTCGATGCCGCCGACACCCCAGCCCAGCACGCCGAGGCCGTTGACCATGGTGGTGTGACTGTCGGTGCCGACCAGGGTGTCCGGGTACGCCTGCCCGTTGCGGATCATCACGACCCGCGCCAGGTGCTCGATGTTGACCTGGTGCACGATGCCGGTGCCCGGCGGGACGACCTTGAACTCGTCGAACGCGGTCTGGCCCCAGCGCAGGAACTGGTAGCGCTCGCGGTTGCGCTCGTACTCCAGGTCCACGTTGCGCTCGAACGCGTCCGGGCTGCCGAACACGTCGGCGATCACCGAGTGGTCGATGACCAGTTCCGCGGGCGCCAGCGGGTTGACCTTGTCCGGGTCGCCGCCCAGGCCCGTGACGGCCTCCCGCATGGTGGCCAGGTCGACGATGCAGGGCACGCCGGTGAAGTCCTGCATCACGACGCGGCCGGGGGTGAACTGGATCTCGATCGACGGCTGGGCCGACGGATCCCAGTTGGCCAGCGCCCGCACGTGGTCGGCGGTGATGTTCACGCCGTCCTCGCTGCGCAGCAGGTTCTCCAGCAGGATCTTCAGGCTGTATGGCAGACGCTCGGCACCGTCCACAGCAGCCAGCCGGAACACCTCGTAGGAGGCGTCTCCGACGTCGAGCGTGCCGCGGGCACCGAAGCTGTCCTTGCTCGCCGGTGAGGTCACGTCGTACTCCGTCAGTTCGGTTCGTGCGGGTCGTGTGGTGGGTTGGGCCGAGTGTCGCGCACCTGTTGGGCGCGTGCCCACTGGCCCCTTGCATCAAACAGTACGCTTGTCCTGTAATCGTCGGCAAGGCGGGGTAGGACAGAGGTGTGCCACGTGATCCATCATGTCCAGGTGTCGTGTCCAGCAGGTGCCGAAGATCGGCAACGAGCCTTCTTCAACGGCGTGCTCGGCTGGGCCGAACTACCCAAACCGCCAGTGCTGGCGGCCCGGGGCGGGTGCTGGTTCGAGGTACCGGGCCAGGGCGAGCTGCACGTCGGGGTGGAAGCGGACTTCCGGCCCGCGGCCAAGGCCCACCCGGCGTTCGTGGTGGATGTCGACGCGGTGGCCGGTGCGTTGGCCGCGGCTGGTTCGCCGGTGCGGTGGGCCGATCCGGCCGAGATTCCCGGCCGGCGCCGGTTCTTCACCGAGGACGGGGTGGGTAACCGGCTTGAGTTCTTGTCCGACTGAATCCGTCGACCCGTTCATGCTTGTTGTCTCGGCCGTTCGGACGTAGCAGGCCACGAGGTCAGCTTGTTGCGTATGTCCTGATCAGGCCGGTGAGGTCGGCCAGGTCCGCCTCGAACTCGGCGTCCCAGTCGACCTCCCGGTCCAGCGTTGCCGCCAACTCGTGGTGGCCGGGCGGTTCTCCCGTGGGCAACTGGCCGCGCCGCGCCCTCGGGTTCGGCGTGCCGGTACCGAACCGGCCGCTCGCCTCGGACACCGCGTAGCCGAGGATCACCGTGCTGGCCAGGTGGCCTCCGGACGGCGCGCTGGTCCGGCGCAACATCACCCTGATGTTGCGCGAACCGGGACCACTGCTGTCCAGGCTGCTGATGCCGCTGGTCGCCGTCGTCGTGTTCGAGCCGCTCTACCGGGCCGCCATGGCTGGTGGCCGGGCGGCCGGTGCCGGGCAGGCGGTCACCGGCATGCTGGTGCTGTTCTCGCTGCTCGCACTGTCCATTGTGGGCACCTCGATCCTGACCGAACGGTCGTGGCACACCTGGGACAGGCTGCTGTGGCCGCCGCTGCCCTGGCCGGCTGGCGGGTCAACCGGGGCTGGGGCCGGTCCACGCTGCTCTGACCCCGATCGGGTGGCCCTGCCACGTTGTGCGACAGCTTCGGTGACAAACGATCACCGTGGGTGAACATTCGGTGCTCATGTGGTTGACGATGAGCGAGTTTTCCCTGGTACGTGTGGCAACAACCGAGGTGGAAGTGGCACAGTGGCTCTGCCCTGCTTGATTGACGCCATTCGGCGGATTGCGGTTGCGCCGACTGGTGGGTCGAAGCGGGCGTCGATCGGGAGGTGAAGGTCGTGACGGCTGGGTCACAACGGCGGTTGGCCACTCGACAGCGGCAAGTTCGGCTGCGGTCAACGGGGCGCCGGTCAGTTCGGTCGCGGTGCATGCGGCTGGCTGGTGCCGTCGTGGTCGCGGCCGTCGGGCTGCAACTGGCGGTGGTGCCATCGGCGGGCGCCGTGCCACCGCCACCGCCGCACCCGAGCAACTCGGCGGTCCGTCAGGCGCAGGCCAGGGCGGCGGCCAAGGCCGGTCAGGTCGGCCGGATCACCAGCCGGCTGTCGTCGGCCCAGGCCGCGTTGCGGAACCTCCAGGACGACGTCGAACTCAAGCAGGAGAACGCGAACAAGGCGCTGGTCGACCTCCAGACCGCACAGTCGGCGGCGGCCAGGGCACAGGCCGACGCGAACGCGGCGCAGATCTCGGCGAAGGCATCCGAAGCGGCCATCGACCAACTGCGCAAGAAGGTCGACGAGTTCGCGGCCGGCAGCTTCGCGCAGGGCAGCGCGCTGGGCTCGGTCGCGGCCTACTTCGGTTCGAAGAGTCCGAGGGACCTGCTGGAGCGGCAGGTACTGCTGAACGAGATCAGCACGTCCGAACTGGACGTGCTCAACCAGATGCGGGAAGCCCGCGTCCAGAAGGCGAACGCCGACTCGCTGGCCCGTGCGGCACTGCTGGTGGCCAAGCAGAAGCAGGCTGCCGCGCAGGCGGCGAAACAGGCGGCCGATGCCGCGATCGCCAGGGCGCAGGCGGCGGCCGAGGCCGAAGCCGCCCAGGCCCACCAGTTGCAGGCCAACCAGGCCAGCCTGCAAGCCCAGTTGACCGCGGCGCAGGCCACGGTCAGTGGCCTGAAGTCGCAACAGCAGCAGTACCAGAAGTGGCTGTCCGCCAAGCAGGCAGAGGAAGCGGCGGCGGCCGCGCGGGCGGCCCGCGCCTCCGGTTCGCACGGCAGCCGGCACCACACGATCTCGGTGGCATCGTCCGGCTCGGTCGCCGTCGTGCTGCGTCGGGCGCTGTCCGCGGTCGGCATCATCTACGCCTGGGGCGGCGGCAACGCGAGCGGCCCGACCCGCGGCATCCACGACGGCGGTGTCGCCGACGAGTTCGGTGACTTCGACAAGATCGGCTTCGACTGCTCCGGCCTGATGGTCTACGCGTTCGCCGGTGCCGGGGTCTACCTGCCGCACTACAGCGGCTACCAGTACCAGGCGGGCCGGCACGTACCGATCTCCCAGATCCGACCCGGCGACATGCTGTTCTACTCGTCCAACGGCTCGTCGTCCGGCATCCACCACGTCACCCTGTACATCGGCAACGGCGAAATGGTCGAGGCCTACGAGTCCGGCATGCCGGTCCGGGTCACGTCGGTGCGCTACTACAACGGCCTCATGCCGTACGCGACACGGGTCCTCTAGTGGCCACCGTGATGATCTCCGGGCTGGTGTCGGTGACCGGCTGCCGGTCCCAGTCGCCGTACTGCGCCTGGATCACCAGGCCGGCATCGGTCAGGAACTGCGCGAGCCGCTCCTGACCGAGGAAGCGCAGCGTGCTCCTGCTGTGCCGGGGGCCGTCCCAGCCGCCTGCGGTGTACGTCGTGGTGAAGCTGACCAACTCGCCGTGCACCGGCAGGTCGACGTCGTGCCAGCGGCGGATACCGGTGTCGCCGATGTCGGCCACGTTCGCCGGGACCCACCGCTCCCAGCCACGGACGAGTGGATTGCGGGTCTCGAAGACGAAGCAGCCGTCGTCGGTCAACGCGGCGCGGATCGCGGCCAGCGCGATGCGCAGCTCATCGTCGGTGAGGAACACCTGGAACGCGTGGCCGCTCATCAGGATCAGGTCGAACTCCTGCTCCCACGCCACCCACGTGAGATCGCCCAGTGTCCACTCGATGTCCGAGCGTTTCCTTGCCTGGGCCAGCATTCCGTCGGCCGGGTCGATGCCGCACAGCCTGCCGGTGTGGCCATCGTCCCTGGCCCGGTGCAGCAGCGCACCGGTGCCACAGCCCACATCCAGCACCGAACCGGCCGCCATCACCAGCGGTAGGTAGAAACCGAAGTCATCCCGCTCGTCCCACGGGCACTCCGTGTCGTAGAGCGAGGCGAGGTCCAGGTCGGCGAACTGATGGTCAACCACCCGGCCAGACTGACAGAACGGTCCGACAGTCACGACCGAATAACCAATAGAGTGGACCCGTGTGGATCGCGGTGCTGCTGGCCGGGGGCCGGGGCAGCAGGCTGGGTGGCCGGCACAAGCCCGGCATCACCGTCGGCGGCATGACCTTGCTGGACCGCGCGGTGACGGCGGTGACCGGCGCTGCCGAGACCATTGTGGTCGGCCCGGCACAGGCCACGTGCCGACCGGTGTGCTGGACCGTCGAGCAGCCACGCGGCGGTGGCCCGGTTGCCGCGCTGGCCGCCGGCCTGGCCGCACGGACCACCGAAGCCGACGAGGTCGTGCTGCTGGCCGCCGATCTGGTCGGGATCACCCAGGACACCGTGGCCCGGCTGCGTGCCGAACTGCGATCCACCACGGCCGGGGTGGTGCTGCGCGACGCGGCCGGCCGCAGGCAGTGGCTGATCGGCGCGTGGCGGCTGGGCGCTCTGGCGGCCGCGCTGCCCGCCGAACCGGCTGGTGCGTCCCTGTTCTCCGTGCTGTCCACGCTCGCTGTCACCGAACTGCCGGAGCTGCCCGACGAGTCGGCCGACGTGGACACACCGGCCGATCTGGCCAGGTATTCGACCGCTCCACCGGAGGGGCAGGTGGCCGGGGGAGCTTCACAGCCGTCACACTGGTGATCAGGTTGGCTGGGTTGCGGCACTGGACATGTTGCTGCCCGGACGACCTCCGAAGTTTCGCCGGCACGCAAGTACGACACGGCAGGAGGATGGTCTGCAGATGACCGACCCGGGGCAGTACGCGGACGCCGGACGAGCGGGCACGACGGGTGCCCAGACCCCGGCGCGGGACGCGCAACTGCTGGAGCGCACCGCGTTCGAGGTCAAGCGGGTCATCGTCGGGCAGGACCGGTTGGTCGAACGGATGCTGGTCGGCCTGCTGTCCAAGGGCCACCTGCTGCTCGAAGGTGTGCCCGGCGTCGCCAAGACCCTCGCGGTGGAGAC
>DASUJK010000262.1:0-16040 GCA_036279295.1 Pseudonocardiaceae bacterium | reverse complement strand
CGGACACGCCGTTGAGCCCGAGGCACGCGGCGTCCGCGTCGGAGGCCAGTACGGCGTCCGGGAACAGCTTGCGCAGCACCCGCAGCGACCCGGCCGAGAACGCGCCCGGGTAGTAGGCCACCGACGGTGAGCCGGGCGAGTCGTCCAGCACGCACAGCGCGGTGTCCAGGTGGTAGTAGCGCGGGTCGGTCAGGTGCAGCGACACCACCGGCACGCCGAGCACCTCCTGCGCCTCGGCGTGCGCCGCCGGGTCGGTGCGGAAGCCGGTGCCGGCCAGCAGCAGCCTGCCGGTCCACGCGAAGTCGCCTTCCGCCTCGTTGATCGCGGCCGGCATGACGATGTCCCGGAAACCACGGCGGACGAACCAGCGGCGGTAGTGCTCGGCCTCGGCGGCCCGCTGCACGGCACGGAACCGGGCACCGAGGACACGGCCGTCCACGACGGTGCCGGAGTTGGCGGCGAACACCATGTCCGGCAGGCCGGGCTCCGGGTCGATCAGCTCCACCTGGTGCCCGAGCCGCCGGTACGTGTCGGCCAGTTCGGTCCACTGCCGGATGGCGAGGTCGACGTCCACCGGCACGTCAGGGTCCATCCACGGGTTGATCGAGTAGTCGACGGCGAAGTACGTCGGCCGGCACATCAGGTACGAGCGCGTGGTCGGCACGCGTTGCGCGAGGCCCCGTTCGGATCGCGAAACCGGGGCGACAAGTGGCACCGTCGTCATGGATCGAAATGTAAGGCGCCGCAAGACGGCGATCAATGACGTCCTGTTGCATGATCTGGTGCAGAATGTTGCGTATGGATGACATCGACCATCGAATCATTTCGTGTCTGGTGGCCGACGCCCGATCCAGCTACGCGGACATCGGCGGCAACGTCGGACTGTCGGCGCCCGCGGTGAAGCGACGGGTGGACCGGCTGAAGGACGAAGGCGTGATCCGGGGGTTCACCGCGGTGGTCGACCCGGAGGCGCTCGGCTGGGGTACCGAGGCGTTCGTCGAGGTGCACTGCCGGGGCAACGTGGTGCCCAACCGGATAACGGCCAGCCTCGAACCACTGACGGAGGTCGTCGCCGCCTACACCGTGTCCGGCGCCGCGGACGCGATCGTGCACCTGCGGGCAGCTGACATCCACCATCTGGAGACCGCGCTGGAGCGCCTGCGAGCCCTGGACATCGTCGACCGGACCGTCTCCACGGTGGTGCTGTCGACTTTGCTGGAACGACCGCCGGTTCCGGAACGACACACAGGGTGACATGACCGAGTGAACGTGATACGGCCAACAGGACCGAAGGTGTGAGACAGCGCACGCAAGACTAAGACTGCAGCGATGTTCAATTGGACAATGACAGTGTTGGACACAACAGGAAGATCGCTCCGACCAGGGGTTTCCCACACCTCGGTGTGTGTCAGCGCGACATCAGTCGTGCACCGATGTATGGGACTACCCTCGCGGACGGAACGCGGTGCAGGTGGTTGGACCACAGCCGACCGCACGCACGCGGATCGAGTCAGCTAGGTCTCCGGGCTGGCCCACAGCGGGCCGGACCGGCCAGGTGGGAGAAGAGGGATCAGCGAGCCCATGAGCGTTGATGTGGGTGGCAACGGCAGCTCGTCACCGGAGGCGGACCCCGAGGTCCGCAAGCTCGACCGGGTGGTGATCCGCTTCGCCGGCGACTCCGGCGACGGTATGCAGCTCACCGGCGACAGGTTCACCAGTGAAGCGGCGGCGTTCGGCAACGACCTCGCCACACTCCCCAACTTCCCGGCCGAGATCCGGGCGCCACAGGGCACCCTGCCCGGTGTCTCGTCGTTCCAGCTGCACTTCGCTGACTACGACATCCTGACGCCGGGTGACCGACCGGACGTGCTGGTCGCCATGAACCCCGCCGCGTTGAAGGCGAACATCAGGGACCTGCCGCCGGGCGGGATGCTGATCGTCAACACCGACGAGTTCACAAAGCGGAACCTGGTCAAGGTCGGTTATCAGACCAACCCGCTGGAGGACGAGTCGCTGGACTCGTCGATCCAGGTGCACAAGGTCGCGATGGCCACCCTGACCCAGGGTGCGCTGGCGTCGACCGGGCTGGGCAAGAAGGACGCGGAACGGGCGAAGAACATGTTCGCGCTCGGCCTGCTGTCCTGGATGTACCACCGGCCGACCGAGGGCACCGAGCGGTTCCTGCGGGAGAAGTTCGCCCGCAAGCCCGACATCGCCGAGGCCAACGTGCTGGCGTTCCGGGCGGGCTGGAACTACGGCGAGACCACCGAGTCGTTCGCGGTGACCTACCAGGTCGCCCCGGCCAAGCTGGCCACCGGCACCTACCGGCAGATCACCGGCAACGCGGCGCTGGCCTACGGGATCGTGGCGGCCGGCCAGTGTGCCCGGCTGCCGATCGTGCTGGGCACCTACCCGATCACGCCGGCATCGGACATCCTGCACGAACTGTCCAAGCACAAGAACTTCGGCATCACCACGTTCCAGGCCGAGGACGAGATCGCCGGCATCGGCGCGGCGCTGGGCGCCTCCTACGGTGGGGCGCTGGGCATGACCACCACGTCCGGGCCCGGTATCGCGCTGAAGTCCGAGACCATCGGGCTGGCCGTGATGACCGAGCTGCCGCTGATCGTGATCGACGTGCAGCGCGGCGGGCCGTCCACCGGGCTGCCCACCAAGACCGAGCAGGCCGACCTGTTGCAGGCCATGTTCGGCCGCAACGGCGAGGCCCCGGTGCCGATCGTCGCGCCGCGGTCCCCCGCGGACTGCTTCCCGACGATCATCGACGCGGCCCGCATCGCGTTGACGTACCGGACGCCGGTGCTGGTGCTGTCCGACGGCGCCATCGCCAACGGCTCCGAGCCGTGGCTGGTGCCGTCGGTCGCCGACCTGCCCGATCTGAGCGTACGGTTCGCCACCGAACCGAACGCGCCGGACGGCTCCGGTGACTTCTGGCCGTACCTGCGTGATCCCGAGACGCTGGCGCGGCCGTGGGCCATCCCCGGCACGGTCGGTCTGGAACACCGGATCGGCGGCCTGGAGAAGCAGGACGGCAGCGGCAACATCTCCTACGACCCGGACAACCACGACAGGATGGTCCGGTTGCGCCAGGCCAAGATCGACGGCATCGAGGTGCCCGACGTGGTCGTCGACGACCCGTCCGGCGAGGCATCGGTGCTGGTCGTCGGCTGGGGCTCGACGTTCGGTCCGATCGGCGCCGCGGCCCGGCGGGTGCGCAACGCGGGCGGCAGGGTGGCCACCGTGCACATGCGCCACCTGAATCCGTTGCCCGCCAATTTGGGCGACGTGCTGGCCGGGTACTCCCGAGTGGTGGTACCGGAAATGAATCTGGGCCAACTGGCGTTGCTGCTGCGGGCCAAGTACCTGGTGGACGCCGTCAGCTACACCAAGGTGGCGGGCCTGCCGTTCAAGGCCGAGGAATTGCAGCACGTGTTCACCGACATCATCGAGGGAGGCGTGAAGCGGTGACCGCGATCGATCTGGGACTGCCATCGCTGGGGGGTACGGACCTGGTTCCCACGTTCGACGGGAAGCAGTCCGCCAAGGAGTACAAGTCCGACCAGGAAGTGCGCTGGTGCCCTGGCTGCGGTGACTACGCGGTGCTGGCGGCCGTGCAGGGGTTCATGCCCCAGTTGGGCCTGCGGCGCGAGAACATCGTGTTCGTGTCGGGTATCGGCTGCTCCAGCCGGTTCCCGTACTACATGAACACCTACGGCGTGCACTCCATCCACGGCCGCGCCCCGGCGCTGGCCACCGGTCTCGCCGTCGCGCGGCAGGACCTGTCGGTGTGGGTGGTGACCGGTGACGGCGACGCGCTGTCCATCGGCGGCAACCACCTCATGCACACCCTGCGGCGCAACGTGAACCTGAAGATCCTGCTGTTCAACAACCGGATCTACGGGCTGACCAAGGGCCAGTACTCGCCGACCAGCGAGCAGGGCAAGATCACCAAGTCCACCCCGATGGGCTCGCTGGACCACCCGTTCAACCCGGTGTCGCTGGCGCTGGGTGCCGAGGCGACGTTCGTGGCCAGGGCACTGGACTCGGACCGCAAGCAGCTGACCGAGGTGCTGCGCGCCGCGGCCGAGCACCGCGGCACCGCGCTGGTGGAGATCTACCAGAACTGCCCGATCTTCAACGACGGCGCGTTCGACGTGCTGAAGGAGCCGGGCGAGCGGGAGCGGCGGATCGTCAACCTGGTGCACGGCGAGCCGATCGTGTTCGGCACCGAGGGCTGCGAGTACGGCGTGGTGCGCGACCTGGCCACCGGCGCGTTCGGGGTGCGGAAGGTCGCCGAGGTCGGTCTCGACTCGGTGGTCGTACACGACAAGACCGTGTCGGACCCGTCGTACGCGTTCGCGCTGTCCCGGCTGACCGGCTCGGACCTGGCGCACACCGTGACGGGCGTGTTCCGCGCGGTCAGCAGGCCGACGTACGACGACGAGGCCAGGGCACAGGTGGAGCAGGCGAAGGCGGCCAAGCCCGCTGACCTGCAGAGTCTGCTGCGCGGCAACGACACGTGGACGGTCGCGGGCTGACGCCCGCTGCCAGACAAACGAAACCGGCTGGTGATTGCCCTCGGGGCGAACCACCAGCCGGTTTCGTTGAGAGCAAGAGATTCGCCTAGAGCTCCGCGCCAGGCGGTCACCAGGTCCTGGGGCGTTCCCAGCTGGTGAAGCCGGCTCGCTGGGCGACGCCCGGGTCGTGGAACCAGACCTGGGGTTCCAGCCGCTCGTAGAACGGTGACGCCTCGGTGTGGAACACCATCGAGGACGTCCGTGCCTTCACCCGGAACTGCGGTGAGGGTGCCGAACCGTCGGGCAGCGGCAGCGCCGAGCCTGGACCGAACGGGCCGCCCTGGTCACCACCGTCACCGTCGGCGTGGCCGGGCGTCGGCACCGACGGCATGGCCGGGATGGACTGGGTGGCGGGGCCACTGTCCATACCGGTCCGCACCCGCATCGGCCGGGGAGACGCGGCCGGGCTGAAGAACTCGTCCGTGGCCGGGCCGGAATCCGATGCCGTCTCGGGTGTTCCCTGGGGCGTGGTGTCGAATGCCGCGTCGCCGTATCCGGGCGTGTCGTAGCCGACGTCCTCGAAACCGTCGAACTCGTCCCGGGCGGCCGGCTGCTGGTCCACGTAGGCGGGCTGGGCAGCCGGCTCCTCGTACGCGGGCGCCTGGAAGTTGTCCTCCAGCTCGTCCGGCGGGATCACCGGCTCGAACAGCGACCTGGCCGGGCCGTCCTCGCCGTAGATGGTGTCGTTGTCGGTGCCGAACACCGATTCGGGCAGCAGGTCGGGGTGGTCCAGGTCGGGCCTGCTGACCGGCAGCATCCGCTGGGTCAGTGAGCCGTCGGTGATGGTCTGCGGGCCGGCGTCGCTGAAGTCGAACCAGCTGGACGGGCTGGCCTCGTCGGCCTCGGACAGCATGTGCGAACCGTTCGCGGACACGTCCTGCAAGCCGTCCTGCATCAGGCCGACCAGCTGACCGTCCTCGCCGATCCACGCGCCGTCGGTGGCCGTGTCGTACGGCCCGTCAGCGGCCCCGACCGGCTTCTGGAAGGGCTGGAACCCACCTTCCTCGATCGGCGTCAGCTCGCCGTTGTGCGGCTGCTGGGTGTCGGTGTACTCGGCGTCCTGGCCCTCGAACGGGATCTCGTAGGGGGCGAAGGGAGTGAACCGCAGGGAGCCCTCACTGGACGCGCCCCTGCGGGGCAGCGGACTGCTCGACTCCTCCGGTTCCTCGATCTCCTCCGGCTGGTACTCCCCGAACTGGTAACCGGAGTCGGCGTAGCCGTTGCCCTGGTACTCGGCTGCCTGGTAGCCGTTCTGCTGGTACTCGTCCTGGGCGTAGCTCTCGTATGCCTCGTAGCCGTCGATCCGCGGCTGCTCGCCATCGGCGTCGATCGCGTCCCCGGCCGCGTACGGCAGGACCGACGTCACCTCGTTGGCATCGGGCGGCGGCACCTCGCCGTGGGTCTCGGTGTCGTCCGTGTCGTCGTCATCGGCGCCCGCATCGATGGGGGCGTGGTTCGCCCCGGCGCGCAGGAACTCCAGGTACTGTTGGTCGGCCGCTTCGGTGTCGTCCACCGGCTCGGCGGGCTGGTTGGGCTGGGTCTGCCAGTTGTCGCGCGTCGACTCCAGCGCGGACAGGGCCGGCTCGTCGGCCTGCCAGGACTCCTCGGCCGCGGTGGCGGCCGGGCCGATCGGCTGCCACGGCTCGGGCGCCGCCCTGGTGGCCTCCTCGGCCTCGGTCTCCCAGGCGTCGCTGATCCGGGACACACCGGGGAAGTCCTCGACGCCGGTCCGGCCGGCGTCGTGCGGCGGCGGCTCGCCGATGTCGAGCAGGTCGGTCTCGAAGCTGTCCGGGACGCCGCCGGTGCCCTTGGGTGTGAGCAGGCCGCCCCGGTTGCGCTCGGTGACGAACCCGTCCGGGCTCAGTGTCGCGGAGGCGAACGGTCCCCGGTCGAAGACGGAACGGCCGTGTTCGCCGTCCTGCCGTGCGGACCTGGCGTCGCCGGCCAACCGCGCCTCAAGGGAGGCCACTCGCTGGCTCAGTGGCCGAACCCGCACCACCCAGTCGAGCACCACGCCGACGGCGAAGCCGACCAGGCAGGCGAACCACACCTGCCCGAAGATCCACATATGGGACACCCTTCCTGCGTGGACTGTGCCCGGCGCCGGAGCCACGACACAGGGCCCTGCGCAGTCTGTCCTACCAGGCCTACCCCTGGGCAGGTAGCCCGATCGGCGGATCGAAAACGGAGTGAATCGTCCAAACAGCAGCAAAGCGGCACGGAATCGCTAGTGCTGGACGTCACATCCTGGCATGCCGACGGCCACCTACTCCCTACGGGGTCAGCCTATCAACCATCGAGTGAGCGGTCCGGGATCACTCGCGGTCAATGCGACCCGTCACTCGCCGTGCGAACCGGTCAGCCGGTGCGGTCCACCAGGTAGTCCGCCATGGACCGCAGCGCCTCCCTGGCCGGGTGGTCGGGCAGTGCCCGCAGCACCTCGCGGGCCCGGTCGGCGTAGTCCGACAGGGTCTTGCGGGCCCTGGGCAGTGCCGAGGACTCACGCAGCAGGTTCAGTGCCTCGGCGACCTCGTCGTCATCGGTCAGCGGGCGGCCGAGCAGCTCCCGCAGCCGCATCCCGTCCCGGTCGCCCGGCTCGTGGTCGGCCAGCGCGTACAGCATCGGCAGTGTGGGCACGCCCTCGCGCAGGTCGGTGCCCGGCGTCTTGCCGGACTCGTCGGCGGGCGACGCGATGTCGATGATGTCGTCGGAGATCTGGAACGCGGCGCCGACGATCCGGCCGTACTCGCGCAGAGCCGTGATGTGCTCGTCGGTGGCGCCGGAGCACATGCCGCCGAACCGGCCCGCGGTGGCGATCAGCGAGCCAGTCTTCTGTCGGATCACCGACAGGTAGTGCTCGATCGGGTCGTCACCGGGGTTCGGGCCGATGGTCTCCCGCATCTGCCCGGTGACCAGCTCCGCAAACGTTTCCGCGATGATCCGGGCCGCGTCCGTGCCCAGGTCGGAGACCAGTCGGGAGGCGTGCGCGAACAGGTAGTCACCGGCCAGGATGGCCACCGTGTTGTCCCACCGGGCGTTGGCGCTGACCGTGCCGCGCCGCATGGTGGCCTCGTCCATCACGTCGTCGTGGTAGAGCGTGGCGATGTGCACCAGCTCGACCGCGGCGGCCGCCGTGATGACGTCCTGCCGCTGTGCGTCACCGAACTGGGCGGCCAGCAGGGTGAACAGCGGGCGGACCCGCTTGCCACCCGCGTCCACCAGGTGCAGGGCGGTGGCCCGGACGAACTCCACCTCGGTGTCCACCACCGTGTGCAGCACATCCTCGACCCGGTCCAGGCCTGCCTTGATCCCGACGGTCAGACCGGGATCGGCCAGGTCGAACAACAGCACTGACTCGTCACCGGTCGGTGCCGGCTGGTCAGTTGTCATAACGCCCCCGAAGCACGGTCAGAGGGCGAAGCCGCCGCTCCCCGCCCAGTCGAGGACGAACTGCGGCCACACGCCCAGCACGAGTGTCACCAATACGCCCAGCGTAATGGCCGCGGTGGTGAACGGACCGGGCACACTGACCGTCGGGCCGTCGGCGGCGGGCTCACTGAAGTACATCAGCACCACGACACGCAGGTAGAACGATGCGGCAATGGTGCTGGCGATCAGCGCGAGCACCACCAGTGGCCCTTCGCCGTCGTTCATGGCGGCCGAGAAAACCACAAATTTGGCAGTGAAACCGCTGGTCAGCGGGATGCCGGCCAATGCGAGCAAGAGGAATGTGAACACACCGGCGACCAACGGTGACCGTTTGGCCAGACCAGCCCAGGACGAAAGGTGTGATGCCTCACCATCGCCGTTGCGGACCAGGGTGATGACCCCGAACGTGGCGATTGTGGTGAAGCCGTAGGCGATCAGATAGAACAGCGTGCTGGACAGTCCACGCTGCGTGATCGCGATCGCACCCACCAGGATGAATCCGGCGTGAGCCACCGACGAGTAAGCGATCATGCGCTTCACGTCGCTCTGGGTGATACCGAGAATGGCGCCGAGGAACATCGAGACGATCGCGATACCCCACAGCACACCGCGCCAGTCCCAGCTGGTCGACTGGAACGACACCGTGAGCACCCGCAGGATCGCGCCGAACGCGGCGACCTTCGTGCAGGCACCCATGAACGCGGTGACCGGGGTCGGCGCGCCCTGGTAGACGTCCGGCGTCCACGTGTGGAACGGCGCCACCGACGCCTTGAACATCAGGCCGACCACCAGCAGGGCCATGCCGCCGAACAGCAGGGTGTCCGACCGGTTGGTGCCGGCGGCCGCGTGCGCGATGTCGACGAGCTTCACCGAGCCCGCGTAGCCGTACAGCAGCGCGAGGCCGTAGAGGAAGAACGCCGACGCGAACGCGCCGAGCAGGAAGTACTTGACCGCCGCCTCCTGGGACAGCAGCCGACGGCGCTTGGCCAGGCCACACATCAGGTACAGCGGCAGCGACAGCACTTCCAGCGCCACGAACATGGTGAGCAGGTCGTTGGCCGCGCAGAAGACCATCATGCCGCCGAGCGCGAACAGCGTCAGCGGGAAGACCTCGGTCTGCATGCCGCCCAGCGCCCGGTCGGCCCGCTCGGACAGCGCGCCCGGCCGGATCGCCGCGTTGGCGACGAAGTAGCCGCCCTTGTCCACGGTCCGGTCCGCGATCAGCAGCACGGCACCCAGTGCCAGCGCCAGCAGCGTGCCCCACAGGAACAGCGCGGGCCGGTCGATCGAGATCGCGCCGGCCAGCGTCGTGGTACCGGCGACCGGCGCGTGCTTGAGGTAGATGGCCAGCGCGAGACCACCGGCGACCAGCGCCAGCAGGGTCAGCGTGACCTGGGCGGCCCAGCGCGACTGACGCGGCAGGAACGCCTCGAACAGCACGCCGATGCAGGCCGCCCCGAGGATGATCAGCGGAGCCGCGATCGCGCCGTAGTTCACCGCGGGGGTGGCGATCGGCGTGGTCACGGCCGCCAGCGCGCCGGGACCCGAACCGAGCAATGTCAGAACCGCCACGTCAGTTGCCTTCCTGCACGGTGACCGCCTGGATGGTCGCGCCCACCGACGGATTGACGATGTCCAGCAGGGGCTTGGGGTAGAAGCCGAGCAGCAGGATCAGCACCACCAGCGGTGCGAGCACCCAGCGCTCCCTGCCACTCAGGTCGTGGATCGCCTTGCGGGCACCCAGCGACGGATCGGCGGCGGCACCGGGGCCCGCCGTCACGCCGATCAGCGCGTTGCCGCGCACCGGTCCCTGCATCACCCGCTGGTAGAGCCACAGCACGTACAGCGCGGCCAGCACCATGCCGATGGTCGCCAGGATCGTGTACACCGGCTCGGTCTGGTAGGCCCCGATCAGCACCAGGAACTCACTGACGAACGAATTGGTGCCCGGCAGCGACAGCGTGGTCAGACCGGCCAGGAACAGCATGCCGGCCAACAGCGGCGTCACCTTCGCCATCCCGCCGTAGTCCTCGACCCGGACCGAGCGGCCACGCACGATCACCATGCCGATGACCACCAGCAGCATGCCGGTGGAGATGCTGTGGTTGACCATGTAGGACACCGCGCCGACCTGGCCCTGCGCGGTGAACGCGAACACGCCCAGCGCGATGAAACCGAAGTGCGCCAACGAAACGTAGGCCACGAACCGTTTCATGTCGCTCTGCCCGGCGGCCAGGATCGAGCCGTACAGCACACCGGCCACGGCGAGCACCAGCAGCAGCGGGGCGAGGGTCTTGCTGGCATTCGGGAACAGCACCAGGTTGTAGCGCAGGAACCCGAAGATGCCGACCTTGTCCAGCACACCGACCAGCAGCACGCCGACGCCGATCGGCGCCTCCGCGGTCGCGTCGGGCAGCCAGGTGTGGAAGGGCACCAGCGGCGCCTTGATGGCGAACGCGAAGAAGAAGCCGAGGAACAGCCAGATCTGTGTGGACAGCGGTGCGTGCGGCAGCACGGCGGCCAGCGTGGCCCAGTCGAGCGTGCCGTTGCCGGTCACCGACTGGACGTAGGACCAGGCACCGATCGCCGACGCCAGCATCAGCAGGCCGCCGAGGAACGAGTACAGGAAGAACTTGACCGCCGCGTACCTGCGGTTGATGCCGCCGTAGCCGCCGATGAGGAAGTACATCGGGATCAGCATCAGCTCGAACAGCACGTAGAACAGGAACACGTCGGTGGCCGCGAACACCCCGATCATCAGGGCTTCCAGCGTGAGGATCAGCGCGAAGAAACCGGCGGCCGAGCGGCCCTCGGGCAGCTTCTCGTCCCAGGACGCACCGATCACGATCGGCACCAGGAAGCCGATCATGGCCACCATCACCAGCGCGATGCCGTCCATGCCGAACGAGATGTGGGTGCCGAACGACGAGATCCAGGTCGTGCCACCGGAGAACTGAATGCGCGCGCCGCCCGTGTGGTAGACGAACAGCGAGACCACGGCGAGCGCGAACTCGATGACCGAGAACGCCATCGCGACGAGCTTCGCCGCCTTGTCGCTGCCGCGCAGCGTGACCACGACACACGCCCCGACCAGTGGCCAGAGCAGCAGTCCGAGCAGGACCGGGAAACCGGTGCCGGAATTGGTCACCGCGGCAACGGTGGCCTGATGTACGACGCTCATCCGGAGAACCTCACCAACAGCAGCGCCGCGATCAAGAGGATCGAGCCTCCCAACATGCTCAGTGCGTAGGACCGCACGAACCCGGTCTGAAGCCTGCGCAATCGGCCGGAACTACCGCCGAACAGCGCAGCAATGCCGTTGACCATCCCGTCCACGCCCATCCGGTCGGAGAACACCAGGGCGCCGGTCAGCCACTGGCCGGGCCTGGCCACCAGGGTCTCGTTCAGCGCGTTGCCGTACAGGTCGGCACGAGCGGCGCGGACCGGCCAGGCGACCGGCTCGGGCCGGGTCACCGGGACCGCCCGACGGCCGACCACCAGGATCGCCACCAGCACACCGATCGCGGCCAGCACCAGGGTGCCGATCGTGACCACGATGGAGGGCAGTGGTCCGTTGTCGGCCTTCTGCAACGCGCCCAACGAGGGTGTCAGCCAGTTCGCCAGTCGGTTGCCGATGGTCAGGTAGGCACCGATACCGACGGAGCCGATCGCCAGGATGATCATCGGGATCGTCATCGTGGCCGGGGCCTCGTGCGGGTGGTAGTCGTTGCCATCGGTGTTCTTCAGCTCCTGCCAGCGGGCGGGCCCGAAGAACGTCATGATCACCAGGCGGGTCATGTAGAACGCGGTCAGGCCGGCCGCGATGGCCGCGGCCAGACCGAAGACCCAACCCCGCCAGCCGCCCTGCTGGAACGCGGCTTCGATGATCGGGTCCTTGGAGTAGAAGCCGGACAGGAACGGGAAGCCGATGATGGCCAGGTAGCCGAAGCCGAACGTGACCGCGGTGATCGGCATCCGCTTGAACAGCCCGCCGAAGCGCCGCATGTCGGTCTCGTCGTCCATCGCGTGCATGACGGAGCCGGCACCGAGGAACAGTCCTGCCTTGAAGAAGCCGTGCGACAGCAGGTGCACGATGGCCAGCGCGTAGCCGAACGGGCCCAGCCCCACGGCCAGCATCATGTAGCCGATCTGGCTGACCGTCGAGTACGCCAGCACCTTCTTGATGTCGTCGTACGCGCAGCCGACGATCGCACCGAGCAGCAGCGTGATCGCGCCGATGATGACCACCAGCAGCCGGCCGGACGACGTCAGGTCGTAGATCGGGTTCGACCGGGCCACCAGGTAGACGCCCGCGGTCACCATGGTCGCGGCGTGGATCAGGGCGGAGACCGGGGTCGGGCCCTCCATCGCGTCCGGCAACCAGGACTGGAGCGGGAACTGG
The DNA here is from genome assembly GCA_036279295.1 of Pseudonocardiaceae bacterium. Classification (GTDB taxonomy): domain Bacteria; phylum Actinomycetota; class Actinomycetes; order Mycobacteriales; family Pseudonocardiaceae; genus DATEPR01. The sequence goes on along the minus strand of DASUJK010000262.1, from coordinate 3,614 downwards.
CCGGACTTGCCGCAGGCGCCGAGCAACAGCAGCAGCGCGATCGCGGTCAGCGTGCCCGGCGACAGCGTGTGCGCCCGCGCGAACACCTCGGTGTACTGCGTGGTGTGCAGCTTCGCGAACAGGATGAAGATCGCCAGCGCGAGGCCGACGTCACCGACCCTGTTCATCAGGAACGCCTTCTTGGCGGCGGTCGCTGCGGACGGCCGGTCGGAGTACCACCCGATCAGCAGGTAGGACGCCAGGCCGACACCCTCCCAGCCGAGGTAGAGAGTCACGAACCCGTTGCCCAGCACCAACAGCAGCATCGAGGCGACGAACAGGTTCAGGTACGCGAAGAACCGGCGCCGGTCGCGGTCGTGCGACATGTAGCCGATCGAGTAGATGTGGATCAGGCCACCGACGCCGGTGATCAGCAGCACGAACGTCAGCGACAGCGGGTCCAGCCGCAGTCCGAAGTCGACCTGCAGGGCGTTCACCGGGATCCAGGAGAACAGGTGCAGGTTCTGCACCCGCTGGCCGGCCGGCAGGCTGGTGGAGTGGAAGAACTCCACGAGGCCCCACACGAACGCGGCCACGATGGTGGCGCACCCGAGCAGGTGACCCCAGCCGTCGGTGCGCCTGCCGCCGATGAACAGCACCAGCGCGCCGAAGGCCGGTAGCGCGAGCAGCAGCCAGGCGGACGAGGCCACTCCGCTCGCCGCGAAGACCGATGGCTCGCTTGCGGGGCCGAGCATCAAGTCGGTCGGCATGTTCTCCGTGCTCCCTTTAGTACTTCAGCAGGTTGGTGTCGTCGATCGAGGCGGACCTGCGGGTCCGGAAGATCGACATGATGATCGCGAGTCCGACCACGACCTCGGCCGCCGCGACGACCATCACGAAGAACGCCATCACCTGGCCGCTCAGCGAGCCGTTCACCCTGGCGAACGTGACCAGCGTGAGGTTCACCGAGTTCAGCATCAGCTCGATGCACATGAACACGACGATCGCGTTGCGCCGCACCAGCACGCCGACCGCGCCGATGGCGAACAGCAGCGCCGACAGCAGCAGGTAGTACGTGGGCGTCATGACCTGACCTCCTCGGACTCCTCGTAGCTGCTTTCGGTGTGGCTGCCTTCGGTCAACGCCCGCGCGCCGACACGCTCACCGGTGTCGGACACCTCGGCCAGGTCCGGGCCGTACTCGGTGACCGGGGTGGCCTCGATGATCTCGGACAGCGATTCGGGTGCGATCGAGCCGTCCGGCAGCAGCGCGGGCGTGGCCACCGAGTTGCCGGTGGCGAACACACCGGGACCGGGCAGCGGCGAGGGCCGGGCGTGCTCGCCGCGGAAGCGGGCGACCACCAGTTCGCGCTGGGTCTTCTTGCCGCCCTTGGCACTGCGGCCGGTGTAGGCCAGCACCATCGCGCCGACGGCCGCCGTGATCAGCAGGGCCGACGTGAGCTCGAACGGGAACAGGAAGTCGGTGAACAGCGACCTGCCGATCTGGCTGACGTTGCCGCCGTTGGCACTGTTCGGGCCGTCCAGTCCGACCGCGGTGACCGCGGTCAGGCCACGGGCCACGATGCCGACGATCAGCCCGGCCAGGCCGACACCGAGGATGCCGGCCCACAGCCGTTGGCCGCGCAGCACTTCGACCACCGAGTCGGACGCGTCCCTGCCGACCATCATCAGCACGAACAGGAACAGCATCATGATCGCGCCGGTGTACACGATGATCTGCACGAAGCCGAGGAACGGCGCCTGTTGGGCCATGTACAGCATGCCGAGGCTGAGCATGGTGAGCACCAGCCACAGCGCGGAGTGCACGGCGTTGCGGGAGAACAGCATGCCCAGCGCGCCGGCCAGGGCCAGCGGCCCGAGCACCCAGAACGCGATCGTCTCACCGGGGCTGACGTAGCCTGCCGGGTGCGGTGCCGCGGCGAGCAGGAGGCCTGCGTGGGTGAACATCAGCGCACCTCACCGCTCGTCTCGACGATCCCGCCCGGCACGCCCGCCTGCCCGGCCAGCGCGGGACCGTTCACGTAGTAGTCCTGCTCGTTCTCGCCCAGCCGCATCGGGTGCGGCGGCTGCTCCATGCCGGGCAGCAGCGGCGCCATCAGCATTTCCTTGGTGTAGATCAGGTCCTGCCGGTTGTCGTCGGCCAGCTCGTAGAAGTTCGTCATGGTCAGCGAGCGCGTCGGGCAGGCCTCGATGCACAGGCCGCAGCCGATGCACCGCAGGTAGTTGATCTGGTAGTCGGCGCCGTAGCGCTCACCCGGGGAGAACCGGGCATCCTCGGTGTTGTCGCCGCCCTCGACGAAGATCGCGTCCGCGGGGCACGCCCACGCGCACAGCTCGCAGCCGACGCACTTCTCCAGGCCGTCCGGGTGCCGGTTGAGCTGGTGGCGACCGTGATACCTGGGTGCGGCCGGGGGAAAGTCCTCCGGGTACTCCTCGGTGACGACCTTCCGGAACATGGCCCCGAAGGTGACTCCGAATCCCTTGATGGGATCAAATACCCCCATTGTCCCCCTCCTCATCAGCGGCACCGGCCGGCACTGCTGCCTGCGCGTGCGCCAAGGCCCTGGCCCGCTCACCGCGACCCGTCGACCTGCGCCTGCCCGGCCTGGGCACCACGAGGTCCAGCGGCGGGACCGGGAAGTCGCCGCCGGTCACTTGCACCCTGTTGTCCGGGACCTTGCGTTCCGGCACCAGGAAGGCGATCACCAGCGCGACCACCACGACACAGCCGAGGATCACCAGCAGCAGTGGACCGGTGAAGCCGTAGCGCGCCTTGATGTCGCGGACCGCGATCACCGCGACGATCCACACCAGGCTGATCGGCACCAGGAACTTCCAGCCCAGCCGCATGAACTGGTCGTAGCGCATCCTGGGCAGCGTGCCGCGCAGCCAGATGTACACGAACAGGAAGATCAGGGTCTTGATCAGGAACCACAGGATCGGCCAGTAGCCGGAGTTCGCGCCCGCCCACAGCGACAGCGGCCACGGTGCCCGCCACCCACCGAGGAACAGCGTCGTGGCCACACAGGACACGACGACCATGTTCACGTACTCGGCCAGGAAGAACAGCGCGAACTTCAGTGACGTGTACTCGGTGTGGAAGCCACCGACCAGCTCGGATTCGGCCTCGGCGAGGTCGAACGGCGCCCGGTTGGTCTCACCGACCATCGAGATCATGTAGATGACGAAGCTGGGCAGCAGGAGCCACGCGTACCAGCCGCCCTGCTGGGACTCGACGATGTCCGCGGTGGACAGCGAGTGCGCCTGCACGATGACCGCGACGATGGCCAGGCCCATCGCGACCTCGTAGGAGATCACCTGGGCCGCCGAGCGCAGCGCGCCGAGCAGCGGGTAGGGCGAGCCGGACGACCAGCCGGCCAGCACGATGCCGTAGACACCCAGCGACGAGCAGGCCAGCACCACCAGCAGGCCGACGGGGAGGTCGGTGAGCTGGAGCGCGGTCTCGTGGCCGAACATCCGCACCGGCGGCCCGAACGGGATCACCGAGAACGCGAGGAACGCCGGGATCGTGGAGACGACCGGGGCGATGAAGTACACCCACTTGTCCGCCAGGACCGGCCGGATGTCCTCCTTGAAGGCCAGTTTCAGGCCGTC